>NZ_JBVILC010000012.1:0-249925 GCF_055580545.1 Streptomyces sp. NPDC031670 | reverse complement strand
AGCGTTAGGGAAACGCCCGGTTACATTCCGAACCCGGAAGCTAAGCCTTTCAGCGCCGATGGTACTGCAGGGGGGACCCTGTGGGAGAGTAGGACACCGCCGAACAATCTTTCAGGACCCTTGGTCCCAGCGTTCAACGCTGGGACCAAGGGTCCTTTTTTATTTCCACTTGAATTTTCCGAAGCGCGTCGGGCAGCCGACTGCGCGAGAATGACTGCAGTACCCGAAGACAGGAGTCGCACCGATGTCCACCAACTCTCCCGAGGACCGTCCGCAGCGCGATGGGCGCGGCCGTGACGGCGGTGACAGGGGCGGCTACCGGGGCGGTCGTGACGACCGCGGCCCGCGCCGTGACGACGATCGTGGCGGCCGTCCGGCCGGCGGTGGCTACGGCCGTCGTGACGACAGCCGTGGCAGCACCGGCGGCGGGTTCCGTCGCGATGACCGCCGCGACGACCGGGGCCCGCGCCGTGACGACGACCGAGGTGGCCGTCCGTCCGGTGGCGGCTACGGCGGCGGGTACGGCCGTCGTGACGACCGTCCGTCCGGCCCGCGTCGGGACGACGACCGTGGTGGTCGTCCCTCCGGTGGTGGCTATGGCCGTCGTGACGACAACCGTGGCGGTTCCAGCTCGGGCACGGGTGGTGGCTTCGGGCGTCGCGATGACCGTCCGGCCCCGCGCCGTGATGATGACCGTGGCGGCTTCCGCCGTGACGACCGCGCCCCCCGCCGTGATGAGCGTCCCTCCTTCCGTCGTGATGACGACCGTGGTGGTCGTCCCTCCGGCGGTGGGTACGGTCGTCGTGACGACAACCGCGGTGGCTCCGGCTCCGGCTCGGGCGCGGGTGGTGGCTTCGGGCGTCGTGACGACCGTCCGGCCCCGCGCCGTGACGACGACCGTGGCGGCTTCCGCCGTGACGACCGCGCCCCCCGCCGTGACGAGCGTCCCTCCTTCCGTCGTGATGACGACCGTGGTGGTCGTCCCTCCGGTGGCGGCTACGGTCGTCGTGACGACAACCGTGGCGGTTCCAGCTCGGGCACGGGTGGTGGCTTCGGGCGTCGTGACGACCGTCCGGCTCCCCGTCGTGATGATGACCGTGGTGGGTTCCGTCGCGACGACCGTCGTGACGAGCGTCCCTCCTTCCGTCGTGATGACGACCGTGGTGGTCGTCCCTCCGGCGGTGGGTACGGTCGTCGTGACGACAACCGTGGTGGCTCCGGCTCGGGCACGGGTGGTGGCTTCGGGCGTCGCGATGACCGTCCGGCCCCGCGCCGTGATGATGACCGTGGTGGCTTCCGTCGCGACGACCGTCGTGACGAGCGTCCCTCCTTCCGTCGTGACGACGACCGCGGTGGCCGCCCCACCGGCGGCGGTGGCTTCGGTCGCCGGGACGACCGTCCGGCCCCGCGCCGCGACGACGACCGTGGTGGGTTCCGCCGTGACGACCGCGCCCCGCGCCGCGAGGACGACCGTGGTGGCTACCGAGGCCGTGACAGCCGTGACAGCCGCGACGACCGCGGTGGCTTCCGCCGCGACGACCGCCGTGACGAGCGCCCGGGCTTCCGCCGGGACGACCGTCCGGCCCCGCGCCGGGACGACGACCGTGGCGGCTACCGCGGCCGTGACGACCGTGGCGGGTTCCGTGGCGGCGACGACCGCCGCGAGCGGGACCGCGACCGCGAGCCGATCAAGCGGCTGCCGATCGACGAGGACGTCACGGGCAATGAAATCGACGAGGACGTGCGTCAGGAGCTGCTGAGCCTGCCGAAGACCCTCGCCGAGGACGTCGCCCAGAACCTGGTCATGGTGGCCCGCCTGATCGACGAGGACCCCGAGCAGGCGTACGCGTACTCGCGTATCGCGCTGCGGCTCGCCTCCCGTGTGGCGGCTGTCCGCGAGGCGGCCGGCTTCGCGGCGTACGCGACGCAGAAGTACTCCGAGGCGCTGGCCGAGTTCCGGGCCGCGCGGCGGATGACCGGACACGTCGAGCTGTGGCCCGTCATGGCCGACTGCGAGCGCGGCATGGGCCGCCCCGAGCGCGCGCTCGAAATGGCCGGCGCGCCCGAGGTGCAGAAGCTCGACAAGGCGAGCCAGGTCGAGATGCGCCTGGTCGCGGCCGGTGCGCGGCGGGACATGGGGCAGCTGGACGCCGCCATCGTGACCCTGCAGAGCCCGGAGCTGGCGTCGAACTCGGTGCAGCCGTGGACCCCGCGTCTGCGGTACGCCTACGCGGACGCGCTGCTCGCCGCCGGGCGTGAGGACGAGGCGCGCGAGTGGTTCGCCAAGGCGCTGGAGTCCGACAAGGACGGCACCACCGACGCCTCGGACCGACTGGCCGAGATGGACGGCGTGGACTTCGTGGACGCCCTCGGCGAGGAGCGGGAGGAGCAGGACGAGCAGGCCGACGCCGACCTCCTCGACACCGCCGACGAGTCGGACCGTCTGTCGGACGAGGACGACGACCGCGGCGACGACGTGGACGATGACGAGGACGACGACGAGTTCGACGACATCGACGACGTCACCGCCGAGGCGCACACCCAGGCCGAGGTCGCGGACGAAGACGAGGATGAGGCCGAGGCCGAGGCTGCGTCGGACTCCGTGGTCGATTCCGACGCCGACGCCGACGCCGACAAGGGCCCGGCCGACAAGGCCTGAGCCATCGTCCGCGCAGGCGCCTTTGTAGGCGGCTGAAGGCAGTTGGGAAAGGGCGGCACCCCCACCGGGGTGCCGCCCTTTCGCGTATCCGCCGCTCCCGGCCGTACCGCTCAGTTCACCGTCAGGCTCCGCAGCACCAGACCCGTCGCCGGCTTGGGGCCGAATGATGTCGACTTGCGGGGCATCGTGACACCCTGGCGGGCCAGATCGCGGACGACGTCCTCGCGGACGGGGTGCATGAGCACCGCCGTGCCGCCCCGCCGCTCCGCCTGCTCGACGGCGGCCGTCGTGTCGTGGATGTACATGATGTGCTCGGGTGCGTCCGGGATGCGCCAGACGTGGTCCAGGAGCGTGGAGTGGAGTACGGCCGCGTCCAGTTCGCGCCAGGCCTGCGGGCGGTCGGCGCGGACGGTGCGGGCGAGCAGGTCCGGGTCCGGGCGGTCCAGGAGGTGGAAGCGCCCGTCGCCCGCCAGCAGGAACGCGTTGCCCTCGGTGCTCGCCTCCGCGAGGAGGTCGAGCGCGTCGGGCAGCGGCACCGAGAACGTACGGATGCGGAAGGCACCGGATTCGGCCACCGCCGCCAGGGCGTCGCTGACCGGAAGCCGGTGCAGCAGCCGGTGGATCGCGCGCACCCGCAGCGGATAGCGGGCCGTGTCCACGAGCAGGACCAGGCCGAAGTCCCAGGGGCCGGGCGCCGACTGCTCCGAGCGCAGCCGCAGATAGGTCGCCCAGCGGTGGTGGCCGTCGGCGATCACCGCCTGGTGGTGTGCGAGGTCCGACTGGATCTCGGCGAGGTCGGCGGGGTCCGTGACCGCCCACAGCCGGTGGCTGTAGCCGTCCTCGGTGGTGGTCGAGAGCAGCGGTTCGCGCTCTACGGTCCGCTCGATGACCGCGCCCGCGCCCGTCGGCTCGCCGCCGTCGGCGCCCGCGTCGCCGTGGTACGTCAGGAGCAGCGGCTCGAAGTGCGCGGCTGTCGTGCGCATCAGGTCGGCGCGGTCCTCCACGACGTGCGGCATGACGTCCTCGTGCGGGAGCACCACACCCTCGGCGGGCTCCGAGAGGGCCAGCGCCCCGATCAGGCCGCGCTGGAGCAGAGCGCCGTCGTGCTGCTCGTACACGTACAGCGCGGGCACCGGGTCGGGCGCGAGGACGCCTTCCGCCAGCCAGTCGTCGAGGGTGAGCGCGGCCTGCTGGTGCCGTGCGGCGGGCGTGGCGGCCTGCGGCAGGATCAGCCGGACGATGTTGTACGGATCCGCCGACTCCAGGTGCAGCAGACCGTCGGGCCGCACCACGACGTCGTACGGCGGCGAGGTGACGGCCGCGAGGCTGCCGACGCGCTCGGGTACATAGCGCAGCCCTCGGAAGGGAAGCAGGCGCAGCCCGTCGTCCGTACGCCCAGTTGTGGTCATTGGTGCATGGTAAGTGGGGTGCGGGCATGCGTGATGATCGGGGGGAGAGCATCGAGCGAGGAGTGGATGAGGATGAGCCAGCCCAGCAGGACCCGGCCGAGCGGGAGCGCGCGGGCGCTGAGTGAGGTGTACGACACGGCTCTGCTGGATCTCGACGGGGTGGTGTACGCGGGCGGGGAGGCGATCGGGCACGCCGTCGACTCGCTGGGCAGGGCCCGGGAGGGCGGGATGCACCTCGCGTACGTCACCAACAACGCGTTGCGGACGCCGGACGCGGTGGCCGCGCACCTCACCGAGCTGGGGGTGCCGGCCGAGCCGGGGGATGTGATCACCTCGGCGCAGGCGGTGGCGCGGCTGATCTCCGAGCAGGTGCCGGAGGGTTCGCGGGTGCTGGTGATCGGTGGCGAGGGGCTGCGGGTGGCACTGCGCGAGCGCGGCCTGGTGCCGGTCGAGTCGGCGCAGGACGACCCGGCGGCGGTGGTGCAGGGGTACGGCGGCCCCGATCTGGCGTGGGGCCGGTTCGCCGAGGCGTCGTACGCGGTCGCGGCCGGGGTGCCGTGGTTCGCGTCCAACACCGATCTGACGATCCCGAGTGGGCGCGGTATCGCGCCCGGCAACGGGGCGGCCGTGGAGGTGGTGCGGATCGCGACCGGCGCCGAGCCGCAGGTGGCGGGGAAGCCGCTGCCCCCGATGCACCGGGAGACGATCCTCCGTACGGGTGCGCGCAAGCCGCTGGTGGTGGGGGACCGGCTGGACACGGACATCGAGGGCGCGTTCAACGGCGAGGTGGACTCGCTGCTGGTGCTCACCGGAGTTACGGACGGCGCCCGGCTGCTGGCCGCGCGCCCCGAGCACCGGCCGACGTTCGTGGACGCGGATCTGCGGGGGATGCTGACCGGCCAGCCGGAAGTGGCTGAAAACGACGGTGAGTTCCGGTGCGGCGGGTGGACGGCGGCCGTCCGTGACGAGGCGTTCGCCCTGGACGGGGAGGGTGAGCCGATGGACGGTCTGCGGGCGCTGTGCGCGGCGGCCTGGACGTACGCGGGCGAGGGTGTGTGCGAGCTGGACGCGGGGAAGGTGCTGGAGCGGCTGGGGGTGTGAGCCGCGAGGTGAGTCCGGGGCCGCGGGGCATGATCAAGGGCCCTGTTGGGTGCTTCACAGGGTAGGCTAACCTAACTTCCGTGTTGGTAGACAGCCCTTCTCAGCCGAGCGCGCACACCGCTGCCGCGCCCCCGGCCCCGGCCGCCCGGCGGCACGCCCTGCGCGCCGCCGGACTGCTCGCGGCCGTGGCGGTCCTGGCCCTGGTGGCCCTCGCGAGCATCGCGGTCGGCGCCAAACAGATCCCGCTCGCGGACGTCTGGCACGGGCTGTTCCACTACTCGGGCACCGCCGACGACGTCATCGTCCATGACACCCGGGTGCCCCGCACCCTGCTCGGACTGCTCGTCGGGGCCGCGCTCGGCGTCTCCGGCGCCGTGATGCAGGCCCTCACCCGCAACCCGCTGGCCGAACCCGGCATCCTCGGCGTCAGCGCGGGCGCCTCGGCCGCCGTGGTCTCCGCGATCAGCTTCTTCGGCGTCACCAGCCTGACCGGGTACGTCTGGTTCGCCTTCGCCGGCGCCGCGGTCGTCTCCGCGCTCGTCTACGTCCTGGGCGGCAGCCGGGCCGCCACCCCGGTCCGGCTGGCGCTCGCGGGCACGGCCGCCACGGCCGCGCTCTACGGTTACATCAACGCCGTGCAGCTGATGGACTCGGCCGCGCTCGACCGGCTGCGGTTCTGGTCGGTCGGCTCGCTGGCCTCCGCCAACGCGGACACCGTCATCGAGATCGCGCCGTTCGTGGCGGCCGGTCTGGTGCTCGCCGCGCTCATCGCCCGGCCGCTCAACGCGATGGCCCTGGGCGACGACACCGCCCGCGCGCTGGGCGCCCACCTCACCCGTACCCGTGTCCTGTCGATGATCACCGTCACCCTGCTGTGCGGAGCCGCCACCGCCGCCTGTGGGCCGATCGTCTTCATCGGTCTGATGGTCCCGCACATCGTCCGGGCCATCACCGGACCCGACCTGCGCTGGATCCTGCCGTACGCGGCCGTCCTGTCGCCGGTGCTGCTGCTCGGCTCCGACGTGGTCGGCCGGGTCATCACCCGGCCCTCCGAGCTCCAGGTCGGCATCGTCACCGCGCTCATCGGCGGACCCGTGTTCATCTTTCTCGTCCGCCGCAAGAGGATGGCTCAGCTGTGAAGGCCGTACGCACGCCCGGGGGTTACTCCTTCCGGGCCGACCCCCGCTCGCTGGTCGTCGTCGTGGCGCTGCTGGCCGCGGCCCTCACGGCCGGCGTGGTCCTCGTCGGCAGCGGCGACTTCGACATCGCCCCGCTCGACGTCGTCCGTACGCTCTTCGGCTCCGGCACCCCCCAGCAGGACTTCATCGTCAACGAACTGCGGCTGCCCCGGGTCCTCGTCGGGCTCCTGGTCGGCGCCGCGCTCGGCATCTCGGGCGCGGTCTTCCAGTCCATCTCCCGCAACCCGCTGGGCAGTCCGGACATCATCGGCTTCGGCCAGGGGTCCTCGGTCGGCGCCCTCGTCGTCATCGTCTGGTTCGGGGGCGACGCCACCGACGTCGCCGTCGGCGCCCTGCTCGGCGGCCTCGCGACCGGCGTCGCGGTCTATCTGCTCGCCTGGAAGAAGGGCGTGCACGGCTACCGTCTGGTCCTCGTCGGCATCGGCGCCGCCGCGATGCTCACCGCCTGCATCCAGTACCTGCTCACCAAGGCCCAGCTGGTCGACGCGACCCGGGCCATGGTGTGGCTGACCGGCTCGCTCGACGGGCGCGACTGGGAGCAGGTGTGGCCGCTGCTCGTGCTCTTCGGCGTACTGCTGCCGGTGATCCTCGTGTACGGACGGCCGCTGCGGATGCTGGAGATGGGCGACGACGCGGCGTACGCGCTCGGGGTGTCCGTCCAGCGGACCCGTACCGTGCTGATGCTCTCCGCGGTGCTCCTCAACGCCGCCGCGACCGCCGCGGCCGGGCCCATCTCCTTCGTGGCGCTGACCTCGCCGCAGCTCGCCCGCCGCCTCACCCGCGCCACCGGGCCCAACATCCTGGCCGCCGGCTGTATGGGCGCGACCCTCCTCGTCACCGCCGACTGGGCCTCCCAGCGGCTGTTCGGCGAGAGCAAGCTGCCCGTCGGCGTGGTCACCGGTGTGGTCGGCGGCCTCTATCTGCTGTGGCTGCTGGTCACCGAACGCAAGGCGGGCCGGATATGAGCGGCCCGCACATCCCCCGCCCCCGTACGGATCCGCCTTCCAGGAGTACGAACATGCAGCGCCTCAGCGCCGAATCGGTGACCCTCGGCTACGACCAGCGGGTGATCGCCGAGGATCTGTCGGTGGAGATACCGGACCACTCCTTCACGGTCATCGTCGGCCCCAACGCCTGCGGCAAGTCCACGCTGCTGCGCGCCCTGTCGCGGATGCTGAAGCCGAGCGCGGGACGGGTGCTGCTCGACGGGCAGACCATCCACGCGATGCCCGCGAAGAAGGTCGCCAGGACCCTGGGGCTGCTGCCCCAGTCGTCGATCGCGCCGGACGGGATCACGGTCGCGGACCTGGTCGCCCGGGGCCGCTACCCGCACCAGGGGCTGCTGCGGCAGTGGTCACCCGAGGACGAGCGGATCGTACGGGAGTCGATGGACGCGACCGGCGTGGGCGGGCTGGGGGAGCGGTACGTCGACGAGCTGTCGGGCGGCCAACGCCAGCGGGTGTGGATCGCCATGGCGCTGGCCCAGCAGACACCGCTGCTGCTGCTGGACGAGCCGACCACGTTCCTGGACATCCAGCACCAGATCGAGGTCCTGGACCTCTGCGCCGAACTGCACGAGTCCCAGGGGCGCACGCTGGTGGCGGTGCTGCACGACCTGAACCAGGCGGCCCGGTACGCCACGCATCTGATCGCGATGCGCGACGGCGAGATCGTCGCCGAGGGCCCGCCGTCGCGGATCGTCACTGCGGAGCTGGTACGGGACGTGTTCGGGGTGCGCTGCCAGGTCATCGACGACCCGGAGACCGGAACGCCGCTGGTGGTGCCCGCGGCGCGACAGCGGGAGGCGGCGAAGGTCTCCCCGGGGGCCTGATTTTCCCGAGCGCGCCCTAGAGCAGGGTCCGCAGTCGGAGCAGGTCGCGGAACCCGGCTTCCAGACGGACCCGGCCCGACGTCCACGCCCGCGCGAAGTTCAGCTCGCCCGCGACCAACGCCACCAGGTCGTCGCCCGTCATGGCGAAACGGATCTCGGCGCGCTCGACCGGCGGCCCCTGAAGGGTCCGCTCCACCTCGATACGGCCCTCCCGCAGGCGCCCGGTGAAGGTGCGGTCCAGATCCGTGAGGTGGCAGCTCAGTGAGCGGTCGAGGGCGGCGGCGGCGCGTACGTCACCGTTCGCGCCGGCCAGAGTGCCGGAAAGTGCGTCGAGTGCCGCGCGGCACTCCTCGATCGTCGCCATCGTGACCGACCGTACCGCAGGCCCACGCGGTAGCGTCGTGCCATGAGCGACTTGATGCCGGAGCCCGGGGCGGAGGCCGGCGTGCCCGACGGACCCGCCGGCCCGGCACTGCCGGACGTGCCCCGCGAACCCACCGGCGACCCTGCGGTGGACGCGCTGGTCGAGCGGCTGGCGGACGTCACCCACCTCGACACGGACGGGCACATCGGGGTGTACGAGGATGTACACGGGGGGCTGCGCGAGACGCTGAGCGCGCTGGACGCCCGCCCGGGGCCGCCGGCCCCGTCCCCCGCGTCACATACGTACGACAACAGGAGCTGAACCGAACGTGGCAGGAGTGGCACGCCGCCGCCTCGACGCCGAGCTGGTCCGCCGGAAGCTCGCCCGGTCCCGTGAGCACGCCGCCCAGCTGATCGCCGCCGGGCGGGTGACGGTCGGCAAGGCGGTCGCCACCAAGTCCGCCACCCAGGTCGAGACCGCCGCCGCGATCGTCGTCGCCGAGGACGACAGCGACCCGGACTACGTCTCGCGCGGCGGCCACAAGCTGGCCGGCGCGCTGGCGGCCTTCGTCCCCCGGGGGCTGAAGGTCGAGGGGCGCCGGGCGCTGGACGCGGGCGCCTCCACCGGCGGCTTCACCGATGTACTGCTGCGCTCGGGCGCCGGGCACGTGGTCGCGGTGGACGTCGGGTACGGACAGCTCGCCTGGTCCCTGCAGAGTGACGACCGGGTCACCGTGAAGGACCGGACGAACGTACGGGAGTTGACCCTCGACGCCATCGACGGCGAACCCGTCGACCTGGTGGTGGGGGATCTGTCCTTCATCGCGCTGGGACTGGTGCTGCCCGCGCTGGTGCGGTGCTGCGCGCCCGGCGCCGACCTGGTGCTGATGGTCAAGCCGCAGTTCGAGATCGGCAAGGACCGTCTGGGCAGCGGCGGTGTGGTGCGCAGCCCCGAGCTGCGGGCCGAGACCGTGCGTACGGTGGCCGGGCAGGCCGCCGCGCTGGGCCTCGGTGTACTCGGGGTCACGGCCAGCCCACTGCCCGGGCCCTCCGGCAATGTCGAGTACTTTCTGTGGCTGCGGGCCGGTGCGCCCGCGCTGGATCCGGCTGATGTGGACCGTGCAGTGGCGGAGGGACCTAGTTGAGCTCGTTGGGGAACGCTAAGGAGACGCGCGGGGGGGACGGTACGGGCGAGCGGGGTGCGGCCGAGCGCACGGTGTTCCTGCTCGCGCACACCGGGCGGCCCGCCGCCATCCGCAGCGCGGAGCTGGTGGTACGGGGGCTGCTGCGCTGCGGCATCGGGGTGCGGATCCTGGAGGCGGAGGCGGTCGACATCCCGCTGCCGGACTCACCGGCCGTACGGACGGTCAAGGAGGCGACCCCGCAGTGCCTCGACGGGTGCGAGCTGCTGATCGTGCTCGGCGGGGACGGGACGCTGCTGCGCGGCGCGGAGTTCGCGCGGGCGTCGGGGGTGCCGATGCTCGGCGTCAACCTCGGCCGGGTCGGGTTCCTCGCCGAGGCCGAGCGCGACGACCTGGACAAGGTCGTGGACCGGGTGGTCACGCGCTCCTACGAGGTCGAGGAGCGGATGACCCTCGACGTCGTGGTCCACAGCAACGGCGATGTGGTGCACACCGACTGGGCGCTCAACGAGGCGGCCGTGCAGAAGGTGTCGCCCGAGCGGATGCTGGAGGTCGTCCTGGAGATCGACGGACGGCCGGTGACCGGGTTCGGCTGCGACGGGATCGTGTACGCGACGCCGACCGGTTCGACGGCGTACGCCTTCTCGGCGGGCGGCCCGGTGGTGTGGCCGGAGGTCGAGGCGCTGCTGATGGTCCCGATCAGCGCCCACGCGCTCTTCGCCAAGCCGCTGGTGACGTCGCCGAGTTCGGTGCTGGCGGTGGAGGTGCAGCCGCATACGCCGCACGGGGTGCTGTGGTGTGACGGGCGGCGGACGGTGGAGCTGCCGGCGGGGGCGCGGGTGGAGGTGCGGCGCGGGGCGGTGCCGGTCCGGCTGGCCCGGCTGCACCACGCGTCCTTCACGGACCGGCTGGTGGCGAAGTTCGCGCTGCCCGTGAGCGGGTGGCGGGGCGCCCCGCACTGATGCCCGGTCTTCGTCCGCGGGCCGTCTGTGGCTGGTCGCGCAGTTCCCCGCGCCCCTGGGTACTTGGGGGCGCGGGGAACCGCGCGAGCAAGCGGCACCGGGCCGCGGACGAGAACCGGGTCAAGGGGCGTAGCCCCTGGGAAACCCAGTCCCCACCCCGGAGGGTTCAGGGAAGGGGCGGGGTGGGGGAAAACGGGGCAGGGGGGTCAACCCTGCGGGTGACCGTGTGGGGTGCGTCGCACACCGGGCCCGGGACCTCGTAAGGTCGGGGGCGTGTTGGAGGAGATGCGGATACGGTCGCTCGGGGTCATCGACGACGCTGTCGTCGAGCTGTCGCCCGGGTTCACCGCGGTGACCGGCGAGACCGGCGCGGGCAAGACCATGGTCGTCACCAGTCTGGGGCTGCTGCTCGGCGGACGGGCCGACCCCGCCCTGGTGCGGATCGGCGCCAAGGCGGCGGTCGTCGAGGGGCGGATCGCGCTGCGCGCGGGCGCCACCGCGGCGATCCGCGCCGAGGAGGCCGGGGCCGAGCTCGACGAGGGCGCGCTGCTGGTCAGCCGTACCGTCTCGGCGGAGGGCCGCTCCCGGGCGTACCTCGGGGGGCGCTCCGTACCCAACGGGGTGCTCGCGGAGATCGCCGACGAGCTCGTGGCCGTCCACGGCCAGACCGACCAGCAGGGCCTGCTCAGGCCCGCCCGGCAGCGCGAGGCCCTCGACCGGTACGCCGGGGACGCCGTGGCCGGGCCGCTGGCCAAGTACGCGGAGGCCTACCGGCGGCTGCGGGCCGTCGCCGGGGAGCTGGAGGAGCTGACCACACGGGCGCGCGAGCGGGCGCAGGAGGCCGATCTGCTGCGGTTCGGGCTCGACGAGATCGCGGCGGTCGAGCCGCTGGCCGGCGAGGACGTCGAACTCGCGGCGGAGGCCGAGCGGCTCGGGCACGCCGAGGCGCTGGCGTCGGCCGCGGCCCTGGCCCACTCCGCGCTCGCGGGCAACCCCGAGGACCCGGAGAGCGTCGACGCGACCACCCTGGTCGCGGGCGCGCACCGGGCCCTGGAGGCCGTACGGTCGCACGACCCCGCCCTGGCCGCGCTCGCCGAGCGGATCGGCGAGGTGGGAATCCTCCTCGGCGATGTGGCGGGCGAGCTCGCCGGATACGCGGACGACCTCGACGCCGACCCGTTGCGGCTGGCGGCCGTGGAGGAGCGGCGGGCTGCGCTGACGGGGCTGACCCGCAAATATGGTGAGGACATCCAGGCCGTCCTCGGCTGGGCGCAGCAGGGCGCGGCCCGGCTGACCGAGCTGGACGGCGACGACGACCGGATCGGTGAGCTGACCGCCGAGCGCGACGGGCTGCGCCGGGAGCTCTCCGTCCTGGCCCAGGAGCTGACCGACGCCCGCACCGAGGCCGCGGCCCGCTTCGCGGACGCGGTGACGGCCGAGCTGGCGTCGCTGGCGATGCCGCACGCCCGGGTGTCGTTCGCGGTACGGCAGGTGGAGGACGCCGAGGGAGTCGAGGTGGGCGGGCGGACCGTGGCGTACGGGCCGACCGGCGCGGACGAGGTGGAGCTGCTGCTCGCCCCGCACCCGGGCGCCCCGGCGCGGCCGATCGCCAAG
The DNA here is from genome assembly GCF_055580545.1 of Streptomyces sp. NPDC031670. NCBI lineage: Bacteria > Bacillati > Actinomycetota > Actinomycetes > Kitasatosporales > Streptomycetaceae > Streptomyces > Streptomyces sp. NPDC031670. Next base: position 237,645 of record NZ_JBVILC010000012.1, on the reverse strand, counting down.
GGCGCCTCGGGCGGTGAGCTCTCCCGGGTGATGCTCGCGGTCGAGGTGGTCTTCGCCGGTACGGACCCGGTGCCCACGTACCTCTTCGACGAGGTCGACGCGGGTGTCGGCGGCCGGGCGGCGGTCGAGATCGGCCGGCGTCTGGCGAAGCTCGCCAAGTCGGCGCAGGTCGTCGTGGTCACCCATCTGCCCCAGGTCGCGGCCTTCGCGGACCGCCAGCTGCTGGTGGAGAAGACCAACGACGGCTCCGTCACCCGGTCCGGCGTCACCGTCCTGGAGGGCGAGGACCGGATCCGGGAGCTCTCCCGGATGCTGGCGGGCCAGGAGGACTCCGAGACGGCCCGGGCCCACGCGGAGGAGCTGCTGGCGACGGCACGCGCGGAGGGCTGAGCCGCCGCGTCCCGACCGGGTGAACCGTCCCGGGACGGTTCACCCATGGGGGTGGTCCCCGGGCGCGGCCCGCCGCCCGCCGACACGGGGAAACGTCCGGACGGGGTCGGAACGCCCGTACGGGCTGGCATCCTTGGCCGGGGTCCACACCGGCCCACCGCCGACCCGGGAGCCTGTTCACGTGTCACAGCTGCGTACGGTCCAAGTGCTGGGCGGCGGCAGCGCGGGCAGCAGCGCGCATGTCCGCTCGCTGGCGGCGGGACTCGCCGCGCGGGGCGTCCGGGTCACCGTCTGCGCTCCGGCCGCGCTGGAGCGGGAGTTCGACTTCCGGGGCGCGGGCGCCCACTTCGTCGCGGTGCCCCGGCGCGGCGACCCGGTGGCCCTCGGCGTCCTGCGGGCGGTCTGCGCGGGCGCGGACGTGGTGCACGCGCACGGGCTGCACGCGGCGGTGCGCAGCTCCCTCGCCCTCGGCGGGCGGCGCGCGGTCCCCCTCGTCGTCACCTGGCACACCAGCTCCTGCGCCGACGGGGCCCAGCACCGGGTGCTGCGGATGCTGGAGCGGCGGGCCGCCCGCGGCGCCGCCGTGGTGCTCGGCGCCTCCTCCGACCTGGTCGACCGGGCCCGGCGGCACGGCGCCCGGGACGCGCGGCTGGCCGCGGTCGCGGTGCCCGGTCCGCGTACGCCCGCGCCGGACGGCAAGGCCCGGGCCGAACTCGGCGCCGTGGACCGGCCCTTGGTGATGGCGGTCGGCAGTCTGGTCGAACACCGGGGCTACGACGTGCTGCTGGACGCCGCCCACCGCTGGAAGGCGCTCGATCCCGTACCGCTGCTCGTGATCGCGGGGGAGGGGCGGCTGCGGGCCGCGCTCCGGCGGCGCATCGAGGCCGAGGCGCTGCCGGTGAAGCTGCTCGGGCGGCGCGACGACGTCAGCGAGCTGCTGGCCGCCGCCGACGCGGCCGTGCTCGCCAGCCGCTGGGAGGGACGCTCGCTGCTGGCCCAGGAGGCGCTGCGGCTCGGCGTCCCGCTGGTGGCGACGGCCGTGGGCGGCGTGCCGGAGCTGGTGGGGGACGCGGCCGAGCTGGTGCCGTACGGCGACGCGGTGGCGCTCGGGGACGCGGTGGCGCGGCTGCTCACCGACCCCGGGCGGCGCCGCGAGCTCGCCGCGGCCGGGCTCGTCCAGGCGGCGGACTGGCCCACCGAGGACGAGACGGTGGCGCAGGTGCTCAGCGTGTACGACGAGCTGACCCAGCGACACGGTCACTGAGGCACGTGGCGGCGGGCCCGCAGGGCCAGGGAGAGCGCCAGGACGGTCTGCGGGTCGTCCAGGTCCGTGCCGAGCAGCTCCGCGATCCGGGCGAGCCGGTTGTAGAGCGTCTGGCGGTTGAGGTGCAGCTCGCGGGCGGTCTCCGCCTTGCGGCCGGCGTGCGCGAGATAGGTCTCCAGGGTCGGCAGCAGCGGTGGGCGCGAGGCCGCGTCGTGGGTGTGCAGCGGGCCGATGGCGCGCTCCACGAACGCCGCCAGGTCCGGGTGTTCGCGCAGCCGCCACAGCAGCAGGTCGATGTCGAGGCGGCGGGCGTCGTACCAGGGGCGCTCGGACAGGCCCTGGGCCGCCGCCGCCGTCTCGGCCGCGTGGCGCAGCCCCGCCGAGGCCGCCGCCCAGCCGCCGGCCGCCGCGACCACCACCACCGGCGGCGCCCCGGGCCGGGCGAGCCCGGCGCGCTCCACGCCCGCCCGCAGCGCCGCCGCCACCCGGTCGGCGACCGCGTGGCGCTCCGACTCCGAGCGCAGCCCGAGCAGCAGCGGCACCCGGCCCTCCACCGGCCGTACGCCCAGCAGCACCGGCACGCCCACCGAGGACAGCTCCTCCAGGACCGCGCGGGCCAGGACCGCCCAGGTGCCGGTGGGGGAGGAGCCCGACAGGTCCGCGGTCAGCCGCATCACCACCGGCAGCAGCGGGCCCTCGCCCGGTCTGAAGCCCAGCACCTTCGCCTGCGCGGGTGCGTCGTCGGCGGTGATCCGGCCCTCGGCGAGGTCGGTCAGGAAGTCGCCGCGCCCGCGCGCCGCCAGCTCCTCCTCCTGGCGGGCCTGCATCAGCACCACCGCGAGGATGCCCGCGGCCCGCTCGGCCGCCATCCGGTGGACCGGCAGCAGCGGTCCGGCGACGGCGAGCAGGACGAGCCGGGCCCGTACCGCTCCGGCGCCGGGGCCGCCGCCGGGCACGTCCACCAGGACCGCTCCCGTCGGCGCCCCCGACTCACGCGACTCGCGCCGGCCGCGCAGCCCCTCCCACACCTGGAGCGGGTCGGCGCCCACCTCACCGGGGCCCGCGGCGGCGTACAGCAGCTGGCCGTCCGGGGTCTCCAGGAACACCGGGTTGGCCGCGAAGTCCGCCAGGATCGACAGGACCTGCGGTACGCCGCCGCCCGAGAGGAGCGCGCCGGTACACCGGCGGTGCACCTCCTCGGCGCGCTGGAGCAGGGCGTAGTGGCCGTTGACGATCTCGGTGTGGATCTCCTCGGTCACCGTCACGAACGCGACCTCGCGGTGCAGCGCGACCAGCGGCAGCCCGGCCGCCCGCGCGGTCTCCACCAAGGTGGCGGGCAGCCTGCTGAAGCGCGGGCCCAGCTCGACGACCAGGGCGGCGATGCCGCGCTCGGCGAGGCGCCGGACGAAGGCGCGCTGCTCGGCGGGGCGGGTGCCCAGGCCCAGGCCCGTGGTGAGCAGCAGCTCACCGCCCTTGAGCAGGGAGGCCATGTTGGGGACCTCGCCCGCGTGCACCCAGCGCACGGTCCGGCCCAGGCGCTCCGCGCCCGCCACGACCTCGGGGAGCCCGCCGCGCAGCCCGGGCAGTTCGAGAGCGCGCTGCACGGTGATCCCGCCCTGGCTCTCCAATGGGGTTCACCTCGTGTTTTGTCGTACCGGACGTGATGCGGGTCACGGTACGACACGGTTCTCCGTTTCCGTCAGGCCGGGGCGATGTTGTGGTTGTAGCGGAAGACGTTGTCGGGGTCGTAGGCGCGCTTCACCTCGCCCAGCCGGCGCATGTTCTCCGCGCCCAGGCCCGCGACCACCCGGTCGGCGCCCTCGTCGCCGGTGAAGTTGAGGTAGACCGCACCGGTCGACCAGGGCCGGACGGCGGCGCGGACGTCCTTGACCCACTGCCGGCAGCGCTCGTCGTCCGCCGGGTCCTCCCAGATCGCGAACGGGTGCACCGCCCACGGCGCGTCGCGGTAGGGCACCGGGTACTCGCCGGGCCCGGACGCGATGGCGCCGCCCTGCGGGAACAGCACATGCTGGACCGTGGGCGCCGGGAGGCTCTCGGCCCGGCCGCAGAACACGTCGATCAGCTCGTCCGGCAGACCGCTCAGATACTCGGCCGACCAGTAGTTCCGCATGCCCGGCGGGTCGTCGAGCATGCACTGCATCTGCGGATACGGGATGTCGGTGAGGATCTCGACCTCGTGCTCCAGCGCGAGCAGGGGCTGGGCGAGCTTGGTGAGCTGCTCGGCGGGCCCGGCGTACGTCACGAGCGCGCCGGCCAGCACCTCGCCGACCAGGTGCTCGGGGATGAACTCCTCGGGCGGCGCGGTCAGATAGATGACCCCGCCTCCCGCCTCGGGCGGGGCGGTCTCGATCAGCTCCCGGTAGACCCGGGCCACCTGCGGGCCGAGGTGCGGCCGGTAGAGCAGCAGCGCCATCGAGAAGGCCGGCAGCTCGTGCAGGCGCAGGGTGAGCGAGGTGGCTATGCCGAAGTTGCCGCCGCCGCCGTGCAGCGCCCAGAACAGCTCCGGGTTCTCCTCGGCGCTCGCCGTGACCGTACTGCCGTCGGCGGTGACCAGCTCGACGCCCAGGAGGTTGTCGACGGCCAGCCCGAAGGCGCGGTCCAGCCAGCCGGTGCCGCCGCCGAGGACGAAGCCGCCGACGCCGGTGGTGGAGGCCCGGCCGCCGGTGGTGGCGAGGCCGTAGGGCTGGGTGGCCAGGTCGAGATGGCTCATGGTGGCGCCGCCCTGGATGCGTACCGCGTGGGCGGCGGGGTGCACGGTCACCTCGTGCATCCGGCGCAGGTCCACGACGAGGCCGTTGTCGTTGACGGCCTGTCCGGCGACGCTGTGGCCGCCGCCCCGGACGGCGATCTTCAGATCGAGGTCGCGGCCGAAGCGTACGGCGGTCGCCACGTCCGCGTCGGAGGCGCACTGCGCGATCACGGCGGGGTGGCGGTCGATCATGACGTTGAAGACCTGCCGGGCCTCGTCGTAGCCCGGATCACCGGGGACGAACACCTCGCCGGAGAGGTCTTCGCGGAGCTCGGCGAGGGCCGTGCCCGCCTTGGAGGGGGTGGTCATCAGGCCCCCCTTTCGGAGGGGGAACAGGACAACTCCACTCTAAGCGGGCACGGCCCTCCCGGGCGCGGCGGGCTAACCGCCGTACGCCCCCGACGCGGTCAGTCGCAGGGCCGTGTCGATCAGGGGGACGTGGCTGAAGGCCTGGGGGAAGTTCCCCACCTGCCGCTGGAGCCGCGGGTCCCACTCCTCGGCGAGCAGTCCGATGTCGTTGCGCAGCGACAGCAGCCGTTCGAAGAGCTTGCGGGCCTCGTCGACCCGGCCGATCATCGCCAGGTCGTCCGCCATCCAGAACGAACAGGCCAGGAAGGCGCCCTCGTCGCCCTCCAGACCGTCACAGCCCGCCTCCTCGCCCGCGGTCGGATAGCGCAGGATGAACCCGTCGGGCGTGGACAGCTCGCGCTGGATCGCCTCGATCGTGCCGATGACCCGCTTGTCGTCCGGCGGCAGGAAGCCCATCTGCGGAATGAGCAGCAAGGAGGCGTCCAGCTCCTTGGAGCCGTACGACTGCGTGAAGGTGTTGCGCTCCTTGTCGTACCCCTTCTCGCACACGTCGCGGTGGATTTCGTCGCGCAGATCGCGCCACTTCTCCAGCGGCCCGTCCGCGTCGCCGGACTCGATGAGCTTGATGGTGCGGTCCACCGCGACCCAGGCCATCACCTTGGAGTGCACGAAGTGGCGGCGCGGGCCGCGCACCTCCCAGATGCCCTCGTCCGGCTCGTCCCAGTGGTTCTCCAGATAGCTGATGAGCTTGAGCTGGAGCAGCGAGGCGTAGTCGTTGCGGGCCAGGCCGGTCATGTGCGCCAGGTGCAGGGCCTCGGTGACCTCGCCGTACACGTCCAGCTGGAGCTGGTGGGCGGCGCCGTTGCCGACCCGGACCGGCGCCGAGCCCTCGTATCCGGGCAGCCAGTCCAGCTCGGCCTCGCCCAGCTCGCGCTCGCCCGCGATCCCGTACATGATCTGCAGGTTCTCGGGGTCGCCCGCGACCGCCCGCAGCAGCCACTCCCGCCAGGCGCGGGCCTCCTCGCGGTAGCCGGTGCGCAGCAGCGAGGACAGGGTGATCGCCGCGTCCCGGAGCCATGTGTAGCGGTAGTCCCAGTTGCGTGAGCCGCCGATGTCCTCGGGCAGCGAGGTGGTGGGCGCGGCGACGATGCCGCCGGTGGGGGCGTAGGTCAGCGCCTTGAGCGTGATCAGGGAACGGACCACCGCCTCGCGGTAGGGACCGTGGTACGTGCAGTGCTCGACCCACTCCCGCCAGAAGTCCTCGGTCGCCTCCAGGGCGGCCTCCGGCTCGGGGAGGGCGGGCTGCTCCTTGTGGGAGGGCTGCCAGCTGATGGTGAAGGCGATCCGCTCACCGGGCGAGACGGTGAAGTCGGAGTACGTGGTGAGGTTCTTGCCGTAGGTGTCCACCGGCGTGTCCAGCCACACCGAGTCCGGTCCCGCCACGGCGACCGTACGGTTGTCGACCTTGTGCACCCAGGGCACGACACGCCCGTAACTGAAACGCATCCGCAGGGCGCTGCGCATCGGCACCCGGCCGCTGACGCCCTCCACGATCCGGACCAGCTGGGGCGCGCCGTCGCGCGGCGGCATGAAATCCGTCACCCGGACCGTGCCGCGCGGGGTGTCCCACTCCGACTCCAGGATCAGTGAGTCGCCCCGGTAGCGGCGACGGTCCGCCCGGGGTGGCGGCGCGTCGGCCGCGTGGGCCGGGCCGATCCGCCAGAAGCCGTGTTCATCGGTGCCGAGCAGTCCGGCGAAGACGGCGTGCGAGTCGAAGCGTGGCAGGCACAGCCAGTCCGTCGTGCCGTCCCGGCAGACCAGGGCTGCGGTCTGCATGTCTCCGATGAGTGCGTAATCCTCGATGCGCCCGGCCACGTGCAATCTCCAGTCGAACGGCCACGTCCGCCCCGCGGGGCGCTTACTGCTAATGCGATGCGGTCAAGGGAACGCCAACGAGCGCATGTTGTGGGTGACGGCCGGGGTGGTGCCGTGCTACCAGCGGCTCGGCGGCGAGTGTCCGAGCAGGATACGACGCACGTGGGTGATCCGCCGATGCCTTCCTGCATCGCCATTGCGCCATATGGGTGAGTGGAGCACGCAGGGTCGCCCGGGTGTGTGCGGAGCGTGGCCGGAAGCGGTGCGCCGCACTCGCTGATACCCTGGTAGCCCGTGGCCGGGTGGTGAGAAAACCCCCGAACCGCAGCGACGGCGCCCCCCGGAAACTCGTTCCGCAGACGGACGGGATCCACAGAGGGTGACCGGCACGCACTCCAGACAGCGACCACGGGAGCCCCCTCTTGGCCATGCAGCCCACGGCTATGCGCAACAGCGCAGCCACGACGACCAAGCACATCTTCGTCACCGGGGGTGTCGCCTCCTCCCTCGGCAAGGGTCTGACCGCCTCCAGCCTGGGTGCGCTCCTCAAGGCGCGCGGGCTGCGTGTCACCATGCAGAAGCTCGACCCGTACCTCAACGTCGACCCGGGCACGATGAACCCGTTCCAGCACGGCGAGGTGTTCGTCACCAACGACGGCGCCGAGACCGACCTGGACATCGGCCACTACGAGCGCTTCCTCGACGTGGACCTCGACGGCTCGGCCAACGTCACCACCGGCCAGGTCTACTCGCAGGTGATCGCCAAGGAGCGGCGCGGCGAGTACCTGGGCGACACCGTGCAGGTCATCCCGCACATCACCAACGAGATCAAGCACCGCATCCGCCGGATGGCGACCGACGACGTCGACGTCGTCATCACCGAGGTCGGCGGCACGGTCGGCGACATCGAGTCGCTGCCGTTCCTGGAGACCGTCCGCCAGGTCCGCCACGAGGTCGGCCGCGACAACGTCTTCGTGGTGCACATCTCGCTGCTGCCCTACATCGGCCCCTCCGGCGAGCTGAAGACCAAGCCGACCCAGCACTCGGTCGCCGCCCTGCGCAACATCGGTATCCAGCCCGACGCGATCGTGCTGCGCGCCGACCGCGAGGTGCCGCTGTCCATCAAGCGCAAGATCTCGCTGATGTGCGACGTGGACGAGGCCGCCGTGGTCGCCGCCATCGACGCCAAGTCGATCTACGACATCCCGAAGGTGCTGCACACCGAGGGCCTGGACGCCTACGTCGTGCGCAAGCTCGACCTGCCCTTCCGTGACGTGGACTGGACGACCTGGGACGACCTGCTCGACCGGGTCCACAACCCCGAGCACGAGGTCACCGTCGCGCTGGTCGGCAAGTACATCGACCTGCCCGACGCCTACCTCTCCATCACCGAGGCCATGCGCGCCGGCGGCTTCGCCAACAAGGCCCGCGTCAAGGTCAAGTGGGTCACCTCCGACGACTGCAAGACGCAGGCCGGCGCCCAGAAGCACCTCGGCGACGTGGACGCGATCCTGGTCCCCGGCGGCTTCGGCGACCGCGGTGTCAACGGCAAGATCGGCGCGATCCAGTACGCCCGGGAGAACAAGGTGCCGCTGCTCGGCATCTGCCTGGGCCTCCAGTGCATCGTGATCGAGGCCGCCCGCAACCTGGCCGGCATCCCCGACGCCAACTCCACCGAGTTCGACGCCGCCACCGCGCACCCCGTCATCTCCACGATGGAGGAGCAGCTCGCCTACGTCGAGGGCGCGGGCGACCTCGGCGGCACCATGCGGCTCGGCATGTACCCGGCGAAGCTCGCCGAGGGCTCGATCGTGCGCGAGGTCTACGGCGACCAGCCGTACGTGGAGGAGCGCCACCGCCACCGCTACGAGGTGAACAACGCCTACCGCGCGGAGCTGGAGAAGAAGGCGGGCATCCTCTTCTCGGGCACCTCCCCGGACAACAAGCTCGTCGAGTACGTCGAGTACCCGCGCGAGGTGCACCCCTACCTGGTCGCCACGCAGGCGCACCCGGAGCTGCGCTCCCGCCCGACCCGCCCGCACCCGCTCTTCGCGGGTCTGGTCAAGGCGGCCGTCGAGCGTCAGCAGGAAGCGCGCAGGACCGGCGAGAAGTAGTCGGGTTACGGTTGCCGGGGTACGGGTCCTCATCGGACACGTACCCCGGTTTCTGTTTTGCGGGAGGACATCGATGCAGCTCAAGGACACCCCCGAAGAATGGCGGGTCGTCGCCAGCACGACCCCGTTCCAGGGCGGCAAGACCAGCGTCCGCACCGACGACGTGGTCATGCCCGACGGCACGGTCGCCCGCCGCGACTACCAGGTCCACCCGGGCTCGGTGGCCGTGCTCGCCCTCGACGAGGCTGGCCGCGTCCTGGTGCTGCGCCAGTACCGCCACCCGGTGCGCCACAAGCTGTGGGAGATCCCGGCCGGTCTGCTCGACGTGCCCGGCGAGAACCCGCTGCACGCCGCCCAGCGCGAGCTGTACGAGGAGGCGCACGTCAAGGCCGAGGACTGGCGGGTCCTCGCCGACGTCTACCCCACGCCCGGCGGCTGCGACGAGGCCGTACGGATCTTCCTCGCCCGTGATCTGTCCGAGGCGGAGGGCGAGCGCTTCGAGGTCTCCGAGGAGGAGGCCGACATGGAGCTGGCCCGGGTGCCGGTGGACGAGCTCGTGCGGGGCGCGCTCGCCGGTGAGCTGCACTACAACTGCCTCGTGGTGGGCGCGCTGGCGGTCCTGGCCGCGCAGGCGGGCCCGGGCCTGGACTCGCTGCGCCCGGCCGAGGCGCCCTGGCCCGCCCGCCCCTTCGAGAAGTAGCCGCCGCCGGGTCGCGCGCGGATGCCGCGCGACCCGGACGGCCTACTCGCGGTATGTCCGTCCGACCATCCGCTGATCCGATCGGGCGACCCGCCCGCCGCGCTCCACCGGGCCTCCCACCACGGGTGAACTACGCTCGGAACGCCCGTGCGGAGACCCGCCGGGCTCGGCTCGTGCGCAGCGGACGGAGCGTGGCCCGTGACGGATCAGGCGGTGGACGTGGGCGGCTCTGCCGCGCGGGGCGGGCCGGCCGCGCCCGAGACGACCGGCCGTCAGTTCTTCGGCAGGCAGCGGGAGTTGAAGGAGCTGCGCGAGGACGTGGCGCGGGCGGGGCTGGACACGCTGTCCGGCCGCAAGTCGGCGCGCGCCCGGGTGCTGCTGATCGCCGGACGCCCCGGTTCCGGCCGGACGGCCCTCGCCGAGGAGCTGGCGCGGCAGCTCGCCGCCGAGTACCCCGACGGGGTATTGCGGGCCGGCCTGCGCGAGCCGGACGGCACGCCCGTCCCCATCGAGCGGGCGGCCCGCGAGCTGCTCGACGCCCTGGACGTCCCGGTGCCGCCCGGCGGCGGCGCGGACGAGCTGACCCAGCTGGTGCGCGAGGCGCTCGCCGGGCGCCGGGCGCTGCTGCTGCTCGACGACGCCGTCGACGCCGAGCAGGTCGACCCGCTGCTGCCGCAGGACGCCGGGTGCCTGGTGGTGGCGACCGCCCGCGGCCCGCTCACCGGCATCCCGGACGTACGGCCCTGCACCCTCGGCGGCCTCGACCCCAGGACCGCCGTCGCCCTGCTGCAGAGCTACACCGGAGCGGTACGGATCACGGTGGACCCGCGCACCGCGGAGAACCTGGTCGAGGAGTGCGCCGGGGTGCCCGCGGCCGTCGTCCTGGTCGGCGGCTGGCTGGCGGTGCGGCCCCAGGCGGCCGTCTCCGACGTGGCCAAGCGGCTCCACGCGCTGCCCGACGACAGCAGGCTGACGGGGCGGCTTCCCGTCGCCGAGCGGCCGTTGGCGCGCGCCTTCAAGCTGGTGTACGAGTCGCTGCCGGGGCCCAACGCCCGGCTGCTGCGGCTGCTCTCGCTCGCCCCCGCCGGGATCGCGGACGCCCAGACCGCCTCCGCGCTCGCCGGGTGCTCGGTCTCCGCGGCCCAGAACACCCTGGAGGACTTCGTCGCGTACGGGCTGCTGCGGGTGTACGGCGACCCGGACGGGCGGCCCGCCCAGTACGCGGTGCCCGGCTGGCTGGCTCCGCTGTTGCACACCCTCGCGGACAGCGCCGACCGGCCCGGCGAGCTCCAGCTGGCCCGGGCCCGGATGCTGGAGCGGACCGTACGGCTGCTCCAGTCCTGCCGGGCGGTCACCGAGCCCGACGGCTCCCCGGCCCGCAGGAAGCTCGCGGGGCTGCCCCGCGCCCTGCGCTTCCCCAGCGAGCGGCTGGCCGCCGCCTGGCTGGAGACCCGCCGGCCCGCGCTGCTCGCGGCGGCCCGGCTCGCGGTCGAGGACGGCGGGCTGGACACGCTCGCCCGCCGGCTGGTCGCGGCCCTCGTACGGGCGCTGGCCGCGCACCGGGGGACCGAGGCGGCGGCTCCCGACCTCTACGGTCTGCACCAGCTGGTTCTGGACGTCGCCGAGCGGCACGGGCTGCACCGGGAGAAAGCCGCGGCGCTGCTCAATCTGGGCGATCTGGACGCGGAGGCGGGGCGTACCGCCGACGCCCTGGTGCGCTACCGGGCGGCTCTGGACGCGGGCCGCGCCGCGAACGACCCGTACGCCACCGGCCGCGCGATGGAATCCGTAGGCGGCGCCCACCAGGAGCTGGGTGACTGGACGCGCGCCACCGACTGGTACGGGCGGGCCCTGGCCCAGCGCCTCGCCCGGGGCGAGCGGGAGGACGAGGCGCGCCTGTACGGGCGCATCGGCGCGGTGCTCACCTACGCGGGCCGCTACGGCGAGGCGCTCCGCAGTTGGCGCGCCGCCGTGGCCGGATACCGACGCCTGGGGGATCTGCCGAGCCAGGCGCGGGCGCTGAGCGAGGCGGCCCGGGTGCAGGAGTACGCCGGACGGCCCGAGGAGTCGCTGCGCACCTGCCGCGAGGCGGTGGAGTGGGCACGGCAGGCCGGTGATCTGCGTCTCCAGGCCGCCCTTCAGCTGCGCCTCGCGGACACGCTCGACCGGCTCGGAGACCCGGCGGCGGCCAGGCTGCACCGGGGCGCCGCGGAGCGGCTGCTTGAGCCTGACAGGGAAGGAGAGGCTCCGGCCTACGAAATCCGCAGTGCTTCGGCCAAAGATTAGTTGTTTGTAAGGGTAGACAGCGCGAAGACCTTCATTAGACTGGCTCCGCCGCACCTTCTTGCGGTGTCTCCCGGTGCGCCTTGGTGCATCCGGGTATGTATGTATTGCACCCCCTTCGTCCCCTGAGCCAAGGACCGTGATCGACGTGAAGGTCGGTATCCCCCGCGAGGTCAAGAACAACGAGTTCCGGGTGGCCATCACCCCCGCCGGCGTGCATGAGCTGGTGCGCCACGGCCACCAGGTCGTCATCGAGCGGAACGCCGGTGTCGGCTCGTCGATCACGGACGCCGAGTACGTGGCCGCGGGCGCCGAGATCCTGGGCACCGCCGACGAGGTGTGGGCCGCCGCCGACCTGCTGCTGAAGGTCAAGGAGCCCATCGCGGAGGAGTACCACCGCCTCCGCAAGGACCAGACGCTCTTCACCTACCTGCACCTCGCCGCCTCCCGCGAGTGCACGGACGCCCTGCTGGAGTCCGGCACCACCGCCATCGCGTACGAGACGGTGGAGACCGCGGGCCGCGCGCTGCCGCTGCTCGCCCCGATGTCCGAGGTCGCGGGCCGGCTGGCCCCGCAGGTCGGCGCCTACCACCTGATGGCCTCCGTCGGCGGGCGCGGTGTGCTCCCCGGCGGTGTCCCCGGCACCCACGCCGGCCGGGCCGTCGTCATCGGCGGCGGTGTCTCGGGCTGGAACGCCACGCAGATCGCCGTCGGCATGGGCTTCCACGTGACCCTGCTCGACAAGGACATCAACAAGCTCCGCGAGGCCGACAAGGTCTTCGGCACCAAGGTCCAGACGATCGTCTCCAACGCCTACGAGCTGGAGAAGGCCGTCATCGAGGCCGACCTCGTCATCGGCGCGGTCCTCATCCCGGGCGCCAAGGCCCCGAAGCTGGTCACCAACGAGCTCGTCGCCAAGATGAAGCCCGGAAGTGTCCTTGTCGACATCGCCATCGACCAGGGCGGCTGCTTCGAGGACTCGCGTCCGACCACCCACGCCGAGCCGACCTTCATGGTCCACGACTCGGTCTTCTACTGCGTCGCCAACATGCCGGGCGCGGTGCCCAACACCTCCACCTACGCGCTCACCAACGCCACGCTGCCCTACATCGTGTCGCTGGCGAACAACGGCTGGGCCGAGGCGCTGCGCCGTGACCCGGCGCTCGCCCTGGGCCTCAACACCCATGACGGCCAGGTCGTTTACGGCCCCGTCGCCGAGGCCCACGGCCTGGAGACCGTCGAGCTGAGCACGCTCCTCGGCTGATCCGACACGCCGTGACGACCCTCTGACGAGAGACTTCGTCAACGCGCGTCGTCAACCTCACGCACCCGGCCGGACCTTGTCGACCCAAGGTCCGGCCGGATGTGTATCGCGACACTTTCCCCGGTGTGCGGCAGGCTGGCTCAACTCGCCTCGAACGTAACTCTTTAACCTTTTCGCGCACCCCCGAAACCCGCGCTCTGATGCCCGTACGCCCTTGACAGAGCGGTGTTCGGTTGCCGACACATCCGGCCGGGTCCGGCGGATTGTGTTGCTGCGGACCGGTGACACGCCATAGAGTCGCCAACCGTCGGCATGGTGCCACGCTGACCTATCGATAAAGTTTCCTGGTCACTTCCAAGGAGGTAAGACGACTTGTGAATGAGTCGACATTTACTCCTGGAGGTGGTCAACCAGGGATGCCCGCACGGGGCCATGGCCCTTCGGGGCCTGCTGAGGCTGTCGGCTCCGTCGCGGTCCGCGCCTTCGCAACCACCCCGCACATGACGACAGCCCCACGGATGATGGACGGCCTACACGTGAACGCCATGGCCGGCAACGAGAGTGGCCGCGAGACCGCCGCTTTCGCCGACTACGACGAGGTGCCCCAGGGGCACTTCTACGACCCCGACGCCGAGTACGAGCCCGACCCCGAGTACGCGGCCACCCTCGCACCCGACGCCGCACGCCAGCGCCGCGAGCGGATCGGCCCGACCGGACGGCCGCTGCCGTACTTCCCGATCCCGGGTCCGCTGACCGACCACGGTCCCGCGAAGATCATCGCGATGTGCAACCAGAAGGGCGGCGTCGGCAAGACCACGTCGACCATCAACCTGGGTGCCGCGCTCGCGGAGTACGGGCGCCGGGTGCTGCTCGTCGACTTCGACCCGCAGGGCGCCCTCTCGGTGGGCCTCGGCGTGAACCCGATGGAGCTCGACCTCACGGTCTACAACCTGCTCATGGAGCGGGGCATGTCGGCCGACGAGGTGCTGCTCAAGACCGCGGTCCCCAACATGGACCTGCTGCCGAGCAACATCGACCTCTCCGCCGCCGAGGTGCAGCTGGTCAGCGAGGTCGCCCGGGAGTCCACGCTCCAGCGCGCCCTGAAGCCGCTGATGGCCGACTACGACTACATCGTGATCGACTGTCAGCCCTCGCTCGGTCTGCTCACCGTCAACGCCCTGACGGCCGCTCACAAGGTGATCGTGCCGCTGGAGTGCGAGTTCTTCGCGCTGCGCGGTGTCGCCCTGCTGACCGAGACGATCGAGAAGGTCCAGGAGCGGCTCAACCCCGACCTGGAGCTCGACGGCATCCTGGCGACGATGTACGACTCGCGCACGGTGCACAGCCGCGAGGTCCTGGCCCGGGTGGTCGAGGCCTTCGACGACCACGTCTACCACACGGTGATCGGCCGGACCGTGCGCTTCCCGGAGACCACGGTCGCCGGTGAGCCGATCACGACGTACGCGTCCAACTCCGTCGGTGCCGCCGCCTACCGCCAGCTCGCCAGGGAGGTGCTCGCCCGGTGTCACGCCGAGTGAGTCTGCCCGGGGCCGACGAACTGTTCCGTACGACCGGAGGAATGGCACTCCAGTCCTCCACCCCGAGGCGGACCAACGGCGAGGCGAAGGTGCCCGGACCCGCGGGCGAGAGCGACCCCGCCGCGCAGGAGTCCGCGGGGCGGGCCGAGCACTCGGCCGCGGAGGAGGAGCCCGCGTCGGGCGAGCCGCGCAGCCGCGGCGCCGCCGCGTCCGAGGCCGCCAAGGCCGCCGGCGCCCGTCCGGGTGCTCCGGCCGCGGCCGGCGGCGGTTCCGGCACCGCGCAGCAGCGGCGGCGGGCCCGGGCGGCCAACCGGCGGCCCAGCGGGCGCGAGCGGCACGACGAGAAGATCACCGTGTACGTCTCCGCGGAGGAGCTGATGGACCTGGAGCACGCGCGCCTGGTCCTGCGCGGGGAGCACGGGCTCGCCGTCGACCGGGGCCGCATCGTGCGCGAGGCCGTCGCGGTCGTCCTGGCGGATCTGGAGTCCCGGGGCGACGCGAGCATTCTCGTACGGCGTCTGCGCGGCCGGTAGCGGCTAGCCTGCGGCGTGCGGCGTCCGCCGCGCGCCATGTACCGCCCGCTCCGCACTCCCCTGGAACCACTCTTGCCCACCGCCGACGACGCACCGGACGCTCCCGCCGCGCGGGGGGCCCGGCGTGCGCTCGGGCGGGGGCCGGGGGGTGTCTCCCCCGCCCCGCCCCTTTCCGGAACCCTCCGGGGGCCGGAGCCGGAGCCGGGGCCGGGGCCGGTGGGGGACGAGGAAGGTCTCCCGGAGGCCACGCCCCCGGGCCCCGCTTCAGCCTCCGCTTCCGCCCCCGCCCCCGCCTCCGAAGAGGCGCCCGATCTCCCGTCGGCGGCAGCGGACCGCCCGGGGCCGGCCGCGCGGGACGAGGCCGTCAGGCCCCCCGACGGGCGGTTCACCGTGCGGCTCGTCAACTTCGAGGGGCCCTTCGACCTGCTGCTCCAGCTCATCTCCAAGCACAAGATGGACGTCACCGAGGTCGCGCTCTCCAAGGTGACCGATGAGTTCATGGCCCACATCCGGGCCATGGGCGCGGACTGGGACCTCGATCAGACCACCGAGTTCCTCGTCGTCGCCGCCACCCTGCTCGACCTCAAGGCGGCCCGGCTGCTGCCCGCCGCCGAGGTCGAGGACGAGGCCGACCTCGCGCTCCTGGAGGCCCGCGACCTGCTGTTCGCGCGGCTGCTGCAGTACCGCGCGTACAAGCGGATCGCGGACATCTTCAGCGAGCGGCTCGACAGCGAGGCGCGCCGGTACCCCCGTACCGTCGGGCTGGAGGCGCACCACGCCGAGCTGCTGCCCGAGGTCGTCATCAGCATCGGCCCCGACGGGTTCGCCAAGCTGGCGGTCAAGGCCATGCAGCCGAAGGCCAGGCCCCAGGTGTACGTCGACCACATCCACGCGCCCCTCGTCTCCGTACAGGAGCAGGCGGCCGTCGTGGTGGCGATGCTGCGGGAGGCCGGGGACGCCAGCTTCCGGGAGCTGACCCTGGACGCGCCCGACACCCTCACGGTCGTCGCCCGCTTCCTGGCCCTGCTGGAGCTGTACCGCGAGAAGGTCGTGGTCCTGGACCAGGACGAGGCGCTGGGTGAGCTGATGGTGCGCTGGAGCGGCGGCGACGGGGCCCGGGCCGCCGTCACGGACGAGTTCGACCGAGTCGTGGAGGTGGAGACGGCGTGATCCAGGAATCCCCCGAGGCGCCGGGAGACGAGCTCGCGCTCAAGCCCGCCTTGGAGGCCGTCCTCATGGTCGTGGACGAGCCGGCCACCGAGGAGCACCTCGCGAAGGTGCTGGAGCGGCCCCGGCGGGCCGTGGCGGACGCGCTGCGCGAGCTGGCCGACGAGTACACCGTCCAGGGCCGCGGCTTCGAGCTGCGGCTCGTGGCGGGCGGCTGGCGGTTCTACAGCCGGGCCGAGTACGCCCCGGCCGTCGAGGGCTTCGTCCTGGACGGGCAGCAGGCGCGGCTCACCCAGGCGGCCCTGGAGACCCTGGCGGTGGTCGCGTACCGCCAGCCGGTGAGCCGGTCCCGGGTCTCGGCGGTGCGCGGAGTGAACTGCGACGGGGTCATGCGGACCCTGCTCCAGCGCGGTCTGGTCGACGAGGCGGGCACGGAACCCGAAACAGGTGCGATCCTGTACAGGACGACGAACTACTTTCTTGAGCGGATGGGCCTGCGCGGTCTGGACGAGCTCCCCGAGCTCGCACCCTTCCTCCCGGAGGCGGACGCGATCGAGGCCGAGACCCTGGAGGGTGTGCCGTCGTTCGATCCGGACGCGCCCGACGCCCCGGAAACCCCAGCAGACGACAAGACGGAAATTTGATGCGAAGCAGCGGCAGTAACAGCAGCGGAAACAACGGCGGGAGCCGTGGTGGCAACAGCGGCAGCCGCGGCAGCAGCGGCGGTGGCGGCCGGAGCGGCGCCGGCCGCGGCGGCGCGGGCGGTGGCCGGGACGGTCAGCGCCAGGGCGGCGGCCAGCGTCAGGGTGGCGGCCCGCGCCAGAGCGGCAGCGGCAAGCCGCGCCCGCTCCGCCCCGAGGAGCGCACCTACGACATGGGCGGCTCCGACAACCGGGGTGACGCCCCCCGTGGCGGCCGTGGCGCCGCCGCGCGCGGTGGCGCCAAGGGCGGCCCCAAGGCCCCCCAGGGCGGCACCCCGGTGCGCCGCGGCCCGCACGGGCAGCGGATGGGGCAGGCCCGCCCGCGCGAGCTCGACGCGAAGATCGAGCAGCGCAACCGCGACCGGTACGCGGACAAGCCGGAGATCAGGACCCCGAAGACCTTCCCGGGCGCCGAGCAGGAGGGCGAGCGGCTGCAGAAGGTGCTCGCCCGCGCCGGCATGGGTTCGCGCCGCGCCTGCGAGGAGCTGATCGAGCAGGCCCGCGTCGAGGTCAACGGCGAGATCGTCCTTGAGCAGGGCAAGCGCGTCGACCCGGAGCGCGACGAGATCAAGGTGGACGGCCTGACGGTCGCCACCCAGTCGTACCTGTTCTTCGCGCTGAACAAGCCCGCCGGTGTCGTCTCCACCATGGAGGACCCGGACGGCCGTCAGTGCCTGGGCGACTACGTGACCAACCGTGAGACCCGTCTCTTCCACGTCGGCCGGCTCGACACCGAGACCGAGGGCATCATCCTGCTCACCAACCACGGCGAGCTGGCCCACCGTCTCACGCACCCCAAGTACGGCGTGAAGAAGACCTATCTGGCCGCCATCACGGGCCCGCTGCCGCGCGAGATCGGCAAGCGGCTCAAGGAGGGCATCCAGCTGGAGGACGGCTACGCGCGCGCGGACGCCTTCCGGGTCGTGCAGCAGACCGGCAAGAACTACCTGGTGGAGATCGAGCTCCACGAGGGCCGCAAGCACATCGTGCGCCGCATGATGGCGGAGGCCGGCTTCCCGGTCGAGAAGCTGGTCCGGGTCTCCTTCGGCCCGATCGCGCTCGGCGACCAGAAGTCCGGCTGGCTGCGCCGCCTCACCAACACCGAGGTCGGCATGCTGATGCGCGAGGTCGGCCTGT
Organism: Streptomyces sp. NPDC031670; assembly: GCF_055580545.1. NCBI lineage: Bacteria > Bacillati > Actinomycetota > Actinomycetes > Kitasatosporales > Streptomycetaceae > Streptomyces > Streptomyces sp. NPDC031670. Next base: position 219,600 of record NZ_JBVILC010000012.1, on the reverse strand, counting down.
AGCCGCTCCGCGCACCCCGGTACCGAGCCCGGCCCCTGACCGACGGGGGCCGGGCTCGCCGCTGTGCGCGGGCGCCCGCGCGTACGCCGTGCGCCCCGCCGAATACCCGCGCAGGCCCGTTGTGCGCGGCCCCTTCGCACCTTTATAGTCATCATGACTATTAAAAAGCGACGGTGCGACGGGAGGGGGTGGCGGCGGTGGAGCGGTACGGGCACGGTCTGGTGATCGGTACGTTCTGCCCGCCGCACGCGGGCCACCACCACCTCGTCCGGACCGCCGAGGACCGCTGCGAGGCGCTGACCGTGATGGTGTGCACGGCGGCCGGGGAACTCGCGGCGGCCCGGACGCGGGCGCGCTGGATGGCCGAGGTCCATCCGCGCGTCCGCGTCGTCCGGTCGGTCCGCGCCGTGCGCGCCCGGGGGCGCGTGGACGCGGTCTTCACCTCCGAGCGGCACGGGGACCGCCTCGCCCGGGCCTTCGGCGCCGAGCATGTGTGCGTCGATGCCGAGCACGCGCTCTTCCCGGTCTCCGCCGCCGCCGTGCGCAAGGACCCGGTGGGGTGCTGGGACTTCCTGGAGCGGCCGGTACGGGCCTGGCTCACCCGCCGGGTCGCGGTGCTCGGCGCCGACCCGGCCGCCACGACCCTGGCCCGCTCACTGGCCGAGCACTACCAGCGGCGCGGCGGGGTCTGGGCGGGCACCCGGTGGGTGCCCCGGTGCGAGCGGGCGCGGGAGGAGCAGGCGGCGCGCACGGGGGCGCCGGTGCTCTTCTGCGCGGCGGCGACCGCCCGTGCCGAGCGCCATCTGTGGCTGCTCGCGGGCCCGCAGGACGGGGGGCTGCCCGCCCGGGGGCGCGAGGTGGTGCTGCGGGGCACGGGCCCCGGCGGGCTGCTGGGCGCCGCCGTCGACGCGGTCGACACCTTCCTGGGCGCGAGCTGGGACCTGGACGGCCCGCCCGGGGGCCGGTGGTGAGCGCCGCGGGCCCGGCCAGGGCGCCGGAGGGCTACGACCCGTACGCCTTCGAACCGTTCGCCGTCACCGTCGACCTCGCGGTCTGCACGGTCCGCGACGGCGGTCTGCACCTCCTGCTGATCCGGCGCGGCGAGGAGCCCTACCGGGGCGAATGGGCGCTGCCGGGCGGTTTCGTGCTGCCCCGCGAGAGCGCCGGGCAGGCGGCGCGGCGCGAACTGGCCGAGGAGACCGGGCTGTCGGACGAGGTGGTCGCGGGCCTGCACCTGGAGCAGTTGCGCACCTACAGCGACCCCGGCCGCGACCCTCGGATGCGGGTGGTCTCCGTCGCGTACACCGCGCTCGTACCGGATCTCCCGGAGCCGCACGGCGGCGGCGACGCGGCGCACGCGCAGTGGGTGCCGTTCGGGGCGTACGAGGGCCTCGCCTTCGACCACGAGCGGATCGTCGCCGACGCGCGCGAGCGGATCGGCGCCAAGCTGGAGTACACCTGCCTGGCCACCGCCTTCTGCCCGCCCGAGTTCACCCTCGGCGAGCTCCGGCAGGTCTACGAGACGGTGTGGGGGACCGCCCTGGACCGCCCGAACTTCCGACGCAAGGTCCTCGCCACGCCGGGCTTCGTCGAGCCGGTGGCGGGCGCCGCGCGTCTGACCGGCGGCCGGGGCAAGCCGGCCGCGCTGTACCGGGCGGGCGCGGCGACCGTGCTGCACCCCCCGCTCCTGCGGCCGGAAGGACGACCCTCATGACCACTCGCGTGAACAGCCGGGCGAAGCAGGCGGCGACGGGCGCGCTGACCGGACTCGCGCTCGGGGACGCGCTGGGCTTCCCGACCGAGTTCATCGGCGTGCCCGCGATCCTCGACAAGTGCGGTCCGTGGCGGGAGATGCGGCTGCCGACGCCGGCGGTCGTCACCGACGACACCCAGATGACGCTGGCGGTCGGCGAGGGCATCCGGGCCGCCATGGACCGGGGTCTGCTCGGCCCGCGCCGCCTGGAGCGGCCGGTGCGCGAGGGGTTCGTCCGGTGGTACCACTCCCCGGAGAACAACCGGGCCCCCGGCCGCACCTGCATGGTCGCCTGCGGGCTCCTCGACAGCGAACTGCCCTGGCAGCAGGCGAGCCAGCTCGGCTCCAAGGGCTGCGGCGCGAACATGCGGGTGGCCCCGGTCGGCCTGGTGCCCGGTCTGAGCGAGGAGCAGCGGGCGGGCGCGGCGCAGCTCCAGTCGGCCCTGACCCACGGCCATCCCACGGCCCTGGCGGCCAGTGATCTCACCGCCCGTGCGGTCTTCCTGCTGGCCCAGGGCGCGGACCCGGTGGGCCTGGTCGGCCAGTTGCGTTCGTACGCGTACGAGAACCGCACCCGCTACCACGACCGCTGGCTGGGCGACCTGTGGACCCGCGCCCACGACGAGACGCCCGCGGCGTTCATGGCGCGCGGCTGGGACGAGTGCCTGGACGCCCTGGACCGGGTCCTGAAGGCCCTGCGCAACCCCTCGCCGGAGACGGACCCGTGCCTGGAGACGGGCGACGGCTGGGTGGCCGAGGAGGCCCTGGCCACGGCGCTGGTCTGCTTCCTGCTCTTCCCCGACGCCCCGCTCACCGCGCTGCGCCGGGCGGCCTGCACCAAGGGCGACTCGGACTCCATAGCCTGTCTGACCGGTGCCTTCGCCGGTGCCCACCTGGGAGCCGCCGCCTGGCCGAAGGAGTGGGCGGAGCGCATCGAGTACCGGAGCGAACTGCTGACCCTCGGGGCGCTCTGGGATTCCTGAACCGGGAGCTTGCGCTACCGCCCCGGGCCGCCGCCGGACGCCAAGCGCGCGGTTTCGGCGTACGGGTACGGCCTCAGCGCCGAGTCCCGGCGCACCCGGAACAGGAAGTCCGCCACCCGGGCCGTGTCCGGGGCCTCGGGGAGCGGGGTGCGGGACACGGCCCGGGTGCTCTCCTCGTCGAGGCGGGCCATCCAGGCCTCGACCTCGGCCCAGGGGACCTCGCCGCGTCTGACGGCCAGGAGACGGTCGCGGTCGGGGCCCACGTCGACCACCAGGACGCCGGTGCGCAGCAGATCGCGGCAGCTCGTCATGAGGCGCACCAGGTGCATCGCGTGCTTCCAGCGCGGGGCGCCGTCGCGGCGTACGTCCGCCTCCAGCTTCCTGTGCTGACTGAGCGCATAGGCGGTGAACGTGGTGTGGGTGCGACGGGAGAGGAAAGCCTCACGCAGTGAGAGCAGCTCCCGCCCGGTGTCGTCGACCCGCTCCACGAGCGGTGAGTGCAGGCACTCCAGGACGGTGGGATTGGCGCGCAGGGCCAGTTCGCAGAAGCGTTCCAGCTCCCAGCTGAACTGCTCCTCGGCCGGGCCCTCCACATGCGTCGGCGGCTTCTGGAAGCGCCAGAAGAGCGGGGTCGGGGCCACGTAGACACCCCGGCGGTCGGTGTCGCTCGCCGGAGTGGCCAGGCCGAAGGCGCGCGACCCCGTCACACAGGCGTACACGGTGTGGTCGCGGACCAGCTCCTCGGGCGGTGTCATCCGCCGATTGTGGCCGGTCAGGCCAGACGAATCGAACCGTTTTCGACGGTGATCCGCTCGGCCGCGAGCGGCCGGGGCGCCGGTCCCGCCGCCACCGAGGCGTCGGCCACGCGGTACTTGCTGCCGTGGCAGGGGCAGTTGATCGTCCCGCCCGAGACGTCCTTGACCGTGCACCCCTGGTGGGTGCAGACCGCCGAGAACGCCTTGAAGGTGCCCGCCTCCGGCTGGGTGACCACGACCTTGCGGTCCGCGAAGACCTTGCCGCCGCCGACCGGGATGTCCGCCGTCTTCGCCAGTACGGCCCCGCCGGGGGACGCGGAGGACGCGTGCGGGGTTTCCGGGGCGAACGCGACCGGGGGAGAGGTCGCGGTACCGGTGGGCGTCCCGCCCGTACCGCTGCTCTTGTCGTCGCTGCTGCCGCAGCCGGCCAGCGCGGCGGTGCCCGCGGCCACCGCGAGCACCGCGCGGCGGGAGGTTGGCGTCGTCATGGGCAGCATCCTGGTGCAACCCGGCGTCGAATTCCGTGACGCGCGCGTGCCGTACGCCCTATGGCGCAACCCATCCGCCCTCGTCCCGGCGCAGCTCCACCGCCTCCACCACGGCCTCCCGCTCGACCGGCCCGTACACATGGGGGAACGCCCCCTCCCAGCGGACCTCGGCCGCCAGCCGCGCCGGGTCGATCCCCAGCAGCAGGAGCGGACCGGGCGCGGGGGTGTAGTCGGCGTAGTGGGCGTTCGCCGCCACCAGGGCGGCGGCACGGTCGGCCGAGCAGTGGACGAAGCCCTCGGAGGCCAGGGACGCCGGGGCGTACGGGCCCGGTCCGTCGCCCCACTCCGGCGCGGGCACCACATGGAAGATCATGGACCCGTTCTACCGCACCGGCCCCTCCCGGCGGCGGCCACCGCCCCCGCGGCTTGACTAGGCTGAACGGGCAAGCCCGCCCGTCCGCCCCGGCGCAGCCGCCGCACTTCGCAAGGAACACTCCGTGAGGACCGCACTCGTCATCGGTACCGGCCTGATCGGTACGTCCGCCGCGCTGGCCCTCGCCGCACGCGGCGTCACCGTCCACCTCACCGACCACGACCCGGACCAGGCCCGCACAGCGGCGGCGCTCGGCGCCGGGACCGACGAGGCGCCCGGGGGCCGGGTGGACCTGGTGATCGTGGCCGTGCCGCCCGCCCATGTCGCCGCCACCCTGGCGCGGGCGATCCGCTCGGACGCGGCCCGCGCGTACATCGACGTCGCCAGCGTCAAGGGCGGCCCGCGCCGCGAGCTGGAGGCGCTCGGCTGCGACCTCACCGCCTACATCGGTTCGCACCCGATGTCCGGCAAGGAGCGCTCCGGCCCGCTCGCCGCCACCGCCGACCTCTTCGAGGGCCGCCCCTGGGTGCTCACCCCGACCCGGGACACCGACACCGAGGTGCTCAACCTCGCCCTGGAGCTGGTCGCGCTCTGCCGCGCGGTGCCCGTGGTCATGGACGCCGACGCCCACGACCGCGCGGTCGCGCTCGTCTCGCACACCCCCCAGCTGGTGTCGTCCATGGTCGCGGCCCGGCTGCGGGAGGCCGACGAGACGGCGGTACGGCTGTGCGGGCAGGGCATCCGCGATGTCACCCGGATCGCCGCCTCCGACCCGCGGATGTGGGTGGAGATCCTCTCCGCCAACCCGGGCCCGGTCGCCGACGTCCTGGCCGCCGTCGCCACCGACCTGGACGAGACCGTACGGGCACTGCGCTCCCTGGACTCCTCCGACGAGGAGAAGCGGCGCGGCGGCGCGGCGGCCGTCGAGGACGTGCTGCGGCGCGGCAACGCCGGCCGCGAGCGCGTCCCCGGCAAGCACGGCACCGCCCCCACGGCCTACGAGGTCGTCGCGGTGCTCATCAGCGACCAGCCCGGCGAGCTGGCCCGGATCTTCGCCGACGCGGGCCGCGCCGGGGTCAACATCGAGGACGTGCGCATCGAGCACGCCACCGGCCAGCAGGCGGGCCTGGTCCAGCTCATGGTCGAGCCGGCCGCGGCCCCGGGCCTGGCGGCGTCGCTGCGCGAGCGTGGCTGGGCGATCCGGCAGTGAGGCCCGGCCCGGGGTGCCGGGCGGGCGGGGATCTGGGCGCACGTATGAGCCAGTAACCTTGTGTGGGGGCGGATGCCTGCCCGCCCACCCCGTCCCCGTACCAGGAAGGTGTCCGTCACCGTGGAAAGCGCCGCCCGGACCGCCCCGGCAGCTGTGATCGTCGCCATCGACGGCCCGTCCGGCACCGGCAAGTCCAGCACCTCCAGGGCGGTCGCCGCCAAGCTGGGGCTGAGCTATCTGGACACCGGCGCCCAGTACCGGGCGATCACCTGGTGGATGCTCCTCAACGACATCGACACGGACGACCCGGCGGCGATCGCGACCGCCGCCGCCAAGCCGGTCATCGTCTCGGGGACCGACCCGAACGCGCCGACGATCACCGTCGACGGCCTCGACGCCTCCGGTCCGATCCGTACGCAGGAGGTCACCGCCAAGGTCAGCGCGGTCAGCGCCGTCCCGGAGGTGCGGGCGCTCGTCACCCAGCTCCAGCGCGACACGGCGGCCTCCGCCCCGGCAGGCATCGTGGTCGAGGGCCGTGACATCGGCACGACCGTGCTGCCCGACGCCGACCTGAAGGTGTTCCTCACCGCCTCCCCGGAGGCGCGTGCCGCCCGCCGCAGCGGCGAGCTGAAGGGCGTGGACGTCGCCTCCACCCGGGAGGCCCTGCTGAAGCGGGACGCGGCCGACTCCGGCCGCAAGACGTCCCCGCTGGCCAAGGCGGCCGACGCCGTCGAGGTGGACACCACCGAGCTCACCCTCGACCAGGTCATCGAGTGCGTGGTCACGCTCATCGAGGAGAAGCGAGCCGCCCTGTGACAGCTCTCCCGTCGCCCGGCCCCCGCCTCTCGTCGAGACGCTCCGCGCCGCACCCGCCCGTCACGGAGCGCGGCGCCGAGGTCGGGCGCCGCATCGGCGTCGGCCTGATGTACGGACTGTTCAGGCCCCGGGTGCTCGGGGCCTGGCGGGTGCCGGCCGACGGCCCGGTCATCCTCGCCGTCAACCACGCGCACAACATCGACGGGCCGATGCTGATGGGGACCGCGCCCAGACCGGTGCACTTCCTCATCAAGAAGGAAGCCTTCATCGGGCCGCTCGACCCGTTCCTGCGCGGCATCGGGCAGGTGAAGGTGGACCGGTCGACCGTCGACCGGACCGCGATCGACCAGGCCGTCGGGGTGCTGGAGGAGGGCGGTGTGCTCGGGATCTTCCCCGAGGGCACCCGTGGCGAGGGCGACTTCGCCTCGCTGCGCGCCGGGCTCGCCTACTTCGCCCTGCGCTCGGGGGCGCCGATCGTCCCGGTGGCGGTACTGGGAAGCACCGAGCGCAGGGGACGGTTGATAAAGGCGCTGCCACCGCTGCGCAGCCGGGTGGACGTCGTCTTCGGCGACGCCTTCGAAGCGGGCGACGGCAGCGGCCGGCGCACTCGTACGGCGCTGGACGAGGCGACCGTACGCATCCAGGAGCGGCTCACCCGCCACCTGGAGAACGCCAGGCGCCTCACCGGGCGCTGAGCGAGACTTGGGACTTGAGTAGTGGACCGGACGCCCGGTCCATCGATGACGCAGAACGAGGAACGGACTTCATGAACGACCAGCACGACCACGGAGCGCTTGGCGACGCCGAGTACGCGGAGTTCATGGAGCTCGCCGCGGAAGAGGGCTTCGACATCGAGGACGTCGAAGGCGCGATCGAGGAGGCGGGCCACGGCCCGCTCCCCGTCCTCGCCGTCGTCGGCCGCCCGAATGTCGGTAAGTCGACTCTGGTGAACCGCATCATCGGCCGCCGTGAGGCGGTCGTCGAGGACAAGCCGGGCGTCACCCGCGACCGCGTCACCTACGAAGCGGAGTGGGCCGGCCGCCGCTTCAAGGTCGTCGACACCGGCGGCTGGGAGCAGGACGTCCTCGGCATCGACGCGTCCGTCGCCGCCCAGGCGGAGTACGCGATCGAGGCCGCCGACGCCTGTGTCTTCGTCGTGGACGCCAAGGTCGGCGCCACCGACACCGACGAGGCCGTCGTCAAGCTGCTGCGCCGGGCCGGCAAGCCCGTCGTGCTGTGCGCCAACAAGGTGGACGGCCAGTCGGGCGAGGCGGACGCCGCCTCGCTGTGGTCGCTGGGCCTCGGGATGCCGCACCCCGTCTCCTCGCTGCACGGCCGCGGCACCGGCGACATGCTGGACGCCGTCCTGGAGGCGCTGCCCGAGGCGCCCGCGCAGACCTTCGGCTCCGCCACCCCCGGCGGCCCCCGCCGTATCGCGCTGATCGGCCGCCCGAACGTCGGCAAGTCCTCGCTCCTGAACAAGGTGGCGAAGGAGGACCGCGTCGTCGTCAACGAGCTGGCCGGCACCACCCGCGACCCGGTCGACGAGCTGATCGAGCTCGGCGGGGTGACCTGGAAGTTCATCGACACCGCGGGCATCCGCAAGCGGGTCCACCTCCAGCAGGGCGCCGACTACTACGCCTCGCTGCGCACGGCCGCCGCCGTCGAGAAGGCCGAGGTGGCGGTCATCCTGATCGACGCGACCGAGAACATCAGCGTCCAGGACCAGCGCATCATCACCATGGCCGTCGAGTCGGGCCGCGCCATCGTCATCGCGTACAACAAGTGGGACGACCTCGACGAGGAGCGCCGCTACTACCTGGAGCGCGAGATCGAGACCGAGATGCAGCAGGTGGCCTGGGCACCGCGCGTCAACGTCTCGGCGCTGACCGGCCGCCACATGGAGAAGCTGGTCCCGGCGATCGAGACGGCGCTCGCGGGCTGGGAGACGCGGGTGCCGACCGGACGGCTCAACGCCTTCCTCGGCGAGATCGTCGCGGCCCACCCGCACCCGATCCGCGGTGGCAAGCAGCCGCGCATCCTGTTCGGCACGCAGGCCGGGACCAAGCCGCCGCGCTTCGTCCTCTTCGCCTCCGGCTTCCTGGAGCACGGCTACCGGCGCTTCGTCGAGCGCCGGCTGCGCGAGGAGTTCGGCTTCGAGGGCACCCCGATCCACATCTCGGTGCGGGTGCGCGAGAAGCGCGGCAGCAACAGGAAGAAGTAGTCCCGGAGGGGGCCGCGGGCTTACGGCCGCGCGGCTCCCGCCACGGATCTCACAGCCCCCGACGGGGGCCGGGCGGCAGTGCCGCCGGGAGCGGTTGGAGCCCGGTGTGCTGCCGCCCCTGCATATGTCCGGTGACGCCGTTCGCCACCCCGCCCAGCTGCCAGTGGGTGCCGCCGTGGGCGGGGTACGGCTGGAAGCCCGGGGCGGTCTGGGGGTGCTGCGCCTGGGCGCGGGTCGGGTGGTGGTGCTGGTGGACGCCCCGGAAACCGAGGGACCCCGAGCGGCCCACGGCCGCGAAGCCCCGGAAGCCGAAGTCGTCCTCGCCGCTGCGGTCGCCCGGCAGGGCCCGGAAGGACCGGCGGTACTCCGAGTACAGCGCGTCGTAGATCGGGGTGGGCGAGTGGCCGCTGATGAGGTCCTGGGCGGGGCGCATGGAGGGGATCTGCGACTGGTGGTACGGCTGGCGGGAGGGCTCGTATGCGTGCACGTATGTGCCAACGACCCCGGCGGCCGTCGGATGCGGTCTGACGGCAGATATCACGCATCACCGGATGCACGGGGTGAACCGGGCACACGGGGGCTCGGGTAGGGCCTCTGGGGGGGCGCGGGGCACGCGGGCGCGGTGGCGGGTAAAGGGGAGGGGCCGGGGCCCGGGAGTGCAGGCCTGGCGGGGCGCAGGCCCGGCGCGGATGTGCGGGGGAGCGCGGGGTCACGCGGGCTCGACGGAGTGGTGACGGACCCGGGGCCCGGACCGGTCGAGCGGTACCGGGCCCCGGGGGTGGAGGGCTCAGGCGGTGGGAGCTATGCGCTGGGGAGGCTCAGGTGCCTGCCAGCGGCATCGCCGCCGACACCAGGGTGCCGTCCGAGGCCGCCTTCTCCAGGGCGTCGCGCAGCAGGTCCTCGCGGGGCTGCTGGCCGATGGAGCCGACCGGGGCCGCGAAGACCAGGACGCGCTGGGTGCGGTTGGCGGCGGCGCGCCAGCCGTCGGTGACCTGGAGCGGCTGATGGGCCTGCCACCACGACACCGGGCCGCCACCGCCTCCCGTGCCGGGCTGGAGGATCGCGTGCAGCTGGCCCATGGCGAGCAGCACCGACCAGCCGGCCAGCACCGAGGGCATCCGGCCGACGTCGGTGACCGGCACGAAGCCCTGCTCGATCAGGAGCGGAAGGAACTCGTCCATGGTGCCGGCCGAGCCGGGACGGGCGATCGGGGCGGTGGGCTCCACGACGAGCGCCGGGTGCAGCGCGCCCTCGATCAGGATCAGGCCGCTGGTGATGCCGAGGACGGCCTGCTGGGGCGCCCGGCCCCCGAACTCGTCGCCGGTGATGGACCGGACGGCGCCCTGCAGCTGCTCCTCGGAGACCTGGACGACCTGGGAGGGGATGCAGGAGGCGTGGGCGAAGGCGAGGACCGCGGTCTCCTCACCGACGAAGAGCACGGTGCTGGTGGCCTCGTGCTCGGAGTCGCCCGGGGTGCGGCAGGAGGTGCAGTCGTAGCTGCCCGGGGCGTTCTCGCCGGCGAGCAGCCGGTCGGCTTCTTCGTCGCCGATCTCGGCGCGGACGTCCTCGCTGACGTCGAGCATGCGCGGCACGGGTGGCTCCTACTGGATGCGTGCGCCGGGTGGTTCCCGGCTCCTGAAAGAACAACGGCGGATCTGTGGCAGGGGTCACGCCCCAGGGCGAACAGAATCGAACCACCGCGCGCGGAGGGTGAACGTACCCCCGGAACCCCTCACTCCCAGTCAACCTCTGGTGGGTGCAAGGGAGTTGGCGCGGTGAACTGAGTCACAGACCGGGCGGGCGGCAGGTCGACAAATCCTGAAATCCCCCAATCAAGTGGGTGTCCGGAAATCGATGTTACCGATGGTAATAGCCAACTGGCCTGGAGCGACAGGGCATTGGTTGATACCAGCGCGGCCCGGTCCCTAGATTCCAACGCCGTGTGCACCGAGCACCGCCCGGGCAGCCCGCCCCGTACGGCCGCACGACGTCACGACGCGTACGACCGCACCACAGGCACGAGCACGACCCCGGCGGGCGGGGCGGCACGGAACGGGACGCCGGACGCGTCACGAGCCGTACCGCCTGGGAGCCCCGGGTCCTTCGGAAGAGGGACTTCATGTCTGTTGGTACCAGTCGTTCCAGCTCCAGGCGCGGACGCGGCACGGTCGCGGCGATCGGGGTCGCCGTGCTGGCGGCGCCGCTGGCGCTGCTCGCCGTCTCGGCCGGTCCGGCCGGCGCGGCGGACGGTGCGGTGTGGGACCGCATCGCGCAGTGCGAGAGCGGCGGAAACTGGCACATCAACACCGGCAACGGCTACTACGGCGGACTCCAGTTCTCCGCCGGTTCCTGGCGGGCCTACGGCGGCGGGGCGTACGCGTCCACCGCCGACCGGGCCGGCCGGGCGCAGCAGATCGCCGTCGCCACCCGGCTCCAGCGGGCCCAGGGCTGGGGCGCGTGGCCCGTGTGCGCCGCGCGGGCGGGGGCTTACGGGGAGGCGCCATCGGCGCCGAAGCCGCCGGGCCACAAGGCGAAGCCCAAGGCGGACCCCAAGCCCAGGGCCGCGCACGCGGCCCAGCCGAAGCGGGAGGCGAACCGGGCGGGAACCGGCCGCGTCGAGGTGAAGGCCGCACCGGCGAAGGCGCCCGAGCGCCCGCCGGTCCGGACGGGCCGCGGCTCGCGCGGCGGCGACTACACCGTCCGCGAGGGGGACACCCTGTCCGCCATCGCCGGGGCGCACGGTACGACGTGGGAAAGGGTGTACGCGGCCAACAAGGCCGTCATCGGCGGCGATCCGGACCTGATCCTGCCCGGCGAGCGGCTCGCCCTGTAGGCCGTACCGCCACCGCGTACCAAGCACCACCGCCCCGCCCGGCCCCACGACCGGGCGGGGCGCGTCCGTCTCCTACGAGGGCTCCTACGAGGGCTCCTCCGCGGTTTCGTTCGCGGCCTCGTTCGCGGTCTCCGGCACGGTCTTCCTCGGCCGGTCCGGCAGCAGGTCGTCGCGGAACGGCGCGAACTCCGGGTGGTGCAGGTCGAAGGCGGGCGACTCGGTGCGGATGCGGGGGATGGTCACGAAGTTGTGGCGCGGCGGCGGGCAGGAGGTCGCCCATTCGAGGGAGCGTCCGAACCCCCAGGGGTCGTCGACCTCCACCTTCGGGGCGTACTTCGCGGTCTTCCAGACGTTGTAGAGGAACGGCAGCGTCGACATGCCGAGCAGGAAGGCGCCGATGGAGGAGACCGTGTTGAGCGCGGTGAAGCCGTCGGCGGCCAGGTAGTCGGCGTAGCGGCGGGGCATGCCCTCGGCGCCCAGCCAGTGCTGGACCAGGAACGTGGTGTGGAAACCCACGAAGAGCGTCCAGAAGTGGATCTTTCCGAGCCGTTCGTCCAGCATCCTGCCGGTGAACTTGGGCCACCAGAAGTAGAAGCCGCCGAAGGTCGCGAACACGACCGTGCCGAAGACGACGTAGTGGAAGTGGGCCACCACGAAGTACGAGTCGGTGACGTGGAAGTCGAGCGGCGGCGAGGCGAGGATGACGCCGGTGAGCCCGCCGAACAGGAAGCTGATCAGGAAGCCCACGGCCCAGAGCATGGGTGTCTCGAAGCTGAGCGAGCCGCGCAGCATCGTGCCCGTCCAGTTGAAGAACTTCACCCCGGTCGGCACCGCGATCAGGAACGACATGAAGGAGAAGAACGGCAGGAGCACCGCGCCCGTGGCGAACATGTGGTGCGCCCACACCACGACCGACAGTCCGGTGATGCACATGGTGGCGCCCACCAGGGTGGTGTAGCCGAAGATCGGCTTGCGGGCGAAGACCGGGATGATCTCGGTGATGATCCCGAAGAACGGCAGCGCGATGATGTAGACCTCGGGATGCCCGAAGAACCAGAAGAGGTGCTGCCACAGCAGCGCGCCTCCCCACTGCGGCTCGAAGACCACCGACCCGAACCGGCGGTCCGCCTCCAGGACGAGCAGGGCCGCCGCGAGCACCGGGAAGGCGAGCAGCACCAGGATCGAGGTGAACAGCACGTTCCAGGTGAAGATGGGCATCCGGAACATGGTCATCCCGGGTGCGCGCATCCCGATGATGGTGGTCAGGAAGTTCACCGCGCCCAGGATCGTCCCGAACCCGGAGAGCGCGAGCCCCATGATCCACAGATCGGCGCCGACGCCGGGGGAGCGGGTGGCGGAGTTGAGCGGCGCGTAGGCGAACCAGCCGAAGGCCGCGGGGCCTCCGGGCACGAGCAGCGAGCCCAGGACGATGAGTCCGCCGAAGAGGAACAGCCAGTACGCCAGCATGTTGAGCCGGGGGAACGCCACGTCGGGCGCGCCGATCTGGAGCGGCATGATCTCGTTGGCGAAGCCCGCGAAGGTGGGGGTGGCGAAGAGCAGCAGCATGATCGTGCCGTGCATGGTGAACATCTGGTTGAAGGTGTTGTTCGACATGACCTGGAGCCCCGGGCGGGCCAGCTCGGCGCGCATCAGCATGGCCATCAGTCCGGCGATCAGGAAGAAGCCGAACGACGTGATCAGGTAGAGGTGCCCGATCTTCTTGTGGTCCGTGGTGGTCAGCCAGTCCACGATCACCCGGCCCGCCGGCCGGGCCTCGCGATGTCCCGTGTCCGCGGTCGCCGTCTCGGTACCCATCGCCGCCCCCACTAGGTGTCAGGCATCAGGCCGGTAGCCATGATGCTCGCGCGCGTGCCCGTCCGACAGGGCGCGTGCGCGGCCGGATAGGCGCATACGAGCCAACGCGCCGGGCGGCGTCCGACGGCGAACGACATCGCCCCGTCGGTGCGGATCGTGTAAGGATGCGGTGAATTCCCCATGGCCCGTCAATTTCCCGTGTGGGGGGCCGGAAGGGAAATTCTGAGGGGTGTTCCCGGGTGGTTGGCGGGGGAATTCCGTAAGGGGTCCGAACGGACGGGCGAGGGCTGAGTGATTTCCCGCCCGATCGACCGGAACTCCCCGTACGAGTGACCAAGTTCGAGGCAAACGCGACCCAAGATCCTGTGACAGAAGTGTGACCGGCGGGGGACGTGGTGCGGACAGCGGCAGGGCAGGGGGCCCCGCTTCCGCCTCCGTCCCGGTGCGCCTACGGTGGTGGGCATGGCACCCCTACCGACTCCCTCCGGACATCCCGACGACGCTCCCGAGGCCTATGTGGGCCTGGCCGGCGAGGCCGCCGAGCGGCTGGCACGCGCGCGTGGCTGGACCACCGTCAGGTCGCTCCCGCCCGGCTCGATCATCACGATGGAGTACCTGGAGGGGCGGCTGAACTTCGAGGTGGCGGACGGCACGGTGATCCGCTGCTGGCGCGGCTGAGCGGCTCCTCCCGCGGACGGCGAAGGCCCCGGCGCTCCTTGACGGAGTGCCGGGGCCTTCGCCGTGCGGGTGGGTGGTGCGTACCGTCCCCGCCGCGCGCCGCGCGCCGTCAGCCGCCCAGCGGGCGGGCCGGGGCCGGGCGCGGGGCACGCTCGACGTGCTGCGGGCGCCTGCCGGCCGCCGGCGGCACCGGCGGACGCTCGGGGCGGGGGCCGTTGTGCGGCGGCCGGGCCGGGCCGCGGGCGCCGACGGGGCGGGCGCCGCTGGCCGCGCCCACCGGCTCGCGTACCGGGGCCTCGGGCTCGCTCGCGGTGCGCTGGGCGAACACGCCGGGCAGCGCGCCGGCCGGAACGGGCAGTACGGGCGCGGCCGTTCCCCGTGCGCGCCACTTGGCCCGCAGGGCGAAGACCAGGGCCTCGGCGCGCGCGATCACCGGCTCGCACCAGGGCAGGGCCAGCAGGATGAGCAGCCCGGCGGCCCAGCCGAGGAGCACATCGCTGACCCAGTGCGTACCGAGGTAGACGGTGGTGGCGCCGACGCCCAGGGCGACCACGGCGGAGATGACCGACAGCCAGCGCCGGGCCCTCGGGGTGGTGGCCAGATAGGCGAGGATGCCCCAGGTCACGACCGCGTTGGCGGTGTGGCCGGAAGGAAATATATCGCCGCCCGCGAACAGTTCGGCGGAGCCGATCTGCGTCGCGTAGTGCGGGCCCAGCCGGCCCAGGCCCAGCTTGACCGCGCCGACCGTGATGTTCAGCAGGAGCAGCGAGGCGCCGAGGGCGAGCAGCGGGCGCAGGGTGTGCTGCCGCCAGGATCTCCAGCCCAGCCATGCCGCGACCATCACCGCCGTGGGGCCGCGCTGGCCCAGGACCACGAAGTAGTCCAGGAAGGCGTGCATCTGCGGCCACTGCTCGTACGGCCGGAACAGCATGACCTTCCAGTCCAGCTCGACGAGCCAGGACGAGGCGAGCACGGCGACGACGATGGCGAGGTAGAACGCCATCGTCGCGCTGAAGAGGATCACGCGGTGACGGCTCATCCGCGGGATCGCTATCTTCGGCGGCTCGGGCTCCCGGTCCAGACGGGCGAAGATTCGGTCGGTACGCACTCAATCGACGTTACAGCGAGTGAGTGAGGGCCCAGGCCGATCCGGCGGGTTTGTGATGACGATGTGATGTGGAGTATGTCTCACGTCACCGTTTATTCCCGGGTCCCCGAAATGGGTGGGTGACCTTGGAATCTATTCCGCTGCGGGCCGCTCCGGAAACGCGCCGGGATTTTCTCCGGGGGATTTTCCGGGAAGCAGGACGGAATTCATCGTTCGTCCATCACCCCTGACACCGGGTGCCAGGATGCACCGACACGGCGTGCCAAGATCATTAATGGCGCCCGCTCCGATCACCTCACTCCACACGCTGTGGCGCACGACACAGGGCGTGCCCAAAGGGGTGAGAGGTGTACCACGTGCCGATGGCTGGAACTCGCGTACGCTGACGAATCACTCGCTCGTCGATGCCGGACCCGTCCGAGACCGCACCGGTCCAGGATCCGCCGAGAGCGAGGACGACGGGCCACCGCGAGGACGGCGCGTCCCGGGACCCCCGCGGGGCCGCCGTACAGGAGGTACACACATGGCAGGAACGACGACGGACGCCGCACGCGCGCGTGCGAACGCCGGCGCCGCCAACCGCTGGGTCGTCCTCGTCGTCCTCTGTGTGAGTCTGCTGCTCGTCGCGCTGGACGCGACCGTGCTGCACGTCGCCGTCCCCTCGGTCACCGAGGACCTGCGCCCCAGCGCCACCGCGCTGCTGTGGATCGTCGACGCCTACCCGCTGGTCTGCGCCGCCCTCCTCATCCTCTTCGGCACCCTCGGCGACCGCGTGGGCCGCCGCCGGGTGCTGCTCCTCGGCTACGGCATCTTCGGCCTGGCGTCCGCCGTGGCCGCCTTCTCCGGGTCCGCGGGCGTCCTGATCGCGGCCCGCGCGCTGCTCGGCGTCGGCGGCGCGATGATCATGCCCGCCACGCTCTCCATCCTCCGGGCGGTCTTCCCCGACCGTCGTGAACGCGCCACCGCCATCGGTGTGTGGACCGCGACCGCCGCGATAGGTGCCGCCGCCGGACCGGTGCTCGGCGGCTTCCTCGTCCAGCACTACTGGTGGGGCTCCGTCTTCCTGATCAACATCCCGCTGATGGCGCTGATCCTGCCGCTGGGCCGCAGACTGCTGCCCGAGTCCAGGGGCGGCGCCGACGGGCCGTGGGACGTGCTCGGCGCGCTGACGGCCGCCGCCGGTGTGATCACCGTGGTCCTCGGCGTCAAGCGGATGGGCGCGGGCCACGGCCCACTCGATCCCCTCACCCTGGGACCGCTGTGCGCGGGCACCGCCCTGATCATCCTGTTCGTGCGGCGCCAGCGGCGGCGTACGCATCCGCTGGTCGACATGCGCATGTTCGCCCGGCGCACCTTCTCCACCTCGGTGGGGTGCATCGTCCTCGCCATGCTGGCGCTGGTCGGCCTTGAGCTCATAGCCGTGCAGTACCTCCAGCTCGTCCTGGGGCTCAGCCCGCTGGAGACCGGGCTGCGGCTGCTGCCGCTCACCTTCGCCGCGATGACCGCCGGGGCCACCGGTTCGTACACCCTGCGCCGGTTCGGTCCGCGCCGGATGGTCGTGTGCGGCTTCCTGCTGACCGCCGCCGCCGTACTGCTGCTCGTCCTGATGGGCCGCCACGACCGGCCGCTGCTGCTCACCGGCGCCTTCGTCGTCCTCGGCTTCGGCCTCCAGACGACGCTCTTCGGGGCGTACGAGTCGATGCTCAGCGAGGCGCCCGCCGACTGCGCGGGCGGGGCCGCCGCGATCGGCGAGACCTCCTACCAGCTCGGCGCGGGCATGGGCATCGCCCTCCTCGGCAGCGTGATGAACGCGGCCTACGCCCCCGGGCTCGCCTCCGTCCCCGGCGTCCCGCGCGAGGCGTCGGCCGACGCGGCCAACTCGCTGGGCGAGGCCTACGACATAGCCGACCGCCTCGGCGGACCCGCGGGAGCCGCCCTGCGGGGCGCGGCCCAGCACTCCTTCGTCCACGGCCTGCATGTGACGCTGCTGGTCAGCGCGGGTCTGCTGGTCCTGGGCGCGCTGGCCGCGCTGCGGCTGCCCCGGGTGATGGAGTGCGGGGCGCAGCACGCCCCCTCCGCTCCCGGGCTGCCCGAGCAGCGCGCCGAACCCGCTCTGCGTGTCCCCGCGACGGCGGGCGCCGAAGGGGCGGGCGCGGGGCCGGGCGGTTCCTGAGGCAGGGCGCCCGCACGCACGGGCGGGTCCGGACGCACGGGCGGGTCTGGACGCGCGGCACACTGAGCCGTAACGTCAGCGGTCAGCAATAACTACCACCGCTAGTTTTAGCTGGGCCGCACAGGTTCCCAGGGACGCCGGAGGCATCCATATGTCCGCATCCGCCAAGCTGCCCCCCTTCGACCCGGCCGACCCCCTCGGGCTCGACGACCTGCTGAGCGACGAGGACCTCGCGATCCGCGACACCGTCCGCTCCTGGGCCGCCGACCGGGTCCTGCCGCACATCGCCGAGTGGTACGAGAGCGGCGAGCTCCCCGGCATCCGCGAACTCGCCCGGGAGCTCGGCTCGATCGGCGCCCTCGGCATGTCCCTGACCGGCTACGGCTGCGCGGGCGCCACCGCCGTCCAGTACGGCCTGGCCTGTCTGGAGCTGGAGGCCGCCGACTCCGGCATCCGCTCGCTCGTCTCCGTCCAGGGCTCGCTGGCGATGTACGCGATCTGGAAGTACGGCTCCGAGGAGCAGAAGCGGCGCTGGCTGCCCTCGATGGCGGCGGGCGAGACCATCGGCTGCTTCGGCCTCACCGAACCCGACCACGGCTCCGATCCCGCCGGGATGCGGACGTATGCCAAGCGGGACGGCACCGACTGGGTGCTCAGCGGCCGCAAGATGTGGATCACCAACGGCTCGGTCGCCGGGGTCGCCGTGGTCTGGGCCCAGACCGACGAGGGCATCAGGGGCTTCGCCGTCCCCACCGACGCCCCCGGCTTCTCGGCGCCGGAGATCAAACACAAGTGGTCGCTGCGGGCGTCGGTCACCAGCGAGCTGGTCATGGACGAGGTGCGGCTGCCCGCCGACGCGGTGCTGCCGGGGGTCACCGGCCTCAAGGGCCCGCTGAGCTGCCTCTCGCACGCGCGGTACGGAATCGTCTGGGGCGCGATGGGCGCGGCCCGCGCCTCCTTCGAGGCGGCGGTCGAGTACGCCAGGACCCGCGAGCAGTTCGGCAGGCCCATCGGCGGCTTCCAGCTCACCCAGGCCAAGCTCGCCGACATGGCGGTCGAGCTGCACAAGGGCGTTCTGCTAGCCCATCATCTGGGGCGGCGGATGGACGCGGGCAGGCTCCGTCCGGAGCAGGTCAGTTTCGGAAAGCTCAACAACGTCCGGGAGGCGATCGAGATCTGCCGCACCTCGCGCACGATCCTCGGCGCCAACGGGATCTCGCTGGAGTACCCCGTGATGCGGCACGCCACCAATCTGGAGTCGGTGCTCACCTACGAGGGCACCGTGGAGATGCACCAGCTGGTGCTGGGCAAGGCGCTCACCGGGCTCGACGCCTTCCGCTAGGCGCGGCGGTGGTCCGGTGAGCGCCCTGCTCAGCTCTGGTTGAAGAAGCCGCCGGTGGCGCGGCCCGCGGCCTCGCCGCTGACGATCTGGGTGTCGGCGGGGGTCAGCAGGAAGACCCGCGTCGCCACGCGCTCGATGGAGCCGCGGAGTCCGAAGGTGAGACCGGCCGCGAAGTCCACGACGCGTTTGGCGTCGCCGGGCTCCATGGCGGTGAGGTTCACGATGACGGGGACGCCCTCGCGGAAGAGCTCACCGATGCCGCGCGCGTCACGGAAGCCGTCGGGCGTGACCGTGGCGATCCGCCGGCCCTGCTCCTCGGCCGCCTCGGAGGCCACCCGCACCCGCGGGTCCGTCACCCAGGCTTCGCCGGACCCGGCTTCCTCGGTGTACTCGTCGTCGTAGTAGCGGTCGTCGTTGTCCTCGACAAGTCCCAGCCAGGCACTCGCCTTGCGCACCGATCCCATGGACGCCTCCTCTCACAGCGGACTTCTTCTTGCTTCTTCTCGCGTTCCGCATCCCTATGCTCGTCCATGATGCGGATACCGCGCCAAGTGGATAGTCGCCGCGCAGGGGATTCGTGACGGTACTGGTGCAGAAGATGTGGCGAATCGTCAGCTTTGTTCCGGTCCATGACGGCTAACGGATACAAAATATGAACTTCCGTCCAGACGGGTGAGACGGCAGACGTACGGGTGAACGGATCCGGCCGATACGATGCCTGCCGCACTGTTGAACGACACGTGGGGCGGGGTGTCCCACGGCACCCGGGGGAGCTTCGTGTTCGGAATCGTCAGGCCCTGCTCGCATCGGCTCACCGAGGGGCTGCGAACCGAGTGGATGGCCCATCTCTGCGGCCTCTGCCTGGCACTTCGCTCCGACCACGGCCAGTTCGCCCGGATCGTGACCAACTACGACGGGCTGATCGTCTCGGTTCTGACGGAGGCTCAGGTCGAGAGCCGCACCGGGCGCAGGCGCACCGCCGGGCCCTGCCCGCTGCGCGCGATGCGGACGGCCCCGGTGGCCAGGGGTGAAGGCGCCCGGCTCGCCGCGGCCGTCTCGCTGGTCCTCGCCTCGGCGAAGGTCCGTGACCACGTCGCCGACCGGGACGGCCTGTTGAAGCGCAGGCCCGTGGCGCTCGCGGCCCGCCGGATCGCCGCGAGCTGGGACCGCGCGGGCGCCCGCACCGGCGCCTCCCTCGGCTTCGACACGGCGGTCCTGGTCGACGCGGTCGACCGGCAGGGCGCGATCGAGGCGCTGGCGGGGCCGGGCACCTCCCTGCTCACCGTCACCGAGCCGACCGAGACGGCGACCGCCGCCGCCTTCGCGCACACCGCCGTACTCGCCGGCCGGCCGCACAACACCGAGCCGCTGGCCGAGGCCGGCCGCCTCTTCGGACGGCTCGCGCACCTCCTGGACGCCGTGGAGGACCAGGCCGCCGACGCCGCGTCGGGTGCCTGGAACCCGCTCACGGCGACCGGCACCGACCTGATCGAGGCCCGGCGGCTGGCCGACGACGCGGTGCACGGCATCCGGCTCGCCCTGCGCGAGGTCGACTTCGTCGACGGCAGGCTGGCGCACGTCCTGCTCGCCCATGAGCTGAAGCAGTCGGTCGACCGGTCCTTCGGCACGGCGGGCTGCGCCCACGGCGCAGCTTCCGGGCACCCGGAGGCCCACGGCTCCCACCAGCCCGGCCCCTACGGGTCGCCGCCGCCCGGCGGGCCGTACACGCCGGTGCCCGGCAACCCCTACGGCGCGCCTCCGCAGGGCGAGGGCCCCCGGCCGCCCGCGCCGCGCGGGTTCCTGGCGGGATGCGCGGTCTTCGCGGGCCTCTGCTGCACCTGCCAGATGTGCTGCGCCAAGGAGTACGAGGGCCCCTGGTCGCGCAGGAAGCATGAGGGCTTCTGCCGTGACTGCGACTGTGACTGCGGGGACTGCGGCTGCTGTAACTGCTGTGAAGGCTGCGAGTGCTGCGATGGGTGCGACTGCTGCGACTGCGGCTGCGACTGCTGACCTACCGTCACGGCAGGTGCACACACGGTCACTTGTGTTCGGAGGGTGAGCTTCCGGGACGCGGACGACGGCGGCGGGGTGAAGAGGGAGCCGAAGGCCTCCGTACGGAATACTCCGGCCCGGCACCGCGCTCGCACCGGGGCCTGCCCACCCCCGTACGAAAGGGTCGAACACCATGAGCTCGGACGCGGCACAGGAATGGGAGAACTGGCACGAAAGGCGTGTCGAGTCCGTCTCGGCGCCCCACGGCCCACTGGCCCTGACCGGTACCCACTGGCTCGCCGACGCGGTGGAGGGGCGAATTCCGGCCGTGCCCGGCGTCTGGCGTGAAGAAGACGACGCGCTGGTGCTCACGGCGAGCTCCGAGGACGGGATCGCCCTCGACGGACAGCCCTTCACCGGTGAGGCACGGCTGACCGCCGACCACACGCCGGTCGCCGCATCCCGGCTGGCTCAGGGCGCGCGGCGGCTGGTGGTACTGCGCCGCGAGGGGCTGTGGGCGGTACGGGTCTGGGACCCCGGGGCCGAGCGGCGCCGCGCCTTCGCGGGCATCGAGGCCTTCCCGTACGACCCGAGCTGGGCGGTGCCCGCCGTCTTCCGCCCGTACGGCGAGGCGCGGACCGTGCGGGTGGCGAACGCCGACGGTGTCGAGCGCGGGCTCGGCCTCGGCGGGGAGCTCGTCTTCACGCTCGACGGCCGGGAGCACACCCTTCAGGTGGCGGTCGAGGACGACGGCGCGCTCTGGGCGGTGTTCGCCGACGCGACCAGCGGGGACTCGACCTTCCGGTTCCGCTTCCTGCGCCCCGGCGCACCGGACGCGCACGGCCGGCTCACGGTGGACTTCAACCGCGCGCTGCTTCCGCCGTGCGCCTTCGCGGAACACTTCATCTGCCCCTTCCCGCCCCCCGGCAACACCCTCGCCCCGGCGGTCACCGCGGGCGAGCGGACCGTCCTCACCCGCTGATCCACAGCCTTCGAAACCCCAACCGCCCGGCCGAAAGGCGCCCTTGCGCGCCACGGCCGGGCGGCCGAATACTCCCTCCCAGCGCTTGTCAGGAGCACGGCTTGCGCTCACCAGTGCTGCCCCAGCTCCGGCTGCGCCTCACGGGGTCCCCCCACCCGACCCGGGCCCCTCGATTCCCCTCGGGAGGAACAGAAGTGAGGATCAAGCGCACCACCCCCACCCGCGGTCTCGCGAGACGCACCAAGGCAGTCGCCCTCTCCGCCGGGCTGCTCGCCGCCGGTGCCCTCGCGGTCCCCACCGCGAGCGCCACCCCGTCCCAGGTGTTCAGCGCCACCCAGCTCTCCGCCGCGAGCTCGGCCGTCCTCGGCGCCGATGTCGCGGGCACCGCCTGGAACATCGACCCCGCCACCCACACGGTCGTCGTGACCGCCGACTCCACCGTGAGCAAGGCCGACATAGCCAGGATCAAGAGGCAGGCCGGCGTCAACGCGTCCGCCATACGCGTCGAGCGGACCGCCGGCAAGTTCAGCAAACTGCTCTCCGGCGGCGACGCCATCTACGCGCCGAGCTGGCGCTGCTCCCTCGGCTTCAACGTCAAGAAGGGCAGCACCTACTACTTCCTGACGGCCGGTCACTGCACCGAGGGCTACCCCGACTACTACACCAGCTCGTCGCACACCACGAGCATCGGCCCGACGGTCGGCACCAGCTTCCCGGGCAACGACTACGGCCTCGTGCAATACAGCAACACCTCGCTGTCCCACCCGAGCGCCGTGGGCAGCCAGCACATCAGCAGCGCGGCCAACCCCACCGTCGGCCAGACGGTCACCCGGCGCGGCTCGACCACCGGCATCCACAGCGGCCGGGTCACCGCGCTCAACTCCACCGTGAACTACGGCAACGGCGACATCGTGTACGGCCTCATCAAGACCACGGTGTGCGCCGAACCCGGTGACTCCGGCGGCCCGCTCTACGCCGGCTCGACGGCTCTCGGCCTCACCTCCGGCGGCAGCGGCAACTGCTCCTCCGGCGGCACGACCTTCTTCCAGCCCGTGGTCGAGGCCATGAACGCCTATGGTGTCAGCCTCTTCTGACGGCTGAACGCCCGCGCTGCCCCGGCAGCGAAGAGCCCCCGTCCGGCCACCGGGCGGGGGCTCGTTCCCTGCGCCCGATGGCCGATGTCGGCTGGACGGGATGCGCCTTTTTGGGAGGATGTTCACGGCGGAGAGGGACCGGACCCACGGGGTGAGTCAGTGAAACGCATCGGAGTGACCGGCCACCGCGACATTCCCTCCGAGGCGCTGGGGGAGATCCGCGCGGGCCTGCGGAGCCTGCTGTGCGGTTACGACGGCTCCCTGGAGGTGCTCTCCAGCCTCGCGGTCGGCGCCGACCAGCTGTTCGCGGCCATCGCCCTGGAGTGCGGGGCCTCCCTGACCGTCGTCATTCCCAGCGGCGACTACGAGACGGGCTTCGCGGAGCCCGGCGAACTCGCCCGCTACCAGGGGCTGAAGGGGCAGGCCGCACAGGAGGTCCGGATGGACTTCCCGCACGCCACGGACGAGGCCTACTACGCGGCCGGCGCCTATATCGCGGACAACTGCGACCGGCTGGTCGCCGTCTGGGACGGCCGGCCCGCGCGCGGGCTCGGCGGCACGGGCGACATCGTCCAGTACGCCCGCAGCCTGGGGAAGTCGGTCACGGTGGTGTGGTGCGACGGGGTGCGGCGCCCCTGACGCCCCTCGCGGGACGGTCAACTGCGGAGCCGGGCCAGCCAGTCGGTGTGCTGGGGCGAGACGACCCGCTCGGTCTCGTAGACCGCCGCCGGCCAGTCGCGCTCGCTGACGGTGTTCTCCATGGCCACGTGCATGGCCTTGAGGTCCTGCTCCACCAGCGAGTGGGCCGAGATCAGCGGCTGGTGGCGGCGTATCTCGTTCCACGCCAGGCACGCCGCCGCCGTGGCCGAGAGCAGTCCGGCGGCCTTGACGCCCTCGGCCGCGCCGAACATGTGCAGCGTCGCGAAGAGCAACGCGAGAACGGTGAGCAGGGTGATGGCGGTGGTCCACAGCGCGGTGGCCCGCCGGGACGCCTCCTGCCGTCGCCGGTACCAGTTGCGCTGCTCGATGAGACGGTCCCTTACGTACGTCTCCTTGCGTACGGCGAACGCCTTCGCCCGTAACTCCCGCATGGGCGCGGTGATGAGCGGGGCGGCGGCCAGGTCCGACGCCCCCTCCTCGCGCGGATCGCGCCAGCCGACCCGGCGCAGTTCGCGCAGCCCTTCCTCCAGACGGAGGGTGAACAGACCTTCGGGATCGGCGGCGTGGGAATCGAAGGGGGTCCCGTGCACGGCATAGCGCCAGCACATGGATTTGATGAACTCGGCCGCCGAACGATTCAGTTGCCAATGCGATTTCGCGTGTCCGCGGGTGGCGCGGAAACTCACCACGAGCACCCCCGCGTACGCCAGTGCGCTGAGTGCGCTCGCCAGCTGGAAGTCACCACCGAGCGTCATCTTCCACGGCAGTACCGCCAGTGCCGCCCCCGCCACCAGCAGGCAGAGCTGCCAGCGGGTGTCGTTCACCGCGGCCCGCTGACGCCCTATGGCCAGGGAGTCCGCGTGGTGGAAGAGACCCGGCAGGTCGGCATTGCGGAAGACCATGCTTTGCAGAGGTCCGGGAATCGCCGTCACATCCACCCCTGTCTGCGGTTTTGTTCATCACTCTTTCGGTGGAACGCCTTGTTCCGTACACCTTCCGCCATACCGGGTCAGGCGTTCGGGGCAAGCGGTCGTGCTCAGTTGCCAACAGTGGCCAAGAGAGTAAAGTCGTGCCGCCGACACTGCAACGGTGCATGTCGTCGGTCCCCCTGTCCACATGCAGGAATTACCCACCAAGGACGGCCGTGAAGACCTCCGTGAATTCTCTCTCCTTCGCCCCTGCGAAGAAGAGCCGTGTGCCCCTGGCCGACATCGATGTCCGCGGCGCCGACGCCGCCCGGAAGATCGGCCGCGTGCTCCCCTCCTCCAACGGCCGCCCGGTTCAGGCGTCGACCTTCAACTCGGCGCTGTAGACAGTCGGAGAGCCCTAGACTGGCGGAATGACTGGACCCGTGGTCCCATTCCGCGAGATCGTGCTCAAGGTCCACAGCCGCTGCGATCTTGCGTGCGATCACTGCTATATCTACGAAGCACCTGATCAGAGTTGGCGTACCCGCCCCAAGGCAATCTCCGACGAGGCGATTTCCCGGACGGCCCGACGACTGGCCGAGCACGCCGGGAAACACGTACTGCCCTCCGTGTCAGTGATCCTGCACGGAGGGGAGCCGCTGCTGGCGGGACCGGCGCGGCTGCGAAAGGTCTGCGAGGAGCTGACCGCCGCCCTCGACGGCGTCGCGGAGCTCGATCTGCGCATCCACACCAACGGCCTCCAGCTCAGCCCCCGCTACCTCGACCTCTTCGACGAGTTCGGCGTACGCGTCGGCGTCTCCCTGGACGGAGACAGGTCCGCCAACGACCGCCACCGCCGCTTCGCCGACGGCCGCACCAGTCATCCCCTGGTCCTCAGAGCCCTCGAACTGCTCCGGAGCGAGCGCTACCGCCATCTCTTCCTCGGGCTGCTCTGCACCATCGACGTGGCCAACGACCCGGTCGCCGTCCATGACGCGCTGATCGCCCTGGACCCGCCGCGCATCGACTACCTGCTGCCGCACGCCACCTGGGCGGCGCCACCGGCCCGGCCCCGCGGCTCCCCGACCGAGTACGCCGAATGGCTCCTCGCGGTCTTCGACCGGTGGGAGGAACAGGGCAGGCCGGTTCCGGTCCGGCTGTTCGAGTCCGTACTGTCGACGTTGAACGGCGGTCCCAGCCTCACCGAGTCCCTGGGCCTGGCCCCCACCGACCTGGTCGTGGTGGAGACCGACGGCACCCTGGAGCAGGTCGACTCGCTCAAGAGCGCCTACGACGGCGCCGCCGCCACCGGCTTCGACGTCTTCCGCCACTCCCTCGACGAGGTCGCCGCCCACCCGGGCGTACGGGTGCGCCAGCTCGGCCTCGCCGGGGTGGGGCCCGAGTGCCGGCGGTGCCCGGTCGTCCGCTCCTGCGGCGGCGGGCTCTACACCCACCGCTACCGCCCGGCGAACGAGGCGGCGGGCCGGGACGCCTTCGACGGGCCCTCGGTCTACTGCGCGGACCTGGAGGCGCTGGTACGGGGCATCGAGGCCCGTACGGCGGCCCGGCTCGTCCCCGCGGCCCTGAGCGACCCCGTGGAGCTCGTCGCGGCCGAGCACGACCTCACCCGCACCCTGCTCGCCCGCCTCCACGCCGATCTGGCCGGGCGCGGTGGCGCCGAGTGGGCCGAGGCCTGGCGGCTGACCGCGCTCGTGGACGGGCCGGCCCTCGACGAGGTGCTCGCCCACCCCTACGCGCGCGGCTGGCTGCTCACCGCCCTGGAGGCGCTGCGCGAGGACCGCCCCGACGCTCTCGCCCACGCCCGCCGCCTGGCCGCCTACACCGCCGCTGCGGCCGTGCGCGGCAGGCTCGACCTCCCCGTCACCGTGGGGTACGAGGACGGTCGGCTGACGCTGCCCACCCTCGGGGAGCTGAGGGTCGCGGACCCGGGTGTGTCCGGCCACGCGGAGGTGGTCCCGGCGGAGAAGGGCTTTCGTGTCCGGGGGGTGCGGGGCGGGCGCTTCGAGCGGGAGGTGGAGTGCCCGCGCGAGCCGTGCGGCGACTGGCTGCCGGTGCGGGGGCTGGGCCGGGACGGGGCACCCGACACCGCGCTCGACGACCTCGATCCCTACCGCGACTGCTTCGGCACCGCGGTGCTGCCCCGGCTCGGACTGGCCGAGGCCGACGAGTGGAGCGGGCGCCTGGCCGCGGCCTGGGGGCTGCTTTCGGCCGCGGTGCCGGGCCACGCGGCGGACGCCGCCGCCGGACTGACCACGCTCACCCCGCTCGTGGGCGCCGGTGAGACGGTGGCCGGGCGGCACGGCTACGGGGCGCTGGGGGTGCCCGTGGGGCTCACGGGGGACGCGTTGGCGCTGGGGCTGCTGCGGGGCTTCCGCAGGGCGCGGTTCCGGGCGCTGCGCGATGTGACGGACCTGTACGCGCCGGACGAGGGCCCGCACCACCGGACCGGCCGGCAGCGGGAGCCCGTACCGGTTCCGGTCCTGCTGGCCGAAACATATGAGCGGGTGGCGGTCGCCGCGTACGACAGAAGCGCACGCACTCTGGCGGAGACCCGGCGCGCGCTGGAAGCTCTTCAGGAGGCGGCCGAACTCACCGTGAGCGGGAAGAGGCTGGTCGCCGATGTCCTGCTGGAGTGGGAAGAGGCAGCCCGTGGATGAGCGAGCCCGAGCAGTGCCGGAGAGCGCCTTACGCGACGACCTGGCCGCCATGGGGGTCGGGGAGGGGGACACCCTCCTCGTGCACGCCTCCATGAGCGGTCTGGGGCACGGCCCGGGAGCGGTGGGGAGAGCCCTGCGCGCGGCGGTCGGCGGGCCGCTCAAGGGCACGCTGGTGGTTCCGGCCTTCACGCCGGAGAACTCGCTCACCTCCACCTCCCATCTGCGGCGGGCCCGCGGCGTCCGGCACACGCCCGCGTACCGGGACTTCAAGCGCAGGATGGAGCCCTTCGACCCGGACCGGACACGCAGTCAGGGCATGGGCCGGCTGGCGGAGTGGGTGCGGACCTCGGACGGGGCGGTGCGCAGCACCCACCCCCAGACGTCCTTCGCGGCCTGGGGGTGCCGCGCCCTGGAGCTGATGGAGGGCCATGAACCCGACTGCCATCTGGGGGAGAGGTCGCCGCTGGCGGCTCTCTATCACGCGGACGCCCGGGTGCTCATGATCAATGTGGGATTCGGTGTCTGCAGCGCCTTTCATCTCGCGGAATACCGATATCGGCGGAATCCGCCCAAGAAGCTGTACAGCTGTGTGGTGCGGGACGAAAGCGGGCGGCGGGGATGGTTCCACTATCCCGACGTCGATCTCGACGACAGCGACTTCGAAGCCGTCGGGGCCGACCTTCCGGAAGAAATGCGCAGGGAGTGGCCGCTGGGACGACGGACCGCCCGGTTGTTCTCGATCAAGAGGGCGGTGGACCATGCGGTGGGCTGGATGGCCGAAAAGCGGCCTTGTTTGACCGAACGGTGAGGGGATGGAGCGCCGTGCGCTCCGGAATGATGTTCTTCAATACTGCAGGACGGGGGTCGTGTGCACGCATCAGCGCAGCCGCGTCCGGCCGACCAACATCGGCCCTACTTCTTTCTGAGTTACGCGCACACGCCGAGGTACGGGGCGGGCGGCCCGGACCCCGACATGTGGGTGGAGCGGCTTTTCCGTGATCTCTGCGGTCATGTGATGGCCATGACCGACCTGCCCGCCGGTGCGTCCGCCGGCTTCATGGACTGGGAGATACGGTCCGGCGAGGGCTGGTCGGAACGTCTCGGCGAAGTCCTCGCCTCCTGCCGGGTGTTCGTGCCGCTGTTCTCGCCGCGCTACTTCGCGAGCGAGATGTGCGGTCGCGAGTGGTACGCGTTCGAGCAGCGCACCATCCAGCACCAGGCCTATACCAACCGCCCGGCCGAGGCGATCGTGCCGGCCCTGTGGGTGCCGGTCCCGCCCGAGCAGTTGCCCGGGCCCGCCGAGCGGTTGCAGTTCAACCACCGGGCCTTCGGCGACCGCTATGTCACCGACGGCCTCTACGGGCTGATCAAACTGCGCATATTCGCCGAGGAGTACGAACGCGCGGTCTACGAGCTCGCCAAGCGGATCGTCAGCGTCGCCGACGCCACCGCGATCCGGCCCGGCCGCCACGTCGACTACCGGCTGGCGCCCAGCGCCTTCGGCGCGTCCGCGGGCGAGGGCCCCCGCCCGATGCACGTCACCGTGGCCGCGCCGACCCGCCACGAGCTGCCCGAGGGCCGCGACGAGGCGTACTACGGCGACAGCCCGCTGGAGTGGAACCCCTACCACCCCCTCTCCGCCCGGCCGCTGGGCCTGGTGGCGGAGGACATGGTGCGCTCGCTCAACTACCAGACGACCGTCTCCTCCTTCGACGAGGAGGTGCTGCACCTCGACGGCAAGCAGCCCCCCTCACGGCCGGAGATCCTGCTGGTGGACCGGTGGGCGCTGGAGGACGAGGACCGGCGGGCCCGGCTCGCGGCCTTCGACGCCGAACACCGGCCCTGGGTGAGCGTGGTCGTCCCCTGGAACCGCGACGACCAGCAGAGCCGGGCGGCGGAGGCGGAGCTGTCGCGCCGGCTGGAAGAGACCATGCCGTCCAAGATGCGCCAGGGGCGGGCCGCCTGCCGGGCCGCCGCCAAGGGCGTACCGAGCATGGAGGCCTTCGGGCAGATACTGCCCCAGGTCGTGGAGGCGGCGGCACAGCAGTATCTGAGACACGCGACGGTCTACCCGCCCGCGGGGGGCGGGCACACCGAACGGCCGCGCCTGGTCGGGCCGATGGGCACCGATTTCGGCACCACGCAGTACATCCCCGACAGGCTCGATCACGCGCCCGATGCGGAGGAGACGGATGACAGCCAGTCGTGACGGACGCATCGTCACGTTCTACTCGTACAAGGGTGGTACGGGCCGCACCATGGCCCTCGCCAACACGGCCTGGATCCTTGCCGCCAACGGCAAGCGGGTCCTCGCGGTGGACTGGGACCTGGAGGCCCCGGGGCTGCACCGCTTCTTCCACCCGTTCCTCGACCCCTCGACGCTCGGTGCCACCACCGGGGTCATCGACCTCATCACCGAATACGCCTGGGCGGCCACCAGTCCCGTGCCGCGCTCGGACGACTGGCACCGCGACTACGCGCGCATCCAGCCGCACGCGGTCTCGCTCACACCCGAGGCGCTGGGCTGGCAGTTCCCCGACGGCGGCACGCTGGACTTCGTCTCCGCCGGCCGGCAGAACCGCGAGTACTCGGCGACCGTCTCCACCTTCGACTGGGACAACTTCTACGACCGGCTCGGCGGCGGCCACTTCTTCGACGCCCTGCGCGAGGACATGAAGGAGAACTACGACTACGTCCTGATCGACAGCCGCACCGGCCTCAGCGACATCGCCGACATCTGCACCGTCCACCTCCCCGACGTCCTGGTGGACTGCTTCACCCTCAGCGACCAGTCCATCGACGGAGCGGCCTCGGTGGCCCGCCAGATAGACGAGCGCTACAGCGGGCAGAACATCCGCATCCTGCCGGTCCCGATGCGCATCGACGAGGGCGAGAAGGAGAAGGCGGACGCCGGCCGGGCCCTCGCCCGCCTCAAGTTCGACCGCTTCCCGGCGGCCCTCTCCGGTGACGAACTCACCGCGTACTGGGGCGCGGTGGAGATCCCGTACCGCCCCTACTACGCCTACGAGGAGACGCTGGCGACCTTCGGCGACGAGGCCGGGCTGTCCAACTCGCTGCTCTCCGCCTTCGAGCGGCTGGCCGCCGTGGTCACCGAGGGCCGGATCACCTCGATGCCCACCGTCAACGAGGAGATCCGGCTGCGCATCCGCGACGCCTTCACCCGGCGCAGGCCCGCCCTTCCGGCCGATCTGTTCCTCAGCTACGTGGCCGAGAACCGGATGTGGGCCGACTGGATCGAGTCCGTGCTGACCCGGGCCGGGTTCCGGGTGGTGCCCCGCGACGTGTCGGCCGAGCCCAGCAGCGCCGACGGGGAGGCGGTGGCCGCCGAGAACGCCGCCCGTACCGTGGTCCTGCTCTCCAGCGCCTACCTCAAGTCGGCCCGGGCCGTGGAGATCTGGTCCCGGGCCGCCGCCGAGGACCCCTCGGGCGCCCGCCGCCAGCTGCTGCCGCTGCGCGTCGGCGACGTCCGGCTCACCGCGCCCTACATCGACCGCAACCCCGTCGACCTGTTCCGCCTCGATGAGGTGCACGCCACCACCGCCCTGCTGCGGGCCCTGGAGCGGCCGGTGCAGATCAGCGACGGGGTGGCGCCCGGACCGCGCTTCCCCGGCACCGTCCCCAAGATCTGGAACGCGCCGCCGCGCAACCCCGGCTTCACCGGCCGCTCGCTGGTCCTGGAGCGGATGCGCGACCAGCTCGGCGGCGGCCTCGCCGTCGTCCTGCCGCAGCCGCAGACGCTGTACGGACTCGGCGGCGTCGGCAAGACCCAGGTGGCCCTGGAGTACGTCCACCGGTTCATGGCCGACTACGACCTAGTCTGGTGGATCTCCGCCGAACAGCCCGACGACGTGGTGGCAGGCCTCGCCGAGCTCGGTGTACGGCTCGGGGTACAGGGCGGCGACGACATGAACTCCGCCTCCCGCGAGGCCATCGACCTGCTGCGGCGCGGGGTTCCCACCTCGCGCTGGCTGCTGGTCTTCGACAACGCCGACGACCCCGAGCAGCTCAAGAAGTTCTTCCCGCCCGGCGGCCCGGGCCACGTCCTGGTGACCTCCAGGAACCAGACCTGGTCGCAGTACGGCGACGCGCTGCCGGTCGACGTGTTCCTGCGCGAGGAGTCCATCGAGCACCTCCAGCGGCGCGCCCCCGGACTCACCGTGGACGACGCCGACCAGGTCGCCACCGCGGTGGGCGACCTGCCGCTCGCCGTCGAGCAGGCGGCGGCGTGGATCGCGGAGACCGCGACGCCGGTCGCCGCCTATCTGGAACAGCTCGCCCAGCAGGCCCCGAGCGTCCTCGCCCTCAACCAGCCCGCCGGCTACCCCGAGCCGGTCGCCGCCACCTGGAACGTCTCCATCGAGCGGCTGAAACAGCGCTCACCGGCGGCCGTCCGCCTCCTCCAGCTCTGCGCCTTCTTCGCGCCCGAGCCGATCTCCGCCAACCTCCTCTACAGCAAGGAGATGATCGACGCCCTCAAGCCGTACGACGCCACGCTCCAGGAGAAGCTGGTGCTCGGCCGGGTCATCCGCGAGATCGGCCGGTTCGCCCTCGCCAAGGTCGACCAGGTCGGCAGCTCCATCCAGGTGCACCGGCTCGTCCAGGCCGTGATCCGGGCCCAGCTCAGCGACGAGGAGCAGATGGACGCCCGGCACGCGGTCCACCGCATCCTCGCGGGCGCCCGGCCGGACGCCGACGAGCCGATCGACAACCCGGAGACCTGGGCGCAGTTCAACACCATCTGGCCGCATCTGACCCCCTCGGGCGCGCGGCTCTGCGACGAGCCGGAGACCCGCCGGCTCCTCATCGACCGGGTGCGCTACCTGTGGAAGCGCGGCGACTTCAACGCCGCCGCCAACCTCGCCGAGGACCTGCGCGAGGAGTGGCGCGAGAAGCTGGGGCCCAACGACCTCCAGTATCTGTACCTGCGCTTCCACCTCTCCAACATCCTGCGCTCCCGCGGCCGTTACGTGGAGGCGATGGAGCTGGACGAGGAGACCCTCTCGCGCCAGACGGAGGTACTGGGCGCCTCGCACCCGCACACGTACATGACCACCAGCGCCCTGGCGATGGACCTCGGCGCGCTCGGCCAGTACAGCAGGGCGATGGAGCTGGCGACCGAGGCGCACGAGGGGTTCCGGCAGATCTTCGACGAGTCGCACCCGCGTACGCTCGCCGCCGCCAACAACCTCGCCCTCAACATGCGCATGCTCGGTCAGTACGCCCGGGCCCGCGAGCTCGACCAGGACGTCTACGACCGGCGCACCGAGGTGCTGGGCCCGGAGCACCCCTACACCCTCTCCTCCGCCATGAACCTGGCCCGCGACCTGCGGGAGATCGGGCGCTACGAGGACTCGGTGGCGCTGCTCAGCCGGACCTACGACCTTTACAAGCAGCAGCTGGGGCGGGCCTTCCCGGGCACCCTGGCGGCGGCCAAGAGCCTCGCCGTGTCGCTGCGCCGGGCGGGCCGGCTGGAGGACGCGCGGCGGCTGACCACCGCGACCCGCAACCGCTACCGCGCCAAGTACACCTCCGCCAACCCCGACTGGCTGGCCTGCGACCTCAACATGGCCGCCGACCTGTTCGCGGCCGGGGACCCGGCGGCGGCCCGGGACGCCGCCCAGGAGGTCGTCGACCAGTACATCAAGGTGCCGGGGGAGCGGCATCCGTACACCCTGGCGGCCACCAACAACCTGGGCATCTACCAGTGGGGCTGCGGGGCGCTGGACGCCGCCGACACCCTGTTGGCGAACACCATCGGGACGATGCGCGACATACTCGGGGACAACCATCCGCACACCCTGTTCGCGACCATCAACCTCGCCAACGTGAAGGCCGACATGGGTGATCTGGAGAGCGCCCTGGAGATCGAGCGCAGCACGGTCGCGCGGCTGCGGGAGGTGCTGGGGGCGCACCATCCCGAGACGCTGGCCTGCGCGTCGAACATGTCGGTGACGCTCGACGCGCTCGGCCGCAAGGAGGAGGCGTCGCACGTGCGGACGGAGGCCGTGGAGGAGCTCCAGCGCCTGCTCGGCGACGAGCACGCGTTCGTCCGGATCGCCCGGGACGAGCGCCGGGTGCAGCGGGACCTGGAGCCGCTGGCGGTGTGAGCCGAGGGGCCGTGTGAGCCGAGGGGACGGCCGGTGCGACCGGAGGGATCGCACCGGCTCCCCTCACCGGGTGCCGCGCGTTCTTCAGTCCTCCTCGATCAGCCAGGTGAGGATGGCGGGCAGGGCGTGCAGCGCGTCGAAGTGGGCGGCGGTCGGCTCCAGGACGGCCGTCGCGCCCGGGATGCGTTCGGCGAGCCAGCGGGAGTGGCCGACCGGGGAGAACACGTCCTTGACTCCGTGCCAGAGCAGTACCTCACCGATGATGTCGGCGGGGTCGAACCCCCACGGGCTGCTCAGGGCGAGCGCGTCGTCGATCCAGCCGTACGCCGAAGTGCGCAGCGCCTCCTGGTAGTTGCGCAGCAGCATGGAGCGCACGCCCGCGTCCTTGACCACCATCCGGTCGGCATGGGTGAGGTCGTGGCGCAGTTCGTCCAGGAGCCGGATGGGGTTCTTGCGTATCTCGTCGGAGCGCGGGATGAGCCGGGCGGCGAACTCCTCGGGATCGAGCGTGGCGGCGGTGTACTCCTCCACGTTGTAGGCGGTCATCCCGTCGAACCAGTCGAGCCCGGCCGCGTCCCGGGGCGCCAGGGTGACCAGCGCCGCGGTGCGGGTGACCCGCTCGGGCAGCAGGGCCGCGCACGCCAGGGCGTGCGGGGCGCCGCCGGAGCGGCCGACGACGGCGAACCGCTCCAGGCCGTAGCTGTCCGCGATCGTCTTCACGTCCTGGACGACGTCGGCGACGCTGCGGCCCTCCAGCCGGTCGGAGCCGCCGTAGCCGGGCCGGTCGTAGGCGATCAGCTGCATCCGCCGCTGGTAGAGCACCATGCCGCGCGGCGCGGGGCCGAGACGGCTGCCCGGGGTGCCGTGCAGCAGGAAGACCGGCCTGCCCCGCGGGTCCCCGAAGCGCTCCACCATCAGATGCCGGCCGTCGGCCGCTCGCACCCGACCGCGCACGCGTGCCCCCTCCGGTAGTGGATCGCGACACCGATCGCCGGGCCCGTCCCCGTACCGCCCATTTCGTTTGCCGTATACAGGCATCGACTGTTGCGGCATTCCCCTCCCGTCCGCGTTTTACCCATTCAGTGGAGTGTGACCGGGACTCCCCCCGGGGCGGAAGCGGAGTTACCGTCGAAGTACACGTCCGATTCGGACCCTTGGGGGCCGTGATGGTCGAGGCATTGGTGGCGACGGCCGTGGCCGTCGGATCCGCCGGCATCGTGTATGTGATGGCGGCGGCCCGGGTCGTCAAGCAGTACGAACGCGGTGTGGTCTTCCGGCTGGGCAAACTCAGGGGGTCGGTGCGGGGCCCGGGATTCACCCTGATCCTTCCGTTCGCCGACCGTCTCCACAAGGTGAACATGCAGATTGTGACGATGCCGGTCCCGGCGCAGGACGGAATCACCCGGGACAACGTCACGGTCCGGGTGGACGCGGTGATCTACTTCAAGGTGGTCGACCCGGCGGACGCGGTCATCCAGGTCGAGGACTACCGCTTCGCGGTCTCCCAGATGGCCCAGACCTCACTGCGTTCGATCATCGGCAAGAGCGACCTCGACGATCTGCTCTCCAACCGCGAGAAGCTCAACCAGGGGCTGGAGCTGATGATCGACAGCCCGGCGATGGGGTGGGGCGTGCAGATCGACCGGGTGGAGATCAAGGACGTCTCGCTGCCGGAGACGATGAAGCGGTCGATGGCCCGTCAGGCCGAGGCCGACCGGGAGCGCCGGGCGCGGGTGATCAACGCGGACGCGGAGCTCCAGGCGTCGAAGAAGCTGGCCGAGGCGGCCGGGGTGATGTCGCAGGAGCCCGCGGCGCTCCAACTGAGGCTGCTCCAGACGGTGGTGGCGGTGGCGGCGGAGAAGAACTCGACGCTGGTCCTGCCGTTCCCGGTGGAGCTCCTTCGGTTCCTGGAGCGGGCGACCCCGCTGCCCGCGGGGGAAGCGCCCGCGGCGGAGGCGGTCGCGGCGGAAGCGGTCGGGGCCGAATCGGTCGGGGCGGAAGCCTCCGCTCCGGAAGCTCCAGGGGCGCAGGCCCACTCGGATCTTGGAATGGAAGGTCCACCAGTAGAGCCGCATTCGATTCCATGATTGTGAGCAGAGTCTCACCTGTGAAGGCGCGAGCCGCCGACGGAGGGTGATTCGCCCCTTTTCGGCCGAATGATCATGGCTGGAATATTGCGGCCATGTGACACCAACAGGACGTACGACACAAGCACTTCGCAAAGCCGCAGCGGGCCCCGAACCCGATTTGCCGGGCGTCCGGGCGCTGGCTCTAATAGCGGCCATGTCAACGATCCGCGCCCTGCGGGCCGACCGCACCGGCATGGCGGCGCTCTGCGCGGTGCTCCTGTTCGTCGTCCTCGCCCTGGCCGCACCCCTGATCACCGCGCTCTACGGCAAGAACGCCACCGAGCACTACGGGCAGAACACCCCCGGACTGCTCAGCCCCGAAGGGCTTCCGGTGCTCCCCAACGGCGGGATCTCCGGCGAGTTCTGGTTCGGCCTGGAGCCGGGGCTCGGGCGCGACGTCCTCGCCCAGCTCCTGTACGGGATGCGGACGTCGCTCGTCGTGGCGGTCGCCGCCACCGCCGTCATCGCGCTGCTCGGCACCGTGCTCGGCCTCGTCGTCGGCTACCTCGGCGGGCTCGCCGAACGGGCCTTCACCTTCGTCTGCAACGTCCTGCTCGCCTTCCCGACCCTGCTGCTCCTGCTGGCGCTGAGCCCGGTCGTCAAGACCCGGTTCGTGGACCCGGGCGAGAACGAGCCGGTCTGGATGCAGTTCACCGTGCTGATCCTGGTGTTCGCCGCCTTCGGGTGGGTGCCGCTCGCCATGGTGCTGCGCACCACCGTGAAGTCCCTGCGGGAGCGGGAGTTCATCGAGGCGGCGCGCGCCTCGGGAGCGAGCCGGTGGCACATCCTCGTCCGTGAGCTGCTGCCCAACATCTGGGCGCCGATCCTGGTCAACGTCACTCTGACGCTGCCCGGCATCGTCACCGCCGAGGCCGCGCTCTCCTATCTGGGGGTCGGCATCGACGAGCCGGTTCCCGACTGGGGCCGGATGATCTCCCGAGGCGCGGAGGTCTTCTATGACGACCCCACCTACATGGTCTTCCCCGGCGTGACGATCCTCGTCTTCGTCCTCGCCTTCAACCTGCTCGGTGACGCGGTACGGGACGCCCTCGATCCCCGTACCGCCCGCTGACCGCACCACCTTCTCCCGCTCGACCACCTTCTGTCACACCGGAGTTCGTCATGTCCAGATTCAGCCCGCGCACCGCAGCCGTTCCGGCTCTCGCCACCGCCGCCGCCCTGCTGCTCTGCTCCTGCTCGGCGGGCGCGGGCAAGGGCGACGGGGACGGCGGGGCCAAGCCCGCCGAGGTCAGGAGCGGGCAGCGGCTCACCGCCGCCCTGGGCACCGCGAAGGACAGCCTGGGCCCGGCCCCCGCCGTCACGGGCGCGCGGTCCGGCGGCACCGTCAAGGTCGCCAACCTCAACGACTACAGCCACCTCGACCCGCAGAAGATCTACGCGGGCGAGGGCTACAGCACCTCGCTGCTGTGGGGCCGCCAGCTGACGCAATATCAAGTCGTCGACGGCAAGCCGGTCCTGGTCGGCGACCTGGCCACCGACACCGGCCGCTCCTCGGACGGCGGTCGCACCTGGACGTACACGCTCAAGGACGGGATCGCCTGGGAGGACGGGCAGCCGATCACCTCCGAGCACATCAAGTACGGCATCGAGCGCACCTTCGCCCCCGGATTCGAACTCGGCCCCAGCTACTGGCCCGAGTGGCTCACCGGCTCCGAGGACCGCAGCGCCGCCGTCAAGAAGTACGCCGGGCCCAAGAGCGGCGGCCTGGACGCCATCGAGACGCCCGACGCCAAGACGGTCGTCTTCCACTTCCCCGAGCCGCAGTCCGACGTGCCGTACATGGCCGCCCAGTCCTCCTCCTCGCCGGTGCGCGCGGACAAGGACACCGGCACCGCGTACGACACCCACCCGTTCGCCACCGGCCCGTACAAGATCGTCGAGCACAAGCAGAACCAGTCGCTCACCCTGGAGCGCAACCCGCACTGGAAGGCGGAGACCGACCCGATCCGCCACCAGTACGCCGACCGCTTCGAGTTCACCTTCGGCAAGAAGATCCTCAACACTGCGCAGGAGGTCCTCAACGGGCGCGGCGCCGGGCCGGACACCGTCAGCACCAACAGCGAGGTACCGCCGGAGCTGTACGCGCAGGCCGAGCGCGACCCGAAGAAGAAGGCGCTCCTGGTGTCGGGGAGCCAGGGCGCCTACACCAGCGACCTCTACATCAAGAACAGCCGGGTCACCGACCCCGAGGTCCGCAAGGCCATCCACTACCTCTTCCCCCGCGAGCAGGCCCGCCAGGTGCTGGGCGGCCCGCGCCTGGGCGACTTCGCCACCACGCTCTCCTCGCCCGCCGTCGTCGGCTGGAAGAAGTACGACCTCTACCCGGTCAGGCCCAGTGGCGACATCGAGAAGGCCAAGGAGCACCTGGCCAAGGCGAAGACCAAGGTGGACACGCTCACCTACGCCTACGAGGCCGACGCGCCCGAGAAGGACCGGCTCGCCCAGGTCCTCGTCGACGCCTTCGGCAAGGCCGGGATCAAGCTGGTCGTGAAGCCCCTGGACAAGGCCGCGTTCACCAAGGAGGTCTCCCGCGGGCCCGCCCCCTACGACCTGTGGATGTCCACCAACTCGGTCGACTGGCCCACCCCGGCGACCCTGCTGCCCGACAGCTTCGACAGCCGTCTGGACGCCCTCTCCAACGGCACCCGCTACAGCAACCCGAAGGTCGACAGGGAACTCGATCGCATCAGGACCATCGGGGACGCACGGCAGAAGGCCGCGGCGCTCATCGACCTGGAGCAGGTCGTCATGGCGGACGTGCCGGTCGTGCCGTTCCTCTACGCCGCCGTCACCCAGTTCCGCGGGCAGAACATCGGCGGCGCCGCCATCCACCCGATCTACGGCTCCGTCGCCGCGGCCGACCTCTACCTGAAGAAGTCCTGACCCTCCCATGACCGGTTACGTCGTCCGACGCGCCCTGCAGGCCGTGGCGGTGCTCCTCGCGATCACCGCCACCGCCTTCGGGCTGTTCTTCGCGGCCCCCTCCGACCCCGCGCTCATCGCCTGCGGACCCAAGTGCGACACCGGGCAGGTCGAGGCCGTACGCCACAGCATGGGCCTGGACCGGCCCGTCGCCGCCCAGTTCGGCGACTATCTGGGCGGCCTGGTGGCGGGCCGCACCATCACCGACGTCGACGGCAGCCCCATCGACTGCCCGGCGCCCTGCCTGGGCTACTCCTACGCCCTGCACCAGCCGGTCCTCGACGCCATCGAGGACCGCTTCCCGGCGACCCTGTCGCTCGCGGCGGGCGCCCTGGTGGTGATCGTGGTGCTCGGCGTCGGCGTGGGCTTCACCGCCGCGCTGCGCCGGGGCACCCGCACCGACCGGCTGCTGTCCGGCTTCACCCTGGTCGGTGCGAGCGTGC
Organism: Streptomyces sp. NPDC031670; assembly: GCF_055580545.1. Classification (NCBI taxonomy): domain Bacteria; kingdom Bacillati; phylum Actinomycetota; class Actinomycetes; order Kitasatosporales; family Streptomycetaceae; genus Streptomyces; species Streptomyces sp. NPDC031670. Next base: position 181,092 of record NZ_JBVILC010000012.1, on the reverse strand, counting down.
AGATCTACTTCCTCGGCTACGCCCTCCAGTACCTCCTTGTGTACGCGACGGGCGCGCTGCCGGTGCCCGGCTACACCCCCTTCGGCTCCTCGCCCGGGGCCTGGGCGGCCGGGCTCGCACTGCCCTGGCTGGTCCTCGGCTTCGTCAACGCGGCCGTGTTCGCCCGGCTCGCGCGGGCGCAGATGCTGGAGGCGATGCACGAGGGGTACGTCCGCACCGCCCGCGCCCGGGGCCTGTCCACGCTGCGCGCCCATCTGAAGTACACCGCGCGCGGCGCCGGAGCCCCGCTGGTGCAACTGCTCGGCCTGGAGGCCGGGGCGCTGTTCGGCGGGGCCTTCATCACCGAGACCGTCTTCGGCATCGACGGCATCGGCAAGCTCGCCGTCGACTCCGTCGTCCAGAACGACCTGCCCACGGTCGTCGGGACCGTCCTGCTCGCCGCCTTCTTCGTGGTGGTGTTCGTCGCGCTCGCCGACCTCCTGGTGGCGCGGCTCGACCCGAGAGTGAGACTCGTATGAGTGCCGTGCTCCGCATCCGCGACCTGTCCGTCTCCTTCACCGGCCCGCGGGGCGCGCTCGTACGGGCCGTGGAGGGGGTCTCCCTGGAGGTCAAGGCCGGTGAAGTGCTCGGCCTGGTGGGGGAGTCGGGCTCCGGCAAGTCCACCGTCGGGCTCGCCGCCCTGGGCCTGCACGACCCCGCGCGCACCCGGATCGAGGGCAGCGTCGAGGTGGCCGGGACCGAGGTGGTCGGCGCTCCCGAGTCCCGGCTGCGAGGGCTGCGCGGCTCCCGGATCGCGATGGTGTTCCAGGACGCGCTCGCCGCGCTCTCCCCCTTCCACACGGTCGGGGCGCAGCTCGCGGAGGCCTACCGGATACACCACCGGGGTGCCTCGCGGGCCGAGGGCCGGGAGCGGGCGGCCGCGATGCTGGAGCGGGTGGGGATCGCGGCCGCCCGGGCCAGGGACCATCCGCACCGGTTCTCGGGCGGGATGCGCCAGCGCGTGATGATCGCGGCCGCGCTGATCAACGCACCGGACGTGGTCATCGCGGACGAGCCCACCACCGCGCTCGACGCCCGGGTGCAGCGCCAAGTGCTCGATCTGCTCGCCGAGTTGGGGCGCGAGAACGGCACTGCCGTGCTGTTCGTCAGCCACGACATGGGCGTGGTGGGCGAGTTCACCGACCGTACGGCGGTGATGCGGAACGGCCGGATCGTCGAGGAGGGGGCGACGGCCCGGCTCCTCGCCGCCGCCTCGCACCCCTACACCCGGGCGCTGACCGGGGCGGCCCCCACCCTGGCCACGGTGCCGGGCAGCAGGCTGGCGACGGTCGACGAGCCGGCGCCGGTGACCCCGCCGCGGCCCGCCGCGCCCGTGGTGGACGGCCCGCCTCTCGCCGAACTCACCGGAATCCGGGTCGAGTTCCCGGGCAGGCGCGGTCTGTCGGTGCGCCGGCCCGAGCCGGTGGTGGCCGTACGGGACGTGAGCCTGCGCATCGAGCCCGGCCGCACCCTCGGTCTGGTCGGGGAGTCCGGCTCCGGCAAGTCCACCACCGCCCGGGTCCTCGCCGGGCTCCAGCGGCCCACCGCCGGGACCGTGCGCTTCGACGGCCGGGACGTCTCGGACGCCGCCCGCGACACCGCGCTGCGCCGCGAGCTGAGCCGGGACGTCCAGCTGGTCTTCCAGGACCCGTACGCCTCGCTCAACCCGCGCCGCACGGTCGAGGAGATCGTCACCACGCCGCTGCGCGCCCACACCCGGATGGACCGGGACGAGCGGCGGGAGCGGGCCGCGGGGCTGCTGAAGCAGGTGGGGCTCGCGGAGGACCGGCTCGACCGGTATCCGCACGAGTTCAGCGGCGGCCAGCGCCAGCGCATCGGCATCGCCCGGGCGCTGGCGGTCCGCCCGCGCCTGGTCATCGCGGACGAGCCGGTGTCGGCGCTCGATGTGTCCGTACAGGCGCAGGTGCTGAACCTGCTGATGGACCTGCGCGACGAGCTCGGCCTCTCGCTCCTGTTCGTCTCGCACGACCTGGCGGTGGTGCGGCACGTGTGCGACGAAGTCGCGGTGATGCGGGGTGGGGTGCTGGTGGAGAGCGGGGAGCGGGATCAGGTGTTCGACGCGCCGTCCAGCGAGTACACGAAGGGGTTGCTGGCTGCGGCGTATTAGGGCGCGTGGGGGGCGTTTTCGGGTGCGGGCTGGTGGGGGGCCGGTCGCGCAGTTCCCCGCGCCCCTTATCGGGTGGTCTCTTGGCTGCGGGCCGTTTGTGGCTGGTCGCGCGGTGCCTCACGCCCCTTAGGGGGTGCCCACCTCCAGTGGGTCGTTCCCCGCGTTTTCGTCCCTCTTGCGCAGCCCGGCCATGACCAGGGTGACCGCCGCCCCGGCCACCGCCCACGCCGACAGCACCAGGAGCGGGCCGGTGACCGCGTTGCCCCGGAAGTACGCGATGGAGCGCGCCGCCCAGGTGCCGGCGCCCGGGGGCAGCGCGGGGCCGATCGCCTTCCAGAACGGCGGCAGCAGCGGATACGGGTAGGCGCCGCCCGCGCTCGGGTTGCCCAGGACCACCACGACCAGGATGGCGAGACCGATGCCGATGATCCCGGCCAGCCCCTGGAAGGCCAGGGTGGTGGCGCCGACCGCGAACACGACCAGCGCGCCCAGCCCCGCCAGGCCCGGGTAGCTGCCCGGCAGCGCGCCCAGCACCGGCCCGATGATCAGCGCGCCGAGCAGCCCGGCGGCGATCGAGTACACCGCGAGGGCGGCGAGGCGGATCACCGCCCGCTGGATGTTGGCGGGCCGGGCGCCATGGCTGATCGCCAGGATCGCGGCGCACAGATAGCCGCCCACGCACCAGCCGACGACCAGGTAGAACGAGGACAGGCCCCGGGCGTCCTGCCGGTCGGCCGGGGCGACGTCGATCACCTTCACGCTCCGGTGCCCGGCCTTCTCCACCGAGGTGACGACCAGCTCGACGGCCTGGGAGAGGGACGCCCCGCCGCCGCCCGCGACGAGCAGGGTGTCGGTGGTGGACCTCGGGTCGACGATCAGCGCGCCGTCGAGGTCGCGGTCGCGCAGCTTCCGGGTGGCGGTGGCCGTGTCCTTGACCGCGCGGGCGTCCAGCGCGCCACCGGGGAGGGCGTTCAGCCGCCCCACGGTCGTGTCGCTGACCGCGGCGGGCGCGACCACCCCGAACCGGACGTCCTTCGGTCTGGGGTTGTGGAAGGCCCCGGCGTAGGACGCGATGAACGCGACCATCAGCCCGAGTACCCCGATGACCAGCAGCGCGGCCCGCACCGTGACGGCGCTCTTCACCTCGTCGACGAACGTCATGTCCTCACGCTCCGGGGAGCCGCAGGGCGGCGCAGTCGGGGCTGAGCCGAACGGCTGACCCGTCGCGCGGAGCGCCCCGATCCGCATCGAACATCTGTGTCGTACGTGCGTTCGAAATTGGTCTATGGTGAAAGGAGGGGGAAGTGAGAACGATCGGTCCAGGAGGTGCGGATGCCCGGCTTCACGCATCTGCGCACGGTTTCGGGTTTCTCCCTGCGGTACGGGGCCTCCCACCCGGAACGGCTCGTCGAGCGCGCCGCCGACCTGGGGATGGACGCGCTCGCCCTCACCGACCGGGACACCCTCGCCGGCGCGGTGCGCTTCGCCAAGGCGTGCGCGGCCAAGGGGGTGCGCCCGCTCTTCGGCACCGACCTGGCCGTCCCGGAACACCCCCTCGAACCGGCGAAGGGAAGCGCTCCCGCCCGGCGCCCGCGCACCCCGGTGCGGGGCGGCGCCTTCGTCGACGAGTCGGCGCCGCGCGCCACCTTCCTCGCCCGGGACGGCGCCACCGGCTGGGCGGAGCTCTGCCGGCTGATCACCGCCGCCCACACGGCCGACGGGCCGCCCGTCCTGTCCTGGTCCGCGCTGCCCGCCGAAGGGCTCACCGTGCTGCTCGGACCCGGCTCCGAGGTGGGCAGGGCACTCTCCGCCGGCCGCCCGGACCTCGCCGTACGCCTCCTGGCGCCCTGGCGCGAGCTGTACGGCGACGCCCTGCGGCTTGAGGTCGTGCACCACGGGCGCGCGGGCACCGGGCCCGGCTCACTGCGGCTCGCCGCCCGCACCCTGGGCCTCGCCGCCGAGCAGGGCGTGCCGGCCGTGCTGACCAACGCCGTGCGGTACGCGGACGCCGGGCTCGGGCCGGTCGCCGACGTCCTGGACGCGGCCCGCCGGCTCGTCCCCGTCGACCCGCGCCGGGGGCTGGACAGCGGCGAGCGCTGGCTCAAGGACCCGGCCGCCATGGCCCGCGCCGCCGAGCGGGTCGCCGAGGCCGCCGGGTTCCGCCGGGACGCCGCGCACCGGCTGCTCGCCACGACCGAGGAGAGCGCCGCCGCGTGCCGGGTCGACCCCGCCCGGGAGCTGGGCATCAAGACGTACAGCTACTTCCCCGAGCCCCATCTCGTCGGCGCCGCCGACCGCACCCCGCAGCGGGTCCTCGCCTCCCGCGCCGCCGCCGGCATGGTGCTGCGCGGCTACGACCGCGACCGCGCGTACTGGGAGCGGATGCACCGGGAGCTGGACGTCATCGCCTTCCACGGCTTCGCCGCGTACTTCCTCACCGTCGCCCAAGTCGTCGACGACGTAAGGGAGATGGGCATCCGGGTGGCCGCGCGCGGCTCCAGCGCCGGGTCGCTCGTCAACCACCTCCTCGGCATCGCCCACGCCGACCCCGTCGAGCACGGCCTGCTGATGGAGCGCTTCCTGTCCCACCGGCGCTATGTGCTGCCCGACATCGACATCGACGTGGAGTCCGCCCGCCGCCTCGACGTCTACCGCGCGATCATGGGCCGCTTCGGCACCGAACGGGTCGCCACCGTCTCCATGCCCGAGACCTACCGGGTCCGCCACGCCGTACGCGACGTGGGCGCCGCGCTGTCGATGGACCCGGCCGAGATCGACCGGATCGCCAAGTCCTTCCCGCACATCCGGGCCCGCGACGCCCGCACCGCCATGGCCGAACTGCCGGAGCTGCGCGAGATCGCGGCGGAGCAGGGGCGGCACGGCAGGCTGTGGGAGCTGGTCGAGGCGCTGGACGGGCTGCCGCGCGGAATCGCCATGCACCCGTGCGGGGTGCTGCTCTCCAACATCACCCTGCTGCGCCGCACCCCGGTGGTGGCGAGCAGCGGGGAGGGGTTCCCCATGTCCCAGTTCGACAAGGAGGACGTGGAGGACCTCGGCCTGCTCAAGCTGGACGTCCTGGGGGTGCGGATGCAGTCGGCGATGGCGCACGCCGTCGCCGAGATCGGCCGCACCACCGGCCGCACACCGGACCTCGACGACCCGCGCCAGGTCCCGGAGGGGGATCTGCCGACCTACCGGCTCATCCGCTCCGCCGAGACGCTCGGCTGCTTCCAGATCGAGTCGCCGGGCCAGCGCGATCTGATCGGGCGGCTCCAGCCCTCGACCTTCCACGACCTGGTCGTGGACATCTCGCTCTTCCGGCCGGGACCGGTCGCCGCCGACATGGTCCGGCCGTTCATCGAGGCGCGCCACGGCCGGGCCCCGGTGCGCCACCCGCACGAGGACCTGGCGGACGTCCTGGGGGAGACCTACGGCGTGGTCGTCTTCCACGAGCAGATCATCAACATGCTGGCCGTCATGACCGGCTGCGACCGGGCCATGGCCGACCAGGCGCGGCGCGCCCTCTCCGACCCCGAGTCGCAGGAGAGGATCCGCGTCTGGTTCACCGCGTGCGCGGCCGGGCGCGGGTATCCGCCCGAGGTCGTCGAGCGCACCTGGGAGATCATCAAGTCCTTCGGCTCGTACGGCTTCTGCAAGGCGCACGCCGTCGCCTTCGCCGTGCCGACCTACCAGTCGGCCTGGCTGAAGGCCCACCACCCGGCCGCCTTCTACGCCGGGCTGCTCACCCACGACCCCGGGATGTACCCCAAGCGGCTGCTCCTCGCGGACGCGCGGCGGCGCGGGGTGCCGATCCTGCCGGTGGACGTGAACCGGTCGGCGGCCGTCCATCGCATCGAACTGGTGTCCGACTCCCGGACCTGGGGGCTCCGCCTCGCCCTCGCGGACGTCCAGGGGATCAGCGAGGCCGAGACCGCCCGGATCGAACAGGAGCAGCCCTACTCCTCGCTGCTCGACTTCTGGCGGCGGGCCAGGCCCAGCCGCCCCGTCGCCGAACGGCTCGCCCAGGTCGGCGCGCTCGACGCGTTCGGCGGCAACCGGCGCGACCTGCTGCTGCACCTCGCCGAACTGCACCGCGCCCAGCGGGCGGCCGGGTCCGGCGGCGGTCAGCTCCCGCTCGGCGACGGGCGGCGGACGGCCCGCGCGGGACTGCCCGACCTCGACGAGGCGGAGCGGCTCAGCGCCGAGCTGGGCGTCCTCGGCATGGACGCCTCCCGCCATCTGATGGTGGACCACGAGACGTTCCTGAAGGAGCTGGGCGTGGTCTCGGCCAAGCGGCTGCGGGACGCCGCGCACGGGGAGACCGTCCTGGTCGCGGGCGCCAAGGCGGCCACCCAGACCCCGCCCGTCCGGTCCGGGCAGCGGGTCATCTTCACCACGCTGGACGACGGGACGGGCCTGGTCGACCTCGCCTTCTTCGGCGACAGCCACGCCGCCTGCGCCCACACCGTCTTCCACTCCTGGCTTCTGCTGGTACGCGGAGTGGTGCAGCGGCGCGGGCCGCGCAGCCTCAGCGTGGTGGGCGCCGCGGCCTGGAACCTGGCCGAGCTGGCCGAACTGCGCCGCGAGGGCGGCCTGGACGCGGTCGCCGCCCGGCTGTCGGCCCCTGCCCCTGACCGCGAGGACGCAGACGAGGGCGCCGGCGGGGACGGCGAGGGGACGCCCGGCGGGGAGAGCGACGACGGGCGCCGCATCGAGCTGCCCACCGGCTACCGGCTGAACCCCTGGGCCGACCTCCGGCCCGCCGGTGAACCCGCCGCCACCGGCCGGAAGCTGTGGCACCAGAGCCGGGGGAGTGCGGGATGATCCTCTGCGTCCGCTTCCATGTGCCGTCCGGGGACACCGGCGGCTGCGAGGCCGCCCTCCCCGGTCTGCTCGCGATGCTCGGCGGTCTCACCCCGGTCGTCCAGGCCCTCCCGCCGGACGCCGCGCTCGTCGATGTGCGGGGCGCCGAGCGGTACTTCGGGTGGAACGCGGCCCAGCTCGCCTCCGTCATCCGGGTCAGGGCGCTCGCCCACCGCGGGGTGGACTGCACCATCGGGGCCGGGCCCAACCCCATGCTGGCCCGGATGGCGGCCCGGGGCGCCCGGCCGGGCGCGACCCTGGTGCTGCCCCCGGAGGAGGTGCCCCGGTTCCTGACCGACAAGCCCGTCGCGGCGCTGGACGGGGTCGGCCCCGCGACCGCCCGCACCCTCTGCTCGTACGGGCTCGACTCGATCGGCAGGGTCGCCGCCGCCCCGCTCGCCACCCTCCAGCGGATCGTCGGCGCGCGGGCCGGGCGCGAACTCCACGAACGGGCCCTGGGCATCGACCGCACCCCCGTCGTCCCGAGCGCGGCGTCCCGCTCCCTCGGCGCCGAACGATCCTTCCCCCGCGACGAGGTGGACCGTGACCGCCAGCGCCGGGCGCTGCTCTCCCTCGCGGAGGAGCTGGGCGTCCGGCTGCGCGGCACGGAGCAGGTGTGCCGCTCCCTGACGCTCACCGTCCGGTACGCCGACCGCTCCACCACCACCCGTGGCCGCACCCTGCGCGAGCCCACGGCCCACTCCCCGGCGCTCATCGCGGCGGCCTACGCGATCCATGAGTCGCTCGGCCTCCAGCGGGCCCGCGTCCGGAGCGTCTCCCTGCGGGCCGAGGGGCTCGTCCCCGCCCGGCAGGCCTCCCGGCAGCTGACGTTCGACCCCGTGGACGACCGGGCCCGCCGGATCGAAGCGGTCGCCGACCGGGCCCGCGCCCGCTTCGGCCCGGCCGCGATCATGCCGGGGGCGCTGGCGCGGCCCGCCCCGGCCGCCGCCTCCGACGGCCCGCGGGCCGACGCCGCCTGACACCGGTCCGGCCGTACCAGTCAATCACCGGGGGCACGGCAGTTTTTACTGACGCGTAACTTCACTCTCCGGCTACTGGTGCGTAATTTGGCGAAAGAACAACACTTGTGGTCCGGATCACAGGGCGCATACCCCCACAACTCCCCCTGAGCCGCAAGGAGTTCACCCCATGCTGCCCTCCAGGATCCGCCGCCCCCGCAGACGTCTGTCCGCCCGTCCGCTGGCAGCCCTGCTGCTCGCCGCCGCCGCCCTGGTGCCCGCGACCGCCGCGCACGCCCAGACCGCCGCCCCCACCAGCGGCTGGAACGACTACTCCTGCAAGCCCTCCGCCGCCCACCCGCGCCCCGTCGTCCTGGTCCACGGCACCTTCGGGAACTCGGTCGACAACTGGCTGGCCCTCGCCCCGTACCTGGTCGACCGGGGCTACTGCGTCTTCTCCCTCGACTACGGCCAGCTCCCCGGCGTCCCGCTCTTCGACGGCCTCGGCCCCATCGACAAGTCGGCCGGACAGCTCGCCGGCTTCGTGGACCGGGTGCTCGCGGCGACCGGCGCCCCCAAGGCCGATCTCGTGGGCCACTCCCAGGGCGGGATGATGCCGCGCTGGTACCTGAAGTTCCTGGGCGGCGCCTCCAAGGTGAACGCCCTGGTCGGCATAGCGCCCGACAACCACGGCACCACCCTGCTCGGCCTCACCGCGCTGCTGCCCTACTTCCCCGGCGCCGAGGACCTGCTCAGACTCAGCACCCCCGGCCTCGCCGACCAGGTGGCCGGATCACCGTTCCTGACCAAGCTCAACGCGGGCGGCGACACCGTTCCCGGAGTGCACTACACCGTCATCACCAGCCGGTACGACGAGGTCGTCACCCCGTACCGCACCCAGTTCCTGAACGGCCCGGACGTCGACAACGTCCTCATCCAGGACAAGTGCGCCCTGGACCTCTCCGAGCACGTGGCGATGGGCCTCACCGACCGCGTCACCTACCACGAGGTCGTCAACGCGCTCGACCCCGCGCACGCCACCCCCACCACCTGCGCGTCCGTCATCGGCTGAAACCGCGCCGGCGGCGGGCGGCCAGCAGGAGCAACACGGCCCCGGCGGCCAGCGTCCCCGCACCACCGAACGCGAGATACGGGGTGGACCCGCTGCCGCCCGTCTCGGCGAGGTTCTCGGTGCGGGGCACGGCGCTGGCGGCCGGAGCCGCGGCCACACTGTCGGTGTGCGGCGCGTTGCCCGACCGCTTCCCGGCGCCGCCCGGTTCGCCCTGGCCGGCCGCAGGCCGCGCCGGGGCGCCCGCACCGGTCTTGGCGTCGTCGTCACCGTGACCGTGGTGCTCCACCGTCGACTTGGCGGCGCCGTCCTCGATCTGCCGCCGCGTCGGCGCCGAGGCGGTCGGGGCCGGGGCGGACCCGGAGGCGCTGTCCTTGCCGAACACCACGTCGGAACAGGTGTAGAAGGCCTCGGGGCTGTCGGAGCGCTGCCAGACCGAGTAGACGAGGTGGCGGCCCGACTTGGCGGGCAGCGTGGCGTCGAAGACGTAGTCGCCGTTGCTCATGGGCGGGTTCGCCACCCTGGCGAACGGCGCGGCCTCCAGGTCCGACCACTTCAGCGGCTTCGTCGGGTCGTAGCCGTCCTTGGTGAGGTACAGCTCGAAGGTGCCCTTGTGGGGAGCCGTGCCCTTGTAGCGGAAGGTGTGCCGCCCGGGGCTGAGCCGGGTGGACGGCCAGTCGGCGCGCGCCAGGTCGAGCCCCTTGTACTTGTCGTTGCCCGCGCTGCAGAGCCTGCCGTCCGGGATGATCTGTTTCGACCGGCCCGCAGCGTTGGCGATGTTGACCGCGTTCCAGTCGTAGAGCGCCTGGGTGCCGCCGAGGGCGACGGCCGCCTTGCAGGCGGCCGAGCGGGGGTGCTCCGGCCCCTCGGCGTAACAGGCGGAGACCCGGCTGACCGGGTCCGTCATCGAGCCGTGGGCGGCGGCAGGACCGGCCGCCAGCCCGGTCAGCGCGAGCGGCGCCAGGGCCAGGGCGGCGGCGGTGGCGGTGCGACGAGCGGTCATCGTGGCGTTCTCCTTCGGTGCTGCACGGGGGGTGGGCGTGCAGCACGCTAGCCGCCGGATCACGCGAAAACGGCTGCTGGGAGCGGGAGACGGCGATCTTTATGGCCGCGTTAAGGGACGACTGAGAGCCGGTTAAGAAGAGCCGTTCTCCCGCGCCGGCCCGGACGACTGGCCGGTCAACGCCGTGAGTCCGCCCCGCCGGGCCAGGAGTTCGAGCTCGTCCAGGGCCTGTACGGCCCGGTCCGCCGCCTGCCGGTCGCGGTCGGCCAGACCGCTCTCGGCGAACTCGTCCTCGTCCAGGCGGAGCACGGTCGTACCGTCCGCGGAGACCCAGAGGTCGAGGTCCAGGTCCTCGACGACCAGCGCCCCCTCACGCACCACGGCGGGCCGGGTGATGTCGCAGTACCAGCCCTTGAGCGAGGTGTCGGCCGCCCGGACCTCCTTCACCGCGTACCAGCGGTGCCGCCAGTAGTGCTCGGTGAAGACATCGCCCGGCTCGAAGCGGACGAACCCGAAGTCGCGGACGCCGTCGGCGGCCCAGGGGGCGCGGACGGTGAGCCGGACGCCGTCGTCGGACACCACCGTCGCCGGGTAGCCGATCTTCGTACGGCCGCCCTTGACCAGAGTGACGGTGAGGGCGGAGCCGGGTTCAGCCAAGTTCGCGGACAAGACATGTCTCCGTAGCGCAGTCGTCGGACATCGCGTCGGACGCTACGCGCGGGGCGTTGCGGGCGCCTCCCATTTTCGTCCCGCGCGCGGGAGGGGCAGAATCGGCCTGTGACCCTGAAGATCGTCATTGACCAGGAAGCCCCCGACGCGCCGTACGAGCAGCTGCGGGCCCAGATCGCCGAGCGGGCCCGGGAGGGGGTGCTGCCCGTGGGGTACAAACTGCCCACCGTGCGCGGCCTCGCCGAGGAGCTCGGGCTCGCCGCCAACACCGTGGCCAAGGCCTACCGCGCGCTGGAGGCGGACGGGGTGATCGAGACGCGTGGCCGCAACGGCACGTTCGTCGCGGCGGCGGGCGACGCGGCGGAGCGCCGGGCCGCGGCGGCGGCCCGGACGTACGCCCAGGAGGTGCGGCGCCTGGGCCTCGGCCGCGAAGCCGCGCAGGCGGCGGTGGCGGACGCGGTACGGGCGGTGTACGGCGACTGACCCCTCCTGCAAACCCCTCTGGAACCCCTCCAACCCCTCCAACCCCTCCAACCCCTCCAACCCCTCCAACCCCTCCAACCCCTCCAACCCCTCCAACCCCTCCAACCCCTCCTACAAGTACAGCCCCGCGTCCGCGTTCTCCCTCGGATCCGGGACGCTCGGCGGCGCCGTCCCGCGCCGCAGTGCGAACAGCTCCGCGAGGGTCGCGCCCTCGCGGCCGACGCCCTCCTCCGTGCCCAGCCAGGTGACCGCCTCGCGGCGGGTCATCGGGCCCACCTCGATACGGGCCAGACACCGGCCGGGGCGGACGACCGCGGGGTGCAGGCGCTCCAGGTCCTCGTTGGTGGTGACGCCGACCAGGACGTTGCGCCCCTGGCCGAGCAGACCGTCCGTCAGGTTCAGCAGCCGGGACAGGGCCTGCCCGGCCGTGTGCTTGGCCTCGCCCCGGATCAGTTCGTCGCAGTCCTCCAGCAACAGCAGCCGCCAGCGGCCCTTCGCCGAGCCGTCGTCCTCACCGATCGCGATGTCCATCAGATAGCCGACGTCGTTGAAGAGGCGCTCGGGGTCCAGTACGCAGTCCACCTGGCACCAGTCGCGCCAGGAGCGGGCGAGCGTGCGCAGCGCCGATGTCTTGCCGGTGCCCGGCGGGCCGTGGAGGAGCAGCAGCCGGCCCGCGATGTCGTCGGGGGTCACCTTCATCAGGCGGTCCATCGCCTCGGCCACCGGGGCGGTGTAGTTGGGGCGGACCTCGTCCCAGGTACCGGCCGCGATCTGACGGGTGGTCCGGTGCGGGCCGCGGCGCGGTGAGACGTACCAGAAGCCCATGGTCACGTTCTCCGGGACCGGCTCCGGCTCGTCCTCCGCGCCCTCGGTGGCCTGTTTGAGCACGCGCTCGGCGAGCTCCTCGCTGGTCGCGGTCACCGTGACGTCCGCGCCCCGGTTCCAGCGGGAGACGAGCAGCGTCCAGCCCTCGCCCTCGGCGAGCGTGGCGCTGCGGTCGTCGTCGCGCGCCGCGCGCAGTACGGACGCACTCGGCGGCAGCAGGCTGGCGCCCTTCTTGACGCGGTCGATGGAGGAGCTGTGCGAGAAGGGCTGCTCGCCCGTGGCGAACCGGCCGAGGAACAGCGCGTCGACGACATCGGAGGGGGAGTCGCTGTCGTCCACGTTCAGCCGGATCGGCAGCGTTGCTTCAGGGTTCGCGGACATGGCTTCCATGATCCGGCAACACGCCCCGCCGTGCACGGTGTTTTGTCCCGTTGGGCCGGGGCGCCGGGGGAGCCGTGCGGTAGCGGGCGCCCCCCAGGAGTCCTTCCGCCCGGGCACCGCCGGCGGCGCCGCGCGCACTCCCCGCAGGCCCGCCGGGGCAAGGGGCGTGCAGTGAAGTTCCGTGCTGCCAAGGTCAATTGACGGGAACTCATGGTCAGGGGTTCCCCCGTAGGAGCGTATTTCTGAAAGTTCTTGGCATGTCCACTTCCGGTGATCCCTACTCGCTGGTACCACATCTGTGGCGGATATCCCGCACTAGGAGGCCCCCACATGAAGCTCTCCCGTATGACGGCCCATGTGTCGTCGATCTTCCTGACCGCCGCTTTCGCCCTCACCGGGGCAGGCGTGGCCAGTGCCGCGACCCACGCCCAGGCCGCGGGCACCGACTACGTGGCGCTCGGCGACTCCTACTCCTCGGGAGTGGGAACCGGTACGTACGACAGCTCAAGTGGTTCCTGCAAGCGCTCGCCCAAGGCCTACCCGTCCCTGTGGGCGGCGTCCCACGCCCCCGCCTCGTTCGCCTTCACCGCCTGTTCCGGCGCGACCACCGACGATGTGAAGGCAGGTCAGCTCGGCCCGCTCAACTCCGCCACCGACCTCGTCTCGATCACCATCGGCGGCAATGACGCGGGCTTCTCCGACGTCATGACCACCTGCGTCCTGAACTCGCAGTCCACCTGCCTCAACCGCATCAACCAGGCGCGCACCTACGCCGACACCGTCCTGCCCGCGAAGCTCGACTCCGTCTACGACGCGATCAGAGCCAAGGCCCCCAACGCCCACGTCGTCGTCATCGGCTACCCGCACTTCTACAAGATCGGCGGCAGCTGCTTCCTCGGACTCAGCGACACCTCGCGCGCGGCCATCAACAGCGCCGCGGACGAGCTGAACACGGTCACCGCCAAGCGCGCCGCCGACCACGGCTACAGCTTCGCCTCGGTCGTCCCGGCATTCACCAACCACGAGATCTGCTCCAGCAGCTCCTGGCTGAACAGCCTCGTCTGGACCAACATCGGCGAGTCCTACCACCCCACCGCCGCCGGCCAGTCCGGTGGCTACCTGCCCACCTTCGCCAACGCGGCCTGATCCCCACCCCGCGTCACCTCAGCCGGCGGGCGGACCGGAGCCATCGCCCGCCGGCTGCGTGGAAGAAGCGGAAGAAGAAGCAGAAGAAGCCGAAGAAGCCGAAGAAGCAGAAGAACTGGGTGAGGAGGGGGCTCCGCTCGTCGGGGTCTCCTTCTCGCACGTGATCGCGTAGGCCACGGAGTTGGACGTCGCCGCGACCGGTGAGCGCACCTCCAGCCGCACCGCGTTCCGCGTGGTCCCGGCCGCCCCGTACCCCGACTCGACGTGCCGCACCTGCCTGCTCCTCGCTGCGCCGGACCCGAAGTCCAGCGTCTTCCAGCCCGGGTCGGACGACTCCCCGTCCGCCGTCACCCAGCGGTACTGGACGTCCACGGGCGTACGGCCCATGGTGAAGGTGGCGACCACGGCCGGGGCGGCGTCGTCCGGCGGCGGGCACGTTCCCCGGTAACTTCCGCGCAGACTCCGCAGGGAGACCTGCACGGACTGCGCGGGCGTCGCCGAACCGCTCGGGCCGGGGCTGGTGCTGCTCGCGGCGCCGGTGGTGGCGCCGTGGCTCGTGGCGGCGCCGCCGCGCGGGGCGGAGTGCGAGGCCGGGCCCGGCACCGAGGTCGCGGCCGTGCTCTTCCCGGCCTCCGAGTCGCCCCCGCTGTGCACCAGCGCCCAGACCAGGGCGCCGAGCGCGAGCAGCAGGACGAGGACGCCGGCCACCAGCAGGACCCCCGCCCCGCTCCGGCGGGGCCGCTCCTCGTCGGCCGCCGGGCCGTACGTCCCCGGCGCCACCCGGGTCGGCGGCGGCGCCGTGGGGTCGGCGCCGGGCATGCCCGTGACGACGGTGGGGACGCCTTCCGGGCCGGGGAACGGCGGTGGGATGTCCCGCACCTCACCGCCCGCCCCCACCACCCGCAACTGGCGCTCGGCGTCCTCCGGCGACAGACGCCCGGCCGGGTCCTTGCGCAGCAGCCCCGAGATCACCGGCGCGAGCGCACCCGCCCGGCGCGGCGGCGGCAGCTCCTCGTCCACCACGGCCCGCAGCGTGGAGAGCGGGGTGGACTGACGGAAGGGCGAGCTGCCCTCGACCGCCGCGTACAGCAGCACGCCCAGCGACCACAGGTCCGAGGCGGGCCCGGGGGTGCGCCCCAGCGCCTGTTCGGGGGAGAGGAACTCGGGCGAGCCGATCACCTCACCGGTCATCGTGAGCGTGGACGTGCCCGCGACCATGGCGATGCCGAAGTCGGTGAGGACCACCCGGCCGTCGTTGGCGAGCAGTACGTTGGCGGGCTTCACATCGCGGTGCAGCACCCCGGCCGCGTGCGCGGCGCGCAGGGCCGCGAGGACCTCGGCGCCGATGTGCGCGGCGCGCCGCGGGGTGAGCGGCCCGTCCGCCTCCAGCACCTCGGAGAGCGAGAGCCCCCGTACGAGTTCCATCACGATCCAGGGGCGGCCCTCGTGGGTCGCCACGTCGTAGACCGTCACCACATTGCGGTGCGATATCCGGGCCGCCGCCCACGCCTCGCGTTCGAGGCGCGCGTACATCCGCTGTTCGTCGGTGGAGTCCAGCCCGGCCGGCGCTCGTACCTCCTTCACGGCGACCTCGCGCCCCAGCACCTCGTCGCGCGCCCGCCACACCTCGCCCATGCCGCCGCGGCCGAGCGGGGAGAGCAGACGGTAGCGTCCCTGGATCACGCGCTGTTCGCTGCCCGGCACTTCGCTCACTGGCGGGGCCTCCTTGGCGACGGGACGACCACAAGACGACCAACTACCGCGGATCCTCTCCACGTTAGCTCAGGTCAGCGCGGTAGCGGCCCCCTTGGACGCACTGTCCAACTCGCCCTGGAATCAGGCATATTCAGAGAGTAACCGGGTGCTTCTGTCAACCCCTCCTCGGGAGAGGTGAATCCCACCACCGGGATACACGAGTGTGACGCGGGGGCGATAGGGTTACCCTGCCCGGGGCCGGGTGCCCTCGTATGGGTGGGGAGTGACATGGAACAGATAACAGTGCGCAGCAGGGCGCGAGTACCTGCCATCACCTGCGGGAGCAGTGCGACCAGCTCGCGGCTCGACCGCCATCTCTCGGTGCTGGGCGGTCCCGCCGTCCCGCTGCGGGAGTCGGCCGAGGCGACCTTGCTGATGCGTGAGCTGACCTCGCGTGACATCGCGCACAGTCGGAGGAGCAAGAGCGCCCGCGTCTCGCTCTTCGCCCCGCTGCGGCGCCTTCGCCGCTCGCTCTTCGGCAGCCGCGGCTGAAGTCCACGACAGCCCACGATCAGTGACTTCCCGAGAATCCGGCACCCCGGGAAACCGGATTCCCGAGAACCCTTTGACTTTCTGATCCATGCTCAGGCGATCACGCCGTCCCGGCGCAGCGCTGCTGTCAGCTCCTCTGTCATCCCCAGGGCTCGCAGCAGCGCTTCGGTGTGCTCGCCCAAGGCCGGCACCGCCCCCATCCGCGGCTCGGGGCCGCCCGGCAGACCGACCGGCGGCAGCAGCGCCCGCAGCGGGCCCACCGGCGAGTCCACCTCCCGCCAGCGGTCGCGCGCGGCGAGCTGCGGATGCGCGGCGACCTGGGCGACCGTGTTGAGCCGGGCGCAGGCGATGCCCGCCGCATCCAGCCGCGTCACCGCCTCGGCGGACGTCATCGGGGCCAGCGCGTCCCCGACCGCCTTGTCGGTCCGCCCCCGGTGCGCGGTCCGCGCGGTATTGGTCGCGTACGCCGGATCATCGGCCAACTCCGGTCGCTCCAGGACCTGTACGGCCAGTCTGCGCCATTCACGGTCGTTCTGTACGGAGAGCAGCACCTGGCCGTCGGCCGTCGCATAGGCGTTGTACGGGGCGATGACGGCGTGCGCGACGCCGGTGCGCGCCGGTTCCGTCCCCCCGTGCATCACATGGTGCAGCGGATGGCCCAGCCACTCCGCCAGCGCGTCCAGCATCGAGATCTCCACCGGGCCGCCCCGGCCGGTCGTGCCCCGGCGCAGCAGCGCCGCGAGGACGCCCGAGTACGCGTACATGGCGGCGGCGATGTCGGCGGCCGGGACACCCGCCTTCACGGGCTGCTCCGGCGTCCCCGTCACCGAGACGAGCCCGGCCTCGCACTGGACGAGCATGTCGTACGCCCGTCTGTGCGCGTACGGGCCGTCGGCCCCGTACCCCGATATGTCGACCGCGACCAGGCGCGGGTGCGCGGCGCACAGCGTGGCCGCGTCCAGGCCCATCCTGGCGGCGGCCCCGTGCGCCAGGTTCTGCACGAACACATCGGCCCCGGCGATCAGCCGCCGCAGGACGTCCAGTCCGCGCGGGTCCTTCAGATCGAGGGCGATCGACTCCTTGCCGCGGTTGCACCAGACGAAGTGCGAGGCGAGGCCGCGGGCGGCGGTGTCGTAGTGCCGGGCGAAGTCGCCGCCGTCGGGCCGCTCGACCTTGATGACCCGGGCGCCGAGGTCGGCGAGCTGGCGGGTGGCGAAGGGGGCGGCGACGGCCTGCTCCACGGCGACGACGGTGATGCCGTCGAGGGGGAGGGGCTGGGGCTGCGGAGTGCTCATGGGAGCCGTGCTTATCGTGTATGGGGCACTTTTGTCACGGGCGGCTCGGCGGCGGCGCTCCTCAGAGGAGGGCCAGCTGCCCGTCCGGGCCCTCTTCCGGATGGTCGAGTACGGAGGCGGGGCGGCGGGCCGACGGCGGTACGGGCAGGACGCGTGCCTCGACCAGCCGTTCGCGGGCGAGGCGGGGACCGTCCGCCAGCTCCCGCAGGTCCGGGCGGACTTCGTCGAGCAGGGCCAGGACGGTGACGAGCTCAAGGAGGTCGGACGTCCACTCCTGCGGCCAGGACGCGGGCCGTACGGCCTCCAGGGTTCCCGGCTCGCCGCTCCGCGTCCGCTCCTCGAACCACGCCTCCAGCACACGCACCCCGCCCACCTCGAACTCCCAGGCGGCCCGGGGCACCGGGGAGACGCGGCCCTCGCCGAGATACAGGCTCTCGTCCTCCGCGTCGTAGCGCAGCGTGTCGGGGCGGGGCGGGATCGCGGCCCGCACATACGGCCGCCGGCCGCCGGGCAGCCGGGGCTTCTCGCCGCCGCGCGCCCCGCGCACGGTCAGCGCGGTGATCCGGTGCCCCAGCTCCACGCCCCGCGCCCAGAGGACCGGGTCGGGGGTGAGCGGCAGTACGCACCCGGCGGGGGAGGGCAGGGCGGCGGCCACGACCCAGGCGAACAGGTCCTCGGGGGCGACCTGGCGCCCGTACTCCTTGCCGAGCAGGGCGAGCAGGCCCGGCGCGACGTTGGGCTCGGCGCCGCCCGGGCGGCGGTAGAGGGGGCGGATGCGGCCTCCCCGGCCGGCCGGGGAGCGGCCGTCGGGGAGCAGCGCGGAGACGGTGAGGGCGGGCCCGGTGGCCTTCGGCACGTACCCCTGCTCCACGGCGAACAGCTGCCGCTCGTCGGCGACGCGCCACAGCTCCGGGCGGGCGGCGTCCAGGAGGCGGTGATCGGGTATCAGCCACTGCTGGTCGAAGGCGCCGTGGGTGAAGCGGACGGGGGCGGGGCAGGGGCCGGCTTCCAGGGCGAGCGGGGCGGTGCCGGTGTGGCCCGGGGAGGGGAGCGCGGGGACGCGGGTGTGGAGGGTGCGGGGGCGGGTGGGGCGGAAGAGGCGTTCGCGGGTGGGGGCGTCGGCCTGGACGAGGGTGGCCCAGCGGGTTCCGAGCGTGCGGGCGTCCGGGGCGGTGACCCAGGGGCGGCCCGGGCGCAGGGGGGCCACGGACCAGGGCATCAGGTCGTCGAGCGGCTGCAGGTCGTCACTCACGGGGGCCCATGCTAGGGGGGTGGGGGCGGTGGGTGGGGGTGAGGCGGTTCTTCCGGGGGCCGCGCCCCCGGCCCCCGGCCCCTGTTCGGCTGCGGACCGTGGAGGGTTGCTCGCGCAGTTCCCCGCGCCCCCAACCACCCAGGGGCGCGGGGAACTGCGCGACCCGCCACAGAGCACCCGCAGGCGAACCCCACGCTCAGCCACAGAGCATCCGCGCCGAGAGCCCGCCCTACCGCGACGCCTCCACCGTGACCGAGAAGGCGAAACGGTCCCCCCGGTACCGGATCCGGGCCACGTCCACCACCCGGCCCGCCGCGTCGTACGACACCCCCGTGTAGTGCAGGATCGGTGACAGCAGCGGGACCTCCAGGAGCTCCGCCGTCCGGGGGTCCGCCAGTCTCGCCTCGACCGTGTCGGTGATCCGGCTGATCCTGACCCCGACCGAATCCCGCAGCACCTTCGTCATCGGCCACCGTTCGAGGTCCCGGACGTCGATGGAGGCCGCGAGTTCGGGGCGGACCGCGTTCTCCGCCCAGTTCGCGGGCTCGCCGCTGGCGCCGTCGCGGCGCAGACGGCGGTAGGTGACCACCGAGTCGCAGTCGGGGAAGTACTCCGCGAGTTCCCCCGGCACCGGCCCGGCCCCGTGCCCCAGCACCGTCGTCGGTTCCCCCGACTGCTGCGCCACGATCGCGTCGATCGAGCCGAGCAGCCGCACCGGTGCCCCCCGCCGCGCGGCCGGCTCGATGAACGTGCCGCGCCGCCGGTGCCGGGTGATCAGCCCCTCCTCCTCCAGCTCCTTCAGCGCCTGCCGCATGGTCAGCACGCTCACGCCGTAGTGCGCGGCGAGCCGCTCCTCGGTGGGCAGTCGCAGCGAGGCGTCGGGGGTGCGGCCCAGTATCGACGCCCGCAGGGACTGCGAGACCTGGTACCACAGTGGCAGCTTGCGGTTCAGGACCAGTGAGTCCGGAGCGAAGGAGGAGGCCGGGGGCGGTGCGGGGGTCGAGGAGGTCACGGGCATTCCGTATCAGGCTCTGGGGCGCGGCGGAAGGTGTGGCTCAGGATCCGGCCGCACCGGGCACGCGGACGGTACCGCGCGCGCCGGGACCGCCGGCGCGCGCGTCACGCGCGGAAGTGGCGCTCCAGCCCCCGCCACACCTCGTCGTACCCCCGCTGGAGGTGCTCCGCCGACGCCGCCTGCTCCGTCGCCGTCACCGGCCACCGCGTCTCGAACATGAACGCGAGGCCGTCGTCGATCCTCTGCGGCTTCAGCTCGGCGGCGCTCGCCCTGTCGAAGGTCTCCCGGTCGGGGCCGTGCGCCGACATCATGTTGTGGAGCGAGCCGCCGCCGGGAACGAAGCCCTCCGCCTTCGCGTCGTACGCGCCTTCGATCAGGCCCATGTACTCGCTCATCACATTGCGGTGGAAGTACGGCGGCCGGAACGTGTCCTCGCCGACCAGCCAGCGCGGCGCGAAGACCACGAAGTCGACGCCCGCGAGGCCCGGGGTGTCGGAGGGGGAGGTGAGGACCGTGAAGATCGACGGGTCCGGGTGGTCGTACGAGATCGTGCCGATGACGTTGAAGCGGCGCAGGTCGTACACGTACGGCACATGGTTGCCGTGCCAGGCGACCACGTCCAGCGGCGAGTGGTCGTACCGCGCGCTCCACAGGTTGCCGCAGAACTTGTTGACCACCTCCACCGGACCCGTCACCTCCTCGTAGGCCGCGACCGGCGCGAGGAAGTCCCGGGCGTTGGCGAGGCCGTTGGCGCCGATCGGGCCGAGGTCGGGGAGCTGGAAGGGCTGCCCGTAGTTCTCGCACACATAGCCGCGGGCCGTCGCGTCGAGGAGCTCGACCCGGAAGCGCACCCCGCGCGGGATCAGCGCGACCTCCCCGGGACCTGCCGCGAGCAGGCCGAACTCGGTGCGCAGCAGCAGTCCGCCGCGCTCGGGGACGATCAGCAGCTCGCCGTCCGCGTCGCTGAAGACCCGGTCCATGGAGGCGTTGGCGTGGTAGAGGTGCACGGCCATGCCGGTGCGCTGGGTGGCGTCGCCGTTGCCGCCGAGCGTCCACAGACCCGCCAGCCAGTCCGTGCCGGCCGCCGGCTCCGGCAGCGGGTTCCAGCGGAGCCGGTTGGGGTCGGGCACGGTCTCGGTGAAGGGCGCGCTGCGCAGCCGGCCGTTGTCGGTCCGGACGAACGCGGGGTGGGCGGCGGACGGCGTGATCCGGTACAGCCAGGAGCGGCGGTTGTGCGCCCTGGGCTCGGTGAACGCGGAGCCGCTCAACTGCTCCGCGTAGAGCCCGAGGGGGGCGCGCTGCGGCGAGTTCCGGCCATGCGGCAGGGCGCCGGGAACCGCCTCCGAGCTGTGCTCGTTACCGAACCCCGGGGAGTACGACAGCGCCTGTGCCGTCTTCCTGGCCTGCTCGCTGCTGGTGGTCATCCGCCGCTCCCGCCGCTGAAGAATCCTGCAATCCTATGGGTCACCGTAGGATTAGGATCGGACCGCGTCAACGGCAGAACCGGCCGAGGGCGGCATGATGGGGCCGTGCCCCATGCGAACCTCCGCCGCGCACCCGTGCAGCGACGCAGTGCCGAGCGCCTCAGCCGGATCCTGGACGCCTGCGCCGAACTGCTGGACGAGACCGGTTACGAGGACCTCTCCACCCGGGCCGTGGCCCAGCGGGCGGGCGTGCCCATCGGCTCGGTGTACCGCTTCTTCAGCAACAAACGGGCCCTCGCCGAGGCGCTCGCCGCCCGCAACCTCGACCGGTTCGCGGAGATCGTCGGCGCCCGGCTCGCCACCATCGAGGCCGAGGACTGGCGCGGGGCGATCGACGCGGTGCTGGACGAGTACCTGGTCCTGAAGAAGACCGTGCCCGGCTTCAACCTGGTGGACTTCGGCGGGCCGCAGCCGGTCGCCGACCCCGCCGCCGACGCCAACCACCTGCTGGCCGAGCGGCTCGCCGAACTGCTCCCGGCCCAGTTCGGCCGCGCCCCCGACGCGGAGCTGCGGCTGACCATCCTGGTGGCGGTCGAGGCCGCGGACGCCCTGCTGCGGCTCGCCTTCCGTACCGACCCGGCGGGGGACCCGGGCATCGTGTCCGAGACCCGGGAGCTGCTGCACGCGTATCTGGCCAGGACGCTGGGCTGAGGGCCGGTCCTTCGGCCCCCGGCTGTGCCCTTTCGCCCCTCGCCCGTGCCGTGTCGAACCCCTCCCGCGCCCCGATGCCCGGCACGCGCGCCCGGCGCACCGCGTCATGGCCCTCGTCACCATGCCTACCGGTCGGTATGCTCGGGATCGCCCGTGCGTCACCCGCCCGCCGCCCCGGGGAGGACCCCCCATGTCCGCACTCCGCATCTGCCCCCTCTGCGAAGCCACTTGCGGGCTGACCCTGACCGTCGAGGGAACCCGGGTCACCGGTGCCCGCGGCGACCGGGACGATGTGTTCAGCCAGGGGTTCATCTGCCCCAAGGGCGCCTCGTTCGGGGAGATCGACGCCGACCCCGACCGGCTCACCGCGCCCCTGGTCCGCCGGGACGGCAGACTGGTGGAGGCGACCTGGGACGAGGCGTTCGGCCTGGTCGCGGAGCGGATCCGGCCGGTCGTCGAGACGTACGGCGCCGACGCCGTCGCAGTGGTGCTCGGCAACCCCAACGTCCACACCATGGCCGGCGCCCTCTACCCGCCCGTCCTGCTCGGCGCCCTGCACACCCGCAGCCTCTTCACCGCCAGCACCCTCGACCAGATGCCCAAGCACGTCTCCAGCGGGCTCCTCTTCGGCGACCCGTTCGCCATACCGGTGCCGGACCTCGACCGCACCGACCATCTGCTGCTGCTCGGCGCCAACCCCCTGGAGTCCAACGGGAGTCTGTGCACCGCCCCGGACTTCCCCGGGAAACTCAAGGCCCTGCGGGCGCGCGGCGGCACCCTCACGGTCGTCGATCCGCGCCGCACCCGGACCGCCAAGCTCGCCGACCGCCATCTGGCGCCCCGGCCGGGCACCGACGCGCTGCTGCTCGCCGCGCTCGCCCACGTCCTCTTCGAGGAGAAGCTCACCTCGCCCGGCGAACTCGCGGACGTGGTGGAGGGAATGCCCGAAGTCCACGATGCCGTACGGGAGTTCACCCCCGAGGCGGTCGGGGCGGCCTGCGACCTCGACCCGGACGAGATCCGCGTCCTCGCCCGGGAGCTCGCGGCGGCGCCCACCGCCGCCGTCTACGGCCGCATCGGCAGCTGCACGGTGGAGCACGGCACCCTGGCCAGCTGGCTCGTCGACGTCCTCAACATCCTCACCGGCAATCTGGACCGGCCCGGCGGCGCGCTCTTCCCGCTCTCCG
Organism: Streptomyces sp. NPDC031670; assembly: GCF_055580545.1. Lineage (NCBI taxonomy): Bacteria > Bacillati > Actinomycetota > Actinomycetes > Kitasatosporales > Streptomycetaceae > Streptomyces > Streptomyces sp. NPDC031670. Next base: position 158,396 of record NZ_JBVILC010000012.1, on the reverse strand, counting down.
CCACCGACCGCGCCCCGCGCCCGGCCGGACCCGGCCGGGGCTTCGAGATCGGCCGCTGGCGCAGCCGGGTCGGCGGCCACCCCGAGGCCAAGTCGGAGCTGCCCACCGCGGCCCTCGCCGAGGAGATCGAGACACCGGGGGAGGGGCAGATCCGGGCGCTGATCGTGTGCGCGGCGAACCCGGTGCTCTCCGCCCCCGACGGCGACCGGCTCGACCGCGCGCTGGACGGGCTCGACTTCATGGTCAGCGTGGACCCGTACCTCAACGAGACCTCGCGCCACGCCGATGTCGTGCTGCCGCCGCCCCCGCCGTCGCAGAGCGCCCACTTCGACTTCGCCTTCAACGCCCTCGCCGTACGCAACCAGGTCCGCTACACCCGGGCCGCCGTGCCGCTCGCCGAGGGCAGGCTCGACGAGTGCGAGATCCACGCCCGGCTCGTCCTCGCGGCCACCGGGATGCACGGCGCCCCGCCGGACGCCGTGGACGCGATGGTCGTCGAACGCACCCTGGGCAAGGCCGTGGCCGACCCGCACTCGGCCGTGTACGGACGCGACCCGCGGGAGCTAGCCGGGCAGCTGACCGGCGAGAGCGGCCCCGAGCGGCGGCTCGACATGATGCTGCGGCTCGGCCCGTACGGCGACGGCTTCGGCGCCGACCCCGGGGGCCTCCACCTGGAGCGGGTGCTCGCCCACCCGCACGGCATCGACCTCGGGCCCCTGAAACCCCGGCTGCCGCAGGTGCTGCGGACCCGCAGCGGGCGGATCGAGCTGCTGCCCGCCCCGATCGCCGAGGACCTGCCCCGGCTGCGCGCGGCGCTCGACGCCCGGCCCGACGGGCTCGTCCTGGTCGGCCGGCGGCACCTGCGCTCCAACAACAGCTGGCTGCACAACATCCCGTCCCTGAACGGCGGTTCCAACCGCTGCACCCTCCACGTCCACCCCGAGGACGCGGCGCGCCTCGGTCTGCGCGACGGCGACTCCGTGCGCGTCACGGCGGACGGCGGCGAGGTGACGGCGCCCGTGGAGATCACCGACTCGGTCCGCACCGGTGTCGTCAGCCTCCCCCACGGCTGGGGCCACGACCGCCCGGAGACCCGCCTCGGGGTCGCCGCCGGGCGGCCTGGGGTCAATGTCAACCAGCTGCTCGACGGCTCGCGGCTGGACCCGCTGTCGGGGACGGCGGTGCTCAACGGCTTCCCCGTCGAGCTGGTCGCACTTCGTTGACCTGGGGTTTTGCTCGTATTGCTCACACGTCAACGTCTTGCTGACGCCGGAAGGACCGCCCTAACGTCATCCGCACCGCCAGCCCCCTGGCGGGAGTTCAAGGGTGAACGTTAGGTGTCCTCCATGCTGACCGTCCTAGGCTTCACCATGATCGCTACCTTCCTGGTGCTGATCATGATGAAGAAGCTGTCGCCCATCGCGGCGCTGGTTCTGATCCCCGCCCTCTTCTGCGTCTTCGTGGGCAAGGGCGCCCACCTCGGCGACTACGTGGTCGACGGCGTGGGCAAGCTCGCGCCCACCGCCGCGATGCTGATGTTCGCGATCATCTACTTCGGGGTGATGATCGACGTCGGCCTCTTCGACCCGGTGGTCCGGGGCATCCTGCGGTTCTGCAAGGCCGACCCCGTGCGCGTGGTCGTCGGTACGGCGGTGCTCGCCGCCATCGTCTCCCTCGACGGCGACGGCTCGACCACCTTCATGATCACGGTCTCCGCGATGTACCCGCTGTACAAGCGGCTGGGGATGAGCCTGGTGGTGATGACGGGAGTGGCCGCCACCGCCAACGGCGTGATGAACACCCTGCCCTGGGGCGGCCCGACCGCCCGCGCCGCCACCGCCCTCAAGCTCGACGCGTCCGACATCTTCGTCCCGATGATCCCCGCCCTCGCGGTCGGTCTGGTGGCGGTCTTCGTCCTCGCGTACGTACTGGGCCGCCGCGAGCGCGGGCGGCTCGGCTACCTCTCGCTCGACGAGGCACTGGAGCCGGAGAGCGAGACCGTCCTGGTGGCGGCGGGCGGCTCCGAGCCGCCGCGCCCGGCCGCGGCCGACGGGGGCGCGCGGAGCTCCGAAACCCCCGGGTTCCAGGGGCTCGACCCCGAGCGCGCGACCCTGCGGCCCAAGCTGTACTGGTTCAACGCGGCCCTCACGGTGGCACTGCTCACCGCCATGATCATGGAGTGGCTGCCGATCCCGGTGCTGTTCCTGCTGGGCGCGGCGCTGGCGCTCACCGTCAACTTCCCGCACATGCCCGACCAGAGGGCCCGGATCGCCGCCCACTCCGAGAACGTCGTCAACGTGGCGGGCATGGTCTTCGCGGCGGCCGTCTTCACCGGGGTCCTCAACGGCACCGGCATGGTCAAGCACATGGCCGACTGGCTGGTCGGCGCCGTCCCCGACGCCATGGGCCCGCACATGGCGCTGGTCACCGGCGTCCTGAGCCTGCCTCTCACGTACTTCATGTCCAACGACGGCTTCTACTTCGGCGTCCTGCCGGTCCTCGCGGAGGCCGGGGCCGCGCACGGCGTCTCCTCCCTGGAGATCGCCCGCGCCTCGCTGGTCGGGCAGGCGCTGCACATGTCGAGTCCGCTGGTGCCGGCGGTGTACGTCCTGGTGGGCATGGCCAAGGTCGAGTTCGGCGACCACACCCGCTTCACGGTGAAGTGGGCGGTGCTCACCTCACTGGTGGTCCTCGGTGCCGGGATCCTCTTCGGGATCATCTGACGGGGGAGCCGGATACGAGGCCCCGGACGCGGGGCGTTGCGCCGGACGGGCGATATCGAGCGGTTCGTCCGGCGCTGCTCCGCCGTTTCGCGGGGCGGATGTGAAAGAGAGTCAGACGAAAGGTCGATTTATATGACAATCTGACTCGAAGGAAAGCGCATGTCTGCCTCCTCACCTCCGCGCCCCACCGTCCGCCGCCCCGCCCTCACCGCCGCCGCGGCCCTCGCCCTCGGGCTGGCCGGAGCCGCCCTGGCCGGGGCGCCCGTCGCCCACGCCGCCCCCGGCGACAACGGCGACGTGAAGATCCACAACCTGGGCACCCCGTTCACCGACCAGCGCAACGAGCCCAAGGTCTGCGGGTTCTACCTCGACGGGTTCAACTTCGACCCGAAGCAGAACATCAGCTGGTCGATCCAGACGCAGCCGCTGCGGGCGGGCGGCGCGGCCCTCAACGGCGCCATCGCCCTGCCCACCGGCGTCGGCCACACCCTGCCGCTGACCCTCCCCGACGGCCAGTACAAGCTCACCTGGAACATCGTCGGGGGCAACGGCGCCGGCAAGACGAAGGTCTTCAAGGTCGACTGCAGCCCGGTCACCGGCCCCTCGGGCGTCCCGAGGAGCATCCTGCCCAACGGCGGCCCGAACGCCGGCGGCGGCGGACTGGCCGGGAACGACGGCGGCCTCACCGACGGGGTCTCCCCGGCGGCGGGCGCGGCTGCCCTCGGTCTCGTGGGCCTCTCCGGGGCGCTCTTCGTGCGACGGCTGCGCCGGCGCGGCCATGGCGACGCGTAACGGCTCCCCCAGGCCCCTCCACCGCACCCGCGCCTACCGGCTGACGCGGACGGCGGCGCTGGCCGCGGCCCTGGTCGTCGGCGGCGTCTGGTGGTCCCAGGACGACGGGTCTCCCGCACCGGTCGCCGTGGGCGCCGCGGGGGCCGGGGGCGCGGCGGCGCCCTCGGCCCCCACGGGGGGCGACGGGGACAGGCGGCCCCCGGCCGTCGCGGGCGCCAAGCCGGGGGCCGGGCGCCCCGGTGCGGGCGGCCCCGCCGGGCGCGGCCGGTCCGCCGGGCCCGCCGCTCCCCGCCCGCCCCGGCCCCTGCCGCCGTCCAGGGCGACCGCCCTCGCCATCCCGTACTTCAGCCTGAAAGCGCCGGTCGTCGGCCTCGGGCTCGACCCGGCGCACCACCTGGCCACCCCGCCGGTCGACGACCCCAAGCTGGTCGGCTGGTACCAGGGCGGCCCCACCCCGGGCGAGGCGGGCACGGCCGTCGCCGTCGGCCACCGCGACACCCGCACCGGGGCGGCCGTCTTCGCCAACCTCTCGATGCTGCGGCCCGGCCGGCCGGTCGAGGTCCGGCGGGCCGACGGCCGGACCGCGGTGTACACGGTGGACGCGGTCCGCAAGTACGACAAGGCGGGCTTTCCCGACGAGGAGGTGTACGGCCCGCGGAACCGGCCCGAACTGCGGCTCATCACCTGCGGCGGAAAGTTCGACCGCAAGAAGGGCTACGAGGGCAATGTCGTGGTCTTCGCCCACCTGACCGCCGTCCGGGGCCCCGGGCGGACCGCATAGCCTCCTCCTGCCGGGGCCGGGCGCCCCTGGTGCCGGAAAACTACCGGCGCTAGTTTGGGTGCACTGTCCCAGACCCAGGAGGAGCGCGATGAAGGTCCACGACGGGATGTACACGGGCGGCCGGTGGACGCCCGCCGCGGGTGGCGACACGATCGCCGTGGTGAACCCGGCGGACGAGCGGGTCATCGCCCACGTCCCGGCGGGTACCGCCGAGGACGTCGACGCGGCGGTGCGCGCGGCCCGCGCGGCGCTGCCGGGCTGGGCCGCGACCCCGCCCGCCGGGCGCGCCGCGCTGATCGCCGCCCTGCGGGACCGGCTCGCCGCGCGCACGGACGAGATCGCCGCGACCGTCACCGCCGAGCTCGGGGCGCCCGAGCAGTTCGCCCGGCAGGTGCACGTCGGCCTGCCGATCGCGGTCGCCGGTTCGTACGCCGAACTCGCCGCCGGCCACCCCTTCGAGGAGCGGATCGGGAACTCCACGGTCCTCCACGAGCCGGTCGGCGTGGTCGGCGCGATCACGCCCTGGAACTACCCGCTGCACCAGATCGTCGCCAAGGTCGCGCCGGCGCTCGCTGCGGGCTGCACGGTCGTGCTCAAGCCCGCCGAGGACACCCCGCTCACCGCGCGGCTCTTCGCCGAGGCGGTGCACGAAGCGGGCCTGCCCGCCGGGGTGTTCAACCTGGTCACCGGTCTCGGCCCGGTCGCCGGCCAGGCACTCGCCGCGCACGAGGGCGTCGACCTCGTCTCCTTCACCGGCTCCACGGCCGTCGGCCGGCGGATCGGCGCCACGGCGGGCGGGGCCGTCAAGCGCGTCGCCCTGGAGCTCGGCGGCAAGTCCGCCAACGTCATCCTGCCCTCCGCCGACCTCGCCAAGGCCGTCGCCGTCGGTGTCGCCAACGTCATGAGCAACTCCGGGCAGACGTGCAGCGCCTGGACCCGGATGCTGGTCCACACCGACCGGTACGAGGAGGCGGTCGAGCTCGCGAAGGCGGCCGTGGCCAAGTACCCGGTGGGCGAGCGCGTCGGCCCGCTGGTCAGCGCCCGGCAGCGGGAGCGGGTGCGCGGCTACATCGAGCAGGGCGTTGCGGAGGGCGCCCGCCTGGTCGCGGGCGGCGCCGGGGCCCCGCTGGAGCGGGGGTACTACGTGGCGCCCACCGTCTTCGCGGACGTCACCCCGGAGATGACCATCGCCCAGGAGGAGATCTTCGGCCCGGTCCTCTCGCTGCTGCGCTACGAGGACGAGGAGGACGCGCTGCGCATCGCCAACGGCACCGTGTACGGGCTCGCGGGCGCGGTCTGGGCCGGGGACGAGGCCGAGGCCGTGGCCTTCGCGCGGCGGATGGAGACCGGCCAGGTGGACATCAACGGCGGCCGGTTCAACCCGCTGGCCCCGTTCGGCGGCTACAAGCAGTCCGGCGTCGGCCGCGAGCTCGGCCCGCACGGCCTGGCCGAGTACCTCCAGACCAAGTCCCTGCAGTTCTGACCCCCGGCCCCGACACCCACCTCCGGCACCCGATTCCGACGACCCGTTCCGACGCCAGTTCCGACGCCCAGCCCCTGCCGACTTTCCGAACCCGGGAGCACCTCGTGGTCCGCGCCGCCGTCCTTCCCTCCATCGGTTCCCCGCTGGAGGTCACCGAGATAGAACTCCCCGAGCCCGGCCCCGGCCGGGTGCGGGTCCGCCTCGCCGCCGCCGGGGTCTGCCACTCCGACCTGTCGCTCTCCAACGGCACCATGCGGGTGCCGGTCCCCGCCGTCCTCGGCCACGAGGGCGCCGGCACGGTCGTCTCCGTGGGCGAGGGGGTCACCTCGGTGGCGCCGGGCGACGGCGTGGTGCTCAACTGGGCGCCCTCGTGCGGCGCGTGCCACCCCTGCTCGCTGGGCGAGGTCTGGCTCTGCGTGAACGCGCTGAGCGGCGCGGGCGCGGTGTACGCGCGCACCGCGGCCGGGACCGAGCTCCACCCCGGTCTCAACGTCGCCGCGTTCGCCGAGGAGACGGTGGTGGCGGAGAACTGTCTGCTGCCGCTGCCCGAGGGCATCCCGCTCACCGAGGCCGCCCTGCTCGGCTGCGCGGTCCTCACCGGCTACGGCGCCATCCACCACTCGGCCAGGGTGCGCGAGGGCGAGACGGTCGCGGTGTTCGGTGTCGGCGGCGTGGGCCTGGCCACCGTCCAGTCGGCCCGTATCGCGGGCGCCGCCCGGATCGTGGCGGTCGACGTCTCCCCGGCGAAGGAGGAGCTGGCCCGGCGGGCGGGCGCCACCGACTTCGTCGTGGCCTCGGAGACGACCGCCAAGGACATCCGCGGGCTGACCGGCGGCCACGGCGTGGACGTGGCCGTGGAGTGCGTCGGACGCGCGGTGACCATCCGTGCCGCCTGGGAGTCCACCCGGCGCGGCGGGCGCACCACGGTCGTCGGCATCGGCGGCAAGGACCAGCAGGTCTCCTTCAACGCCCTGGAGATCTTCCACTGGGGCCGTACGCTCTCCGGCTGCGTCTACGGCAACAGCGACCCGGCCCGCGACCTGCCGGTGCTCGCCGAGCACGTCCGGGCCGGGCGGCTGGACCTGGGGGCGATGGTCTCGGAGCGGATCGGGCTCGACGGGATCCCGGCCGCGTTCGAGAACATGCTCGCGGGCCGGGGCGGCCGGGCCCTGGTGGTCTTCTGACGGGCCCCGCCCGCCAGGGCGTGTTGCACGCCCTAGCAGGTCCCGCCCGCGGCCTCCGGCTCCGGCACCACCGGGACGCTCACGCCCACCGGTTCCGTACGGTCCGTACGGCGCCGGGGGCGGGAGCGGGAGACCGCCACGCCCGCGAGGCAGAGTGCGCCGCCGACGAGGGTGAGCCAGGCGGGGACCTCGTCGAGGAGCAGCCAGGACATCAGCACCACGAGCGTCGGCACCACGTAGGTGGTCGCGCCCATACGGCCCGCCGTCGTACGGGCCAGGGCGTACGCCCAGGTCGTGAAGGCGAGCGCGGTCGGGAAGACACCGAGATAGACCATGTTCAGGGTCGCCGGGACCGGCGCGCCGGCGGCGTCCGCCACCAGCTGCCCGCTGAACGGCAGACAGACCGCGGTCCCCACCAGACAGCCGAAGAAGGTGACCTGGAGCGCGCTGCCGTGGGCGAGCGCCGGCTTCTGCGCCACCACTCCGGCCGCGTACGTCACAGCCGCCAGCAGGCACAGCGCCACCCCCAGGACGTTGGCGCCGCCCCCGCCGGACATCGACAGGCCGACCGCCACCGCGCCCGCGAACGAGACGCCCATGCCCGCCACCAGCCGGGGCGGCAGCCGCTCGCCGAGGAAGCGGGCGCCGAGCAGGGCGATCAGGATGGGCCCGATGTTGACGATCATCGCGGCCGTCCCCGCGTCCACCTGCTGCTCGCCCCAGTTGAGCACCACCATGTAGAGGCCGAACCACAGCAGTCCGGAGAGGGCTATGCCGCGCCAGGCGGCCCGCGGCGGCAGCCCCTCGCGCCGGACGGCCATCAGCACGCCGAGCACCACGGTGCCCGAGAGCAGGCGGCCCAGGGCGAGCGCCCCGGGGGAGTAGGCGTCACCGGCGCTGCGGATCGACACGAAGGCCGAGGCCCACAGCACCACGGACACTCCGGCGGCGGCGAGGGCGAGCCGTTCGGAGCGGCGGCCGGTGTGCGAGGAGTTCGTCATGTGACGACGGTACGGCCGCAACTGTTCGGCGCTCACCGAATTATCGGCCGCCGCCCTGTTCCCGGGTCACCGCAGGCTCGCCTTCTCCACCCCGAGCAGCTCCGACAGCGCCTCCTCGCCCGCCGGCGTCACCCGCACCGCCCGCTCGGACCCGATCCGTACGCACCACTCGGCCTCCAGCGCGTGCGCGCACAGCACGGCTCCGGCCACCCCGGCCAGATGCGGGCGGCGCTCGGTCCAGTCCAGGCACGACCGGACCAGCGGGCGCTTGCCCCCGGAGGCGAGGTCGAGCCCCAACTCCCGGTACCAGCGCACCCCTTCGCGCGTCAGCGCGAACCCGGCGTCCTGGGTGAGCAGGCCCCGTACCGTCATCGCGTCCGTGACGGCGATGCCGAGGCGGCCGGCGAGGTGGTCGTAGCAGGTGCGCCCGCGGGCCATCGCGCTGCCCGCCGAGGCGGCCCGCAGGGTGCGCGGCCGGTCCGGGGCCGCCGTCCGGGCCGCCAGTTCCTCGACGAGATGGGCGGTTCCGGCGTCGGCCAGGCGTACGTACCGGTGCCGCCCCTGCCGCTCCTCGCGGAGCAGACCGCCGGCCACCAGTTTGCCCAGGTGCTCACTGGCCGTGGAGGGGGCGACCTTCGCGTGCCGCGCCAGCTCACCGGCCGTCCAGGCCCGCCCGTCCAGCAGCGCAAGACAGAAGGCCGCCCGGGTCTCGTCGGCGAGCAGCGAGGCGAACGCGGCCAGTCCGGATCCCGTCGTGGTTGTCATACCTCAAGGATGCCGCCGTCACCGTTCGGCCGGGGCCGAACCGTGGGCGCGGCGGCCGGGGCGGCCGGGCAGTGCGTCGTACTGCGTCTGGAGGCCGTCCAGCAGGGCGCGCAGCCCGGTCCCGAAGGCGCCCTCGTCGATCTCCTCCTGGCGCTCGGCCAGCAGATGGGCCTGGCCGAGGTGGGGGTAGTCGGCCGGGTCGTACGCGCTCTCGTCGGCCACGAAGCCGCGGGCGAAGGAGCCCAGGGCCGAGCCCATGACGAAGTAGCGCATCAGCGCGCCGATGCGGGTGGCCTGGGCGGGCGGCCAGCCCGCCGCGACCATCCCGCCGAAGACCGCGTCCGCGAGCCGCAGGCCGGCCGGGCGGCGGCCGGGGCCCTGGGCGAGCACCGGGACGATATGGGGGTGGCGGGTGAGGACCGCGCGGTAGGAGACGGCCCAGTCGTGCAGCGCGGTGCGCCAGTCGCGGCCGTCGTCCGCCTCGAACATCGACAGGTCGACCTGGGCCGAGGTCGCGTCCGCCACCGCCTCCAGGATCTCGTCCTTGGTGCGGAAGTGGTTGTAGAGGGAGGGGCCGCTCACCCCCAGCTCGGCGGCGAGGCGGCGGGTGGAGACGGCCGCGAGCCCTTCGGCGTCCACGAGCGCGCTCGCCGCAGCGACGATGCGGTCGTGGCTGAGGAGGGGCTTGCGCGGTCGGGCCATGCGGCACATAGTAGGCCTGCGCGCAGAAAACTAGCAGTGGTAATTAAATGGTGGCCGACCGGCCGCCCGGACTACCTGGGGTGCGAGCGGGATGAACCTGGAGCTGAGCGAGGAGCAGGCCGCGGTGCGGCGGCTCGCCGAGGACTTCGTCGCCCGCGAGGTCACCCCCCACGCCGCCGCCTGGGACCGCGCCGAGAACGTCGACCGGTCGATCGTGAAGAAGCTCGGCGCGCTGGGGTTCCTCGGGCTCACCCTCCCCGAGGAGTACGGCGGCTCGGGCGGTGACCACCTGGCGTACTGCCTGGTCACCGAGGAGCTCGGGCGCGGCGACTCCTCGGTGCGCGGCATCGTCTCCGTCTCGCTCGGCCTGGTCGCCAAGACCCTCGCGCACTGGGGCAGCGAGGAGCAGAAGCGCGCCTGGCTGCCCCGGCTGGCCTCCGGCGAGGCGCTGGGCTGCTTCGGGCTGACCGAGCCCGGGACCGGCTCGGACGCCGGGAACCTGGCGACCCGGGCGGTCCGCGACGGCGGCGACTACGTGATCAACGGCTCCAAGATGTTCATCACCAACGGCACCTGGGCCGATGTGGTGCTGCTCTTCGCCCGCACCAACGACACCCCCGGCCACCGCGGGGTCTCCGCCTTCCTGGTGCCTACCGACACCCCCGGCCTGAGCCGGCGCCCCATCCACGGCAAGCTCGGTCTGCGCGGGCAGGCGACCGCGGAAGTGGTCCTCCAGGACGTCCGGCTGCCCGCGGACGCGCTGCTCGGACCGGAGGGCAAGGGGTTCTCGATCGCCATGTCCGCGCTGGCCAAGGGGCGGATGTCGGTGGCGGCGGGCTGTGTCGGCATCGCCCGCGCGGCGCTGGACGCGGCGGTCGCGTACGCGGGGCAGCGCGAGCAGTTCGGCCGGTCCATCGCCCACTACCAGCTGGTGCAGGAGCTGATCAGCGACATCTCGGTGGACGTGGACGCGGCCCGGCTGCTGACCTGGCGGGTCGCCGATCTCATCGACCGGGGCGAGGAGTTCGCCACCGCCGCCTCCAAGGCCAAGCTCTTCGCCTCCGAGGCCGCCGTGCGCGCGGCCAACAACGCCCTCCAGGTGTACGGCGGTTACGGCTACATCGACGAGTACCCCGTCGGCAAGCTGCTGCGCGACGCGCGCGTGATGACGCTGTACGAGGGCACCAGCCAGATCCAGAAGCTGATCATCGGCCGCGCGGAGACGGGCGTCTCGGCCTTCTGAGTACGTCCTGAGTACGGGAGCGGATGTGGCACCGGACACATCCGCCGCATGCTGGGCCCATGAGTGAGACACCGGTCAAACAGCAGAACACGGCCGCGTACTACGGACAGGCCGTCGCGTCCTTCGCCCTCGCCCTCGGGGCCACGGCGATCGGCATCACCCGGCTCCACGCCGACGCCTGGGTGCGCGGTTTCCTGGGGATAGCCGTCCTCTACCTCGTCACCTCCGCCTTCACGCTCGCCAAGGTGGTCCGCGACCGCCAGGAGGCCGGGCAGATCGTCAGCCGGGTCGACCAGGCCCGTCTGGAGAAGCTGCTCGCCGAGCACGACCCGTTCCAGAAGCTGTAGCGCTCTCTCTAAGCGCTTGCTCACCTTCGGGGTATGGTGTTCGTCCGAAGGAAGGGGCAGGCGATGGGTGCGGCTGAGGAGATGGCGGTCGGCGAGGACAGGCCGTGGGGCGAGGTCACGCCCGAGGCCGCCCGGAGGCTGCTCGTCGCCGCCGTGGAGGCCTTCGCGGAGCGCGGCTACCACGCCACGACGACCCGGGACATCGCAGGCCGCGCCGGGATGAGCCCGGCGGCGCTCTACATCCACTACAAGACCAAGGAAGAGCTGCTCCACCGGATCAGCCGGATCGGCCACGACAAGGCGCTGGAGATCCTGGAGACGGCGGCGGACGCCGGGGGCACCGCCGCCGAACGCCTCGCGGACGCCGTGCGCTCCTTCGTCCGCTGGCACGCCGGGCACCACATGACGGCCCGGGTGGTCCAGTACGAACTCGACGCGCTCGGCGAGGAGCACCGCACCGAGATCGTGGGACTGCGCCGGCGCAGCGACGCGGCCGTGCGGCGCATCCTCAACGAGGGTGTGGCGGCGGGCGAGTTCGACGTGCCGGACGTGCCCGGCACCACCCTCGCGGTCCTGTCGCTCTGCATCGACGTGGCCCGCTGGTTCAACGTGGACGGGCGCCGCACGCCCGACGAGGTCGGCGCGCTCTACGCCGGCCTCGTGCTGCGGATGGTCGGGGCGCGGGGCGCGTAGCGCCGGATCAGAAGAAGTACCGCGACACCGACTCCGCCACGCACACCGGCTTCTCGCCGCCCTCGCGCTCGACGGTGACCTTCGCGGTGACCTGCACCCCGCCGCCCGCCTCCACCACGTCGGTGAGGACCGCGGTGGCCCGCAGCCGTGAGCCGACCGGGACCGGGGCGGGGAAGCGCACCTTCTCGGTGCCGTAGTTGATGCCCATCCTCATGCCCTCGACGCGCAGCACCTGCGGGACGAGCGCGGGCAGCAGCGAGAGCGTCAGATAGCCGTGGGCGATGGTCGTCCCGAACGGCCCGGCCGCCGCCCGCTCCGGATCGACGTGGATCCACTGGTGGTCCCCGGTGGCGTCGGCGAACAGGTCGATGCGGTGCTGGTCGATCTCCAGCCAGTCGCTGTACCCGAGCGGCTCGCCCACTCCGGCCTTCAGCTCGTCGGCGGAGGTGAAGATCCTCGGCTCTGCCATGCCCGGTTCCTGCCTCTCTCGCATGATTAGGCTGCCTTCGCGCCTGAGCTGTCCAAGCGCTTGCTCAGCATGGTGGGGGCGGTGCCCGCTGTCAACGGTGGTCCCACCCGCGCAGTAGGGTTCGAGGAGTGCCGCAGATTCCAGAGAAGGTCCATGAGCTCACGGTCGGTCAACTCTCCGCCCGTAGCGGGGCCGCCGTGTCCGCTCTGCACTTCTACGAGTCCAAGGGTCTGATCAGCAGCCGCCGCACCTCGGGCAACCAGCGCCGCTACAGCCGCGACGTGCTGCGCCGGGTCGCCTTCGTCCGGGCCGCCCAGCGCGTCGGCATCCCGCTCGCCACCATCCGGGACGCCCTCGCCGAACTCCCCGAGGAGCGCACCCCCACCCGCGAGGACTGGGCGCGGCTCTCCGAGACCTGGCGCTCCGAACTCGACGAGCGCATCAAGCAGCTCAACCGGCTGCGCAACCACCTCACCGACTGCATCGGCTGCGGCTGTCTGTCGCTGGAGACCTGTGTCCTGTCCAATCCGGACGACATCTCCGGCGAGCGCCTGACCGGCTCGCGGCTGCTGCCCGAGCGCGGGAAGCAGCAGCGGACCGCGCCCGCGCCCGCGACCGGCACCGCTTCGTGCGAGACCTGTTAGCCGTACGGGACGGGCCGGCGGTGAGCGGCGGAGGGCGGAACGCCTCCGGACGACGCGGGGGCGGCACGGGGCGGCCCCCGGCCGCGTCCGCCCCCGCGTGTCTCAGGCCACCGACGCCAGTTCGCGGTGCCGGACCGCCTTGGCCCGCACCAGCGCCTCGGCGGTCAGCACCGGCTGGGGCACCAGGATGCCGCAGCCGGTGCAGACCGGCCCGCACCACGGGTCGTGGGCCAGATCGCGCTGCCACACCAGCCGCTGCCCGTCGCAGACCGGGCAGGCGGAGCCCGGCACCGCCCGCAGGGCCGCGATGATCCGGCGGAGCACCTCGGCCAGCGGCTGCGCCGGGTGCACCGACGGGTCCTCGCACCAGGCCACCCCGAAACCGCCCCAGGTGCGCCGGTGCCAGTCGTCGAAGGAGCCCGGGATCCGCAGACCCGCGTGCTTCTCACGTTTCCTGCGGGCCGCGAACTCCGCCTCGTACCGGAGCCAGACGGCCCGCGCCGCCTCCAGCTCGTCGAGCGCGGCCACCAGCCGCGCCGGATCCGGGGCCCGGTCCTCGGGCCCGATGCGATGCCTCTCGCACAAGTGGTCCCAGGTCGCCCGGTGTCCATAGGGGGCGAACCGCTCAAGGCACTTGCGCAGCGAGTACCGGCGCAGTGCGAGATCGTTTCCTGGGTCGCGGACTTGTCTCGCAAGGCTGCGGAAACCGGCCATGGCCCTGCCACCTCCGTCGCTCGTCTATCGGCGAATGTTCGGCGTCGAGGAATGGACGTACGGCTACCCGATCCGGCTCCATCGAAAATCGGATGGGCCCCATCAGACGGTGCTGACCGGAATCCGTCGCACGCCCCCCGGAGTGCTCCGGGCGCCCCACCCCCTCGCGCTGTGCGGATTCCGGGGAGGTCACGCACGTTCGGGAAAGGTGACGTGTGTTCATCTTCCCTCCTGCGGTACCCCTCAGTAACCTCCGCCGCATCGGTCCTCCCTAGGAGCACGCATGCGACGACCCACCGCACGCTTCAGAACCGCCACCGCCGCCACCGTGATCGCCCTCTCGGCGGCCCTCCTCGCCCCCCTCAGCCGGGCCGGCGCCGCCGAACCCCCCAACGGTGACTACTGCCTCGGGCAGTGCGGCGACATCCTGCCGCCCGGCGAGAACGGCAACGCCACCCTCGTCGAGATCCTCGGCAACAAGGCCTTCGGCACCCATCCCGCGCACAGCGACGACCAGCTCGGCAAGTACGACGCGCTGGTGGCCGGCCAGTCCTCGCTCACCGACGACAAGCTCAACTCCTTCTTCAACGACGCCTCCTTCGGGGTGCCCAGCGCCCAGGTGGCCTCCACCAGCTCACCGCGCCCCGACGTCACCATCACCCGGGACAAGGCCACCGGCGTCCCGCACGTCAAGGGCACCACCCGCTACGGAACCGAGTACGGCGCCGGGTACGCGGCCGGCCAGGACCGGCTCTGGCTGATGGACCTCTTCCGCCACATCGGGCGCGGCGAGCTCACCTCGTTCGCGGGCGGCGCGCTCGCCAACCAGGGCCTGGAGCAGGAGTTCTGGCCGCAGGCCCCGTACACCGAGGCCGACCTCCAGGCGCAGGTCGACCGCATCCGCACCACCAACGGCCCGCGCGGCGAACAGGCGATGGCCGACGCGCAGGCGTACGTGGACGGCATCAACGCCTACGCCAAGCAGTCCAAGGACGGCCGGTACTTCCCCGGCGAGTACGTCCTCACCGGCAAGATCGACGCCATCACCAACATCGGCGAGATCCAGCCGTTCAAGCTCACCGACCTGATCGCGCTGGCCTCCGTCGTCGGCGGGCTCTTCGGCGGCGGCGGTGGCGGCGAGGTGCAGGCCGCGCTCTCCCTCCAGGCCGCCCAGGCCAGGTACGGCGTCGCCGAGGGCACCAAGGTGTGGGAGTCCTTCCGCGAGCGCAACGACCCCGAGGCCGCGCTCACCGTCCACGACGGCACCAGCTTCCCGTACGCGACGAAGCCCGCGAACCCGCAGGGCACCGCCATGCCCGACCCCGGCACGGTCGTCCCCGAACAGCTCGTCTACGACCGCACCGGCTCGGCCGTCACCGGGGCCAGGGCCGATGTGCGCGTCCCCGAGCGGCTGAAGCCGCTCAAGGGGATCTTCAACAGCGGCGCCGTGCCCGGCTTCGACATCGGCAGGCCGCGCGGGATGTCCAACGCCCTCCTCGTCTCCGGCAGCCGCACCGCGAGCGGCAATCCGGTCGCCGTCTTCGGCCCGCAGACCGGCTACTTCGCACCCCAGCTGCTGATGCTCCAGGAGATCCAGGGACCCGGCATCAGCGCCCGGGGCGCCTCCTTCGCCGGCGTCGGCATGTACGTCCAGCTCGGCCGGGGCCAGGACTACGCCTGGTCGGCCACCTCCGCCGGGCAGGACATCACCGACACCTACGCCGTCGAGCTCTGCCAGGACGACACCCACTACCTCTACCGGGGCGTGTGCACCCCGATGGAGAAGCTGGAGAAGGCCAACGCCTGGAAGCCGACCACCGCCGACAACACGGCCGCCGGCTCCTACCGGATGCAGGTGTGGCGCACCGACTACGGCATCGTCACCGCCCGCGCCAAGGTCGCCGGCAAGCCGGTCGCGTACACCTCGCTGCGCTCGACCTACCGCCACGACGCCGACTCGATCATCGGCTTCCAGATGTTCAACGACCCGGGCTTCGTCAAGGACGCGGCCACCTTCCAGCAGGCCGCCCAGCACGTCGACTACGCCTTCAACTGGTTCTACGCGGACTCCCGCACCGCCGCCTACTACAACAGCGGCAAGAACCCGGTGCGCAACCCCGCCGTCGACCCCTCGCTGCCGATAGCCGCCGACCGCGCCTACGAATGGCAGGGCTACGACCCCACGTACAACACCGCCGACTACACCCCGCCCGCCCAGCACCCGCAGTCGGTCGGACAGGACTACTACATCTCCTGGAACAACAAGCAGGCCAAGGAGTACACCTCCGCCGGGTTCGGCAACGGCTCGGTGCACCGGGGCAACCTCCTCGACGACCGGGTGAAGGCGCTCGTCGCCCAGGGCGGTGTCACCCGCTCCGCGCTCACCCGGGCCATGGCCCAGGCCGCCGTCACCGACCTCCGGGGCGAGGACGTGCTGCCCGAGCTGCTGAGGGTCGTCCGGAGCGCCCCCGTCACCGATCCCCAACTGGCCACCGCCGTCCAGCAACTGGAGTCGTGGAAGGCGGACGGCTCCCAGCGCAGGGAGACCGCGCAGGGCTCACGCGTCTACACCCACCCCGACGCGGTGCGGCTGATGGACGCCTGGTGGCCGCTGATGATCGAGGCCGAGTTCCGGCCGGGGCTCGGGGACGGGCTGTACGCGGCGCTCACGTCGGTCCAGTCCGTCGACGAGGCGCCCTCGGCCGGGCACGGCCCGACCGGGGCGCACGCCGGGTCCTCGTTCCAGAGCGGCTGGTGGAGCTACGCGGACAAGGATCTGCGGACGCTGCTGGGAGAGCCCGTGCAGGGACCGCTGGCCCGTACGTACTGCGGCGACGGGAAGCTCTCCGCCTGCCGTGACGCCCTGCTCGCCACGTTGAAGCAGGCCGCGGCGAAGACGCCGGCCCAGGTGTATCCCGGTGACGCGGGATGCTCGGCCGGGGACCAGTGGTGTGCCGACTCCATCGTCCAGCGCCCGCTGGGCGGGATCGGCCACACCGCGGTCAACTGGCAGAACCGGCCCACGTATCAGCAGGTGGTGGAGTTCGCCTCGCACCGCTGAGCGCTGACGCGGGGCGTTGTCCACCGGCTCCACCGGCGGCGGCCGGTGGAGCCGTACGGCGGTCCGTCCGCTAGCGGGCGCGGCCGATCCGGCCCGCGGCCAGCACCACCCGCGCCAGCTCCGGATGGCAGATGTCCGAGTGGGCGCCCGCCGGGGGGCCGCCCGCTCGGACCACCGACTCCGTGTTCACGCTCACGCAGCCCGAGTCGGGCACCCCGTGGCGCAGGACCTCCGCGAGGGTGAGTTCGGTGCAGGGGGCCACCGACTGGATGCCGTCGTGCCCGATCGCCCACCAGCGGCGGTCGAGCTCCAGCAGGCCCCGGTAGTCCCCGGCCAGCTCGGACGCCAGCGGGTAGATCACCCCGAGCGCGGTGTCGAAGCGCGAGTAGCAGGAGACCACCGGGCCCTCCACGCGCCGCTGGAGGGCTGCCAGCGCGCCCGACCCGTCGAGTCCGGACGGCAGCCGCTCCGCGAACGCGTAGTGCGAGAAGGCCCCTTCGAGCAGGGTCACCGACCTGACGTTGCGCACCCCCTCCGCCAGCCCCTTGAGCGCGAAGGCGACCAGCCGGCCGCCCTGGCTGTGGCCGACCAGATGCACCCGCATCGCCGGTCTGGCCCGGGCCAGCTCCCCGAGCAGGGGCCCGAGACCGAGCTGTCCCACCTTCCCCGCGCGGCGCTTCATCTCGTAGTACGTGGTCTGGCGCAGCACCTCCTTGGCGCCGTCCCACAGGTGCTTGAGCGAGCGGCCCAGCGAGAACGGGGTGCCGGGCGGGTCAGGGTCGATGCGCATCCCGGTGTCGCGCAGGGCGAGCGCGAACCGCTGGAACAGCCCGAGCGGGTCGTCGGTGAGGAGCACCGCGCCGCCGCCCGCGTGGTCCACCGTGTCGGCCGCGAACCCGGGCGGTTCCCCCTCGTCCGCCACCAGCCGGCGGGTCAGCAGGCCGAAGCGGCGCAGCGCCTCCTCGTCGTCCGGGCGCTCGTCGAGCAGCCCGGCCAGCTCCGCCACGGTCGCCTCGTGGCCCGGGAAGGCCCGTCTGAGGGCGTCCACGGTCGCCGGGTCCAGGCCCGCGCACTCCTCGGTGGCCAGGGCGGTGTGCGGGAAGTCGGGGATGTCCTCGTCGGCGAAGCGGATGGAGGGCCAGATGATGCCCGCGTATCCCAGCCGCACCCCGGCCGCGGCCGGGCCCGCCTCGGCCAGCAGGGCGGGGAAGGGGGCGAAGAAGCGGCGGTAGAGGTCGGTCGCGACCGACGGGGTGTTGTTCCAGCCGTGCGAGAACATCACCAGATCGGTGACGTCCAGCTCCGCGAGGGCAGCCCGCCCGTCCGGGGCGGCGTCGCCGTCCGCGTCGAAGGTGATCTCTCTGTACGGCTCGACTCCGATGTCCGCCATGGCGGGGCCCTCCGGTCCGTTCGCTGACGATGGGGCGTGGCTGGGGCCTCACATCGTCCCGCCGGAACCGGAGGGCCGGCCATACGCAGGACATCGCAGAACGGAAGCGAACGCGGGAGCGACCGGGGAGGTCAGAGCCGGTGCGCCGCCGTCACCCGGTGCAGGTGCACCAGGACGTCGAACGAGGGTCCGAGCCGGACCTGTTCCGGGTCCTGGGGCCAGGAGTTGCCGATGGACCGCGTCGGCCGGAAGGAGGCGAGCCACTCCTTCGCCGGGCCGGCGACCCGGCGCAGATCGAGGTAGTAGTCGCGCCGTGAGACCCGCTCCAGGACCTCCTCGTTGCTGCCCGGCCCGGGCGGTCCGACGGTGAACTCGCGGATCGGCTCGGCGGGGTCGTCCAGGTCGAGCGCGTTGAACGAGCCCTGGCCGAAGGTGAACCCGATGTTCATGTACGCGGCCCCGACCAGCTCCCGGATGTAGGCGCCCTGGGCCTTCGGGTACTCATCGGTGAGCGTCGGGACGTACGCCACATGGCCGTTGTGCGCCGACAGCAGCATCCGGTGGCCGGTCCGGTGCTGCCACCACACCGTGTTCTCCGCCATCACCTGGTCGCGGTAGCGCCGCGACTCCTTGAGCTGGGCCGGGTCGAAGAAGTCGAAGGACCACAGGGTGCCGGTCTGGGCGATGGTGCGCGCGTACTGGAGGATCCAGGCGTGCTCGGCCCGGTCCGGGCCGGGGTTCCGGCTCCGCAGCAGGTCGTACGCCCGGCGCACCTCCCGCGCCTGCCGCGCGCGGTCGGCGAGCGGGCGCTTGATCATGGCGTCCATGGTGGCGCCGACGCCCGCGGTGGGCCGGGAGTCCTTGTAGAGGGCGGTGAGTTCGGGCAGCAGGTCGGGCCAGTACCGGGCGGTGTAGGCGCTCACCCGGTCGAAGAGCTCGGGGCCCGCGTACCCCATGTCGTCGCCCATGAACTGGACCTTGCGGGCGTGGTGCAGGTTGTAGCCGCGCATCCAGCGGATCAGGTCCAGGTACTCCCGGGTCTGCCACATCGCGTACGAGCCCTGGAACTCCTCGCGCGCGATCCGCTCGGGGTCGCCCTCGCCGCGCAGCACATAGGCGTTGATCCGCATCCCGGAGGACCAGGCCGTCTCCAGGGCGAAGGTGGTGAAGCCCTTCTCCTCGACGAGGTACTGGAACACGCGCCGCTTGGTCGCGAAGAACTCGTGCGAGTTGTGCGTCGCCTCGCCCAGACCCACGATGTCCGCCCGGCCGACCATACGGCCGAGCGGCCGGAGGTCGTCGAGGGGCCGGGCCGAGTGCGCCAACTGCCGTTCGGGGGTGGCGGGTCCGGTGGCCCGTGCCGTCGGGACGGCCGCGGTGAACAGGCCGAGCGTCAGGCCCAGCAGCAGGAGTAAGGCAGGGCGGGACCGGTGGTGGGTGTCGTGGAACAGATGCATGGCCCCAGCCTGTCGGCCGGGCGGGGGGCCGGCCCATCCCGCCAGCCACCGTCCCCGCCGGGGGTTTTCCCCCGGGCCGCTCACCGGTAGAGCAGATACTCCGCGCGCGTCGCCTTGAAGGCTGTGAGTCCGTCCTGCCAGGCGCCCACCACCTCGTCGGTGTCCGCACCCGCGTCGATCAGGGTGCGGACGTTCGCCGACCCGGTGAGCTTGTCGATCCAGTGGTCGGGCCGCCAGGCGAAGCCGCTCCACACCTTCTTCGCCGTCACCAGGAGCGCCACCCCGGTGCGCACCGGGTCGTACGACACGCGGTCGTGGACGTGGAGCTGGAGGCCGCCGACCGTCCTGCCCTGGAACTTGGAGAAGGCGGGCGTGAAGTACGCCTCGCGGAAGCGGACCCCGGGCAGGTCCAGGGCGTTGGCGGCGGCGGCCCAGCGCGCGTCGATCCCCTCGGCGCCGAGCAGTTCGAACGGCCGGGTGGTGCCGCGCCCCTCGGAGAGGTTGGTGCCCTCGAACAGGCAGGTGCCCGCGTAGACCAGCGCCGTGTCGGGGGTGGGCATGTTGGGGCTCGGCGGCACCCACGGCAGCCCCGTGGAGTCGTAGAAGTCCTCCCGCCGCCAGCCCGTCATCGCCACGGTCCGCACCCCCACGCGCCCGCCGAGGAACTCGGCGTCGAAGAGCCGGGCCAGTTCGCCCACCGTCATCCCGTGCGCCTGCGCGATCGGCTCGCGCCCGACGAAAGTCGCGAACGCCCTGTCGAGCACGGGTCCGCTCGCCGCCCGGCCGGTCACCGGGTTCGGCCGGTCCAGGACCACGAACCGCTTCCCGGCGAGGACGGCGGCCTCCATGCAGTCGTAGAGCGTCCAGATGTACGTGTAGAAGCGCGCCCCCACGTCCTGGATGTCGAAGACGACCGTGTCCACGCCCGAGGCGGTGAAGACGGCGGCGAGCGCCTGCCCGCTGACGCCGTACGTGTCGTACACCGGCAGTCCGGTGGCCGGGTCGTCGTGGCGCCCCTCGGAGCCGCCCGCCTGGGCCGTGCCCCGGAACCCGTGCTCGGGGCCGAACACCGCGACCAGGCCGGCGCGCGGGTCGGCGTGCATCACGTCCACGATGTGCCGGACGTCGGCCGTCACGCCGGTCGGGTTGGTGACCACACCGACCCGGCGGCCCTCCAGCGCCCGGTACCCGTCGGCGGCCAGCCGGTCGAAGCCGGTCCGCGGGCGGGCCGGGTGGTGGCGGGCGGGAGCCGCGCCCACGACCGCCGCGCTCGCCGCCACGGTCCCCGTCCCCGCCAGCAGTCCCCGTCTGGACAGGCTCATCGGCGTACCTCCCCGGCCCGGTCGCGCGCGGTGTCCTGGCCCCGCACGGTAGCGCGCGGCCGGGCGACGGGGAACGAGCCGCACGCAACGGTTGGCCACGTCCCCTTCCGTCCGTACATACCGACTGGTTAGTCTGCTCATTGGTCGACATGTGGAGAGGCGGATTCCCGATGGGTTCGGACAGCGACGTCCAGGGCGCGGCAGTGGTGGTCACCGGGGCGGGCGGCGGCATAGGCGCCGCGCTCGCGCGCAGATTCGCGGCGGAGGGCGCCCGGGTCGTCGTCAACGACCTGGACGAGGCCAAGGCCCGCAGGACGGCCGAGGAGATCGGCGCGATCGCCGTCCCCGGTGACGCCTCCGGCGTCGTCCCGCTCGCCCGCGAGGCGCTGGGGGGACGGATCGACGTCTACTGCGCCAACGCGGGCCTCGGCTCCGGCGGCTCCGAGGCCGCCCCCGAGGACGTCTGGGCGGCGGCCTGGGACGTCAACGTGATGGCGCACGTCCGCGCCGCCCGCGAGCTGCTGCCCGAGTGGCTGGAGCGCGGCGGCGGCCGGTTCGTGTCGACGGTGTCGGCCGCCGGGCTGCTCACCATGATCGGCGCGGCCCCGTACAGCGTCACCAAGCACGGCGCCCTCGCCTTCGCCGAGTGGCTCTCGCTCACCTACCGCCACCGGGGGGTCAGGGTCCACGCGATCTGCCCGCAGGGCGTACGCACCGACATGCTGGCCGCCACCGGCTCGGCCGGGGACCTGGTCCTCGCGCCGACCGCGATCGAGCCCCCGGCCGTGGCCGACGCGCTCTTCACGGCGATGGCCGAGGAGCGGTTCCTGGTGCTGCCGCACCCCGAGGTGGCCCACTTCTACGGTGTGCGGGCCGGCGATCCGGACCGCTGGCTCACCTCCATGAACCATCTCCAGCAGAAGTGGGAGGCGGGCCAGGCATGAGCTCCCGGTACGCGACCAGGCCCTGGCTCGGGCAGCTCACCGAGGCCCAGCGGGCGCCGGTCAGCCCGCCCGCGAGCGTGGTGCACGCCTTCCGGGCCGCCGTCCTGCGCGCCCCCGACCGCACCGCCCTCGCCTACTTCGACGGGCGGCTCACCTACCGCGAGGCCGACGCGCTCTCCGACTCCGTGGCCGGCCATCTCGCCGCCCGGGGCCTCCAGAGCGGCGACCGGGTCGCGATCATGCTCCAGAACACCCCGCACTTCGTGATCGCGCTGCTCGGCGCCTGGAAGGCGGGCGCGACCGTCGTCCCGCTCAACCCGATGTACAAGTCGGCCGAGGTCGGGCACGTCCTGGGCGACTCCGAGGCAGCCGCGCTGATCTGCTCGGACCGGGCGTGGGAGGCGTATCTGCGGGGCACCGCGGCCGGCTCCTGCGTGCGGATCGCGCTCACCGCCTGCGAGCTCGACCTCCAGAGCCGCGACGACGCGCGCGTGCTCGCCTTCGAGCGGCTGCCCCGCCCCGCCGACACCGACGACCTGCTGGCCGTCGCCCGGCAGGGGCTGCCCGCCCCGGGCGGACGCGAACCAGCCCCCGACGCCACGGCGCTGATCAGCTACACCTCGGGGACCAGCGGCACCCCCAAGGGCGCCATGAACACCCACCGGGGCATCACCTACAACGCCGAGCGGCAGCGCACCGGCCACCCGATCCCCGAGGGCGCCGCCTACTACGCGCTGGCCCCGCTCTTCCACATCACCGGCATGGTCTGCCAGCTCGCCGCCTGCGTCGCCAACGCGGGCACGCTGGTCCTGTCCTACCGCTTCCACCCCGGCGTGGTCCTCGACGCCTTCGCCGAGCACCGGCCCGCCTACACCGTCGGCCCCTCCACCGCCTTCATGGCCCTCGCGGCGGCCCCCGGCGTCACCCGCGAGCACTTCGACTCCTTCCGGGTGATCTCCTCGGGCGGCGCGCCGCTGCCGCCCGCGCTCGTGGAGAAGTTCCGGGACACCTTCGGCCCGTATCTGCGCAACGGCTACGGGCTGACCGAGTGCACGGCCCCCTGCGCCTCGGTGCCGCCCGAGCGGGAGGCGCCCGTGGACCCGGTCTCGGGCACGCTCTCGGTGGGCCTGCCCGGCCCCGAGACGGTCGTACGGATCGTCGGCGAGGACGGCGAGGAGGTGGACTTCGGCGAGCAGGGCGAGATCGTGGTGCGCGGCCCGCAGGTGGTGCCCGGCTACTGGCGCCGCCCCGAGGCCACCGCCGAGACCTTCCCCGACGGCGAACTGCGCACCGGGGACATCGGGTTCATGGACCGCGACGGCTGGCTCTACGTCGTCGACCGCAAGAAGGACATGATCAACGCGTCCGGCTTCAAGGTGTGGCCGCGCGAGGTCGAGGACGTGCTCTACGGCCACCCCGCGGTGCGCGAGGCGGCCGTCGTCGGTGTCCCCGACCCGTACCGGGGCGAGAACGTCAAGGCGTACGTGAGCCTGCGCCCCGGCGCCGAGGCGACACCCGCCGAGCTCTCCGCGTACTGCGAGGAGCGGCTGGCGGCCTACAAATATCCGCGGCAGGTCGAGGTCCTCGCGGAGCTTCCCAAGACGGCGAGTGGGAAGATCCTGAGGCGGGAACTGCGTTCCCGCCACTGAAACGGCGCGAAAGCGCGGGTGAACACGCGAGAGAGAGGCGGCGACGGCATGGCCAGGACGACGGACGGGAGCGGCACCCCCGTCCCCCAGAGGCTGCTGGCCGCCGCCACCCGCCTCTTCGCGGAGAACGGGTACGACAGGACCTCGGTCCAGGAGATCGTCGAGGCGGCGGGCGTCACCAAGGGGGCGCTCTACCACTACTTCGGCTCCAAGGAGGACCTGCTCCAGGAGGTGTACGCGCGCGTACTGCGCCTCCAGCAGGAGCGGCTGGACGCCTTCGCGGACGCGGACGCGCCGGTGGAGCGGCGGCTGCGCGACGCGGCGGCCGACGTGGTGGTCACCACCATCGACAACCTCGACGACGCGTCCATCTTCTTCCGCTCGATGCACCACCTCAGCCCCGAGAAGAACAAGCAGGTGCGGGTCGAGCGGCGCCGCTACCACGAGCGGTTCCGGGCGCTGATCGAGGAGGGCCAGACGGCCGGGGTCTTCTCCACGGCCACCCCGGCCGACCTGGTGGTGGACTACCACTTCGGGTCGGTCCACCACCTGTCCACCTGGTACCGGCCGGACGGCCCGCTCACCCCGCAGCAGGTCGCCGACCACCTCGCCGACCTGCTGCTGCGGGCCCTGCGCCCCTGACCGGGGCCGGCTACAGGTACTTCTTCAGCTCCCGGCGGGCCAGCGAGCGCTGGTGGACCTCGTCGGGCCCGTCCGCGATACGCAGGGTCCGCGCGGAGGCCCACAGCTCGGCCAGCGGGAAGTCCTGGCCGACGCCGCCCGCGCCGTGCACCTGGACGGCCTTGTCGATGATGTCGAGGACCGTCCGGGGCGTGGCGATCTTGATGGCCTGGATCTCGGTGTGGGCGCCCTTGTTGCCCACCGTGTCCATCAGCCAGGCGGTCTTCAGCACCAGCAGCCGCAACTGCTCCACCGCCACGCGCGCGTCCGCGATCCACTCCTGCACCACGCCCTGCTGGGCGATCGGCCTGCCGAACGCGGTACGGGCCGCCGCGCGCCGGCACATCAGCTCGATGGCCCGCTCGGCCATGCCGATCAGCCGCATGCAGTGGTGGATCCGGCCGGGCCCCAGGCGCGCCTGGGCGATGGCGAAGCCGCCGCCCTCCTCGCCGACCAGGTTCTCCACGGGCACCCGCACGCCGTGGAAGAGGACCTCGGCGTGGCCGCCGTGCGCGTGGTCCTCGTAGCCGTACACCTGCATGGCGCGGCGGACCTCGACACCCGGCGTGTCACGCGGCACCAGCACCATCGACTGCTGGCGGCGGACGTCCTCGTTGTCCGGGTCGGTCTTGCCCATCACGATGAAGATCTTGCAGTCGGGGTTCATCGCCCCGGAGATGTACCACTTGCGGCCGGTGACGACGTACTCGTCGCCCTCCCGCGCGATACGGGTCTCGATGTTGGTGGCGTCCGAGGAGGCCACCTCCGGCTCGGTCATCGCGAAGGCCGACCGGATCTCCCCGGCGAGCAGCGGCTCCAGCCACCGCTTGCGCTGCTCGTCCGAGCCGAACTGGGCGAGCACCTCCATGTTCCCGGTGTCCGGCGCCGCGCAGTTCAGGGCGGTGGGCGCCAGATGCGGGGAGCGGCCGGTGATCTCGGCGAGCGGCGCGTACTGGAGGTTGGTGAGCCCGGCGCCGTGCTCGGCGTCGGGCAGGAACAGGTTCCACAGCCCCCGGCTGCGGGCCTCGGCCTTCAGCTCCTCCACCACGGCGGGCGTGTCCCACGGCGACTTCAGCAGCAGGCGCTGCTCGTGGGCGGTGGTCTCGGCCGGGTAGACGTGGCTCTCCATGAAGGAGAGCAGCTTGGCGCGCAGCTCCTGGGTGGGTGCGTCGAATGCGAAGTCCATGGCGGGGGTTCAGCCTTCCTGCGGTGACTGGAGGGTGGTGAGGCCGTGGTCGATGAAGACCGGTACCAGGTCCCCGATGCGGTCGAAGCCCGCGCCGACGGTCTGGCCCAGGGTGTAGCGGTAGTGGATGCCCTCCAGGATCACGGCGAGCTTGAACCAGGCGAACGCCGTGTACCAGGAGATGGCCGAGGTGTCCCGGCCCGAGCCGACGGCGTACCGCTCGATCAGCTCGGCGGGGGTGGGGTGGCCGGCCGCCCCGGCGGTGGTGGAGACGGGGGAGTCCTTCACCTTGATCTCGGCGCTGTACATCACCAGCAGTCCGAGGTCGGTGAGCGGGTCCCCGAGGGTCGACATCTCCCAGTCGAGGACGGCCTTGATCCTGTCGTCGTCCCCGACCAGGACGTTGTCGAGCCGGTAGTCGCCGTGGACGACCGTGGCGGCGGGGGAGACCGGGAGGTCGCGGCCGAGCGCCGCGTGCAGCTCGTCGATGCCGGGCAGTTCCCGGTTGCGGGAGGCGTCGAGCTGCTTGCCCCAGCGGCGCAGCTGGCGGTCGAGGAAGCCCTCCGGGCGTCCGAAGTCCCCGAGGCCGACCGCCTCCGGGTCCACCGCGTGCAGCTCCACCAGCGTGTCCACCAGGCCGAGGAGCGCGGCCCTGGTGCGCTCGGGGCCCAGCGGGGCCAGCTGCTCGGCCGTGCGGTACGGGGTCCCCGCCACGTACTCCATGACGTAGAACGGCGCCCCGAGCACCGAGTCGTCCTCGCACAGCAGCAACGGCTCCGGCACCGGGACCGAGGTCGGGTGCAGCGCGCTGATCACCCGGTGCTCGCGCTTCATGTCGTGCGCGGTGGCCAGCACATGGCCCAGCGGGGGCCGGCGGACCACCCACTGGCCGGTGCCGTCGGTGACGAGGTACGTCAGGTTCGACCGGCCGCCCTCGACGAGCCGGGCGCTGAGCGGCCCGTTCACGAGCCCCGGCCGCGCGCTGTCGAGATGGGCGCGCAGCCGCTCGGGGTCGAGGCCTGGCGGGACGGTGCTCATGGCGGGATACCTCCGGGAACGGCGATCGTGTCACGGACACGCTACCGACCAGTCGGTATGTCGTCCAGACGCCGGTGCCGGATCAGTACCCCGCCGAGGGGGTCAACCTGTCAGTGGTCGTCCCAGTGGCCCTCGTGCTCCGCGTGCCGGTGGCCGTCGTGCGCATAGTCCAGATGGTCGCCGTGGACCACCGAGTGGTGGCCGCAGCCGACGCCGTGTTCGTGCGCGTGCCCGTCGTGGGCGACGTGCCCGGCGGGCTCGCACTCGTCCCAGTGCCCCGAGTGCTCCCGGTGCAGATGGCCGTCGTGGGCGTAGTCGGTGTGGTCCCCGTGCGGTACCGCCCGGTGCCCGCAGGTGGGGCCGTGCGCGTGCTCGTGGAGGGCGGGGTCCTCCTCGTGGCGGGCGGTCATGGCGTTCACCTCCGAAGATCGCTCGCCTCCCACGCTAGTGCGCCGGACCCGCCTCCGCTCGCGCGACGCGGACCGGGACCGCCGCCGGCCGCGGCCCGCCGGGGGCCCGGCCGGCCCGCTCAGAGCAGCACGGCCACCGCGAACAGCGCCAGCGCCGCCACGCACACCACCGCCGCGCCCGCCTCGCGGGGCCGCAGCACCCCGGGGCGGGCCGAGCGGCTCAGGGACTGGATGCGCCGGTGGGCCACGGCCAGGAAGCCCAGCCACACCAGGCCGCTCACGGCCACGGTGACCAGGCCGACTGCCGTCGCGCCGCCGCGCAGGGCCTGCTTGGCCGCCAGGACCGCGGCCACCGTGCAGGACAGCGTGGTGCGGCGCCAGGCGAGCCGGGTCCGCTCGGGCTGCAGGCCGGGGTCCCGGTCAAAGGTGCCCCTCACCCGGCCCAGCCGAAGACGACGACCACCACCATGACCAGGGCGACCGCCGCCACCGCCACGCTCAGCAGGGTGGGGAAGCGGGAGACGGGCAGGTCCTCGCCGCGCCGCATCGCCCGCTCGCACCGCACCCAGTGGTTCACGGCCCGCAGCGCGCACAGCACCCCGGCCGCCAGCAGCGCCAGGGCGAGCCCGACCCGTAGCCCCCGGCGCAGGTCCGGCAGGAACTGGTCGACCGCGAAACCGCCGCCGACCAGGGCGAGCGACGTCCGGATCCAGGCCAGGAACGTACGCTCGTTGGCGAGCGAGAACCGGTAGTCCGGGGTCTCGCCCTCCTCGCCGATGCGCCCGGGTGCGAACCACAGCCGCAGGGTCTGCGCGATGCTGATCACATCGGCACACTACCCGCGGTGGATCATCCCGCCCGGTGCGCGCGCAGCCTGCGGTACGCGTCGAGCCCGTCCGGCACCCACTCCCACTCCGCCAGCCGCCGCTCCACCTCGGCCTCGGGCAGGAAGGCGTGCCAGGCGACCTCCTCCGCCTGCGGCCGGACCGGCAGCGTGCAGCGGACCTCGTAGACGGCCGACCACCACGTCTGCCGCCCGTCCGCCCCGCCCTCGTAGAGGAACCGGAACAGCGGTACGGGCCGGGGCAGCCCCGACACCCCCAGCTCCTCCTCCGCCTCGCGCAGCGCGGCGTCGTCGTAGCTCTCGCCCGCGCCGACGACCCCGCCCACGAACACGTCGTACAGCGAGGGGAAGACCATCTTGGCCGCGGTGCGCCGGTGCACGAAGATCCGGTCCTCGGCGTCCCGGACCAGGACGAAGGCACAGCGGTGGCGCAGCCCCCGGGCGTACGCCTCACCGCGCGCGGCCCGGCCGACGACGCGGTCGTGCTCGTCGACGATGTCGATGATCTCGTCCGAGGGGGAAGGGGGAGAGGCGCTCATACGGCTCATCCAACCACCGGGCAGGGGCTCAGTGCGGCTGGAGGTCGCGGGCGGGCTCCTTGGGCCGGGTGCCCGAGGGCATCGCCGGGTGCAGGCCGAGCAGGATGATCCCGGCGACGATGGCGGCGAGCCCGAACGCCTCCCAGGCGAGCGCCGCCGCGTCGGTACGCAGCTCGTCGCCCAGGAATCCGACGCCGCAGGCGATCCCGGCGAGCGGCTGGGCGGCGGTGAGGGCGGGCAGCGACATCCGCAGCGGGGCCGTCTCGAAGGCGCTCTGCACCAGGATCAGACCGCTCACCCCGAGCACCAGCACACCGTAGGGCTGCCAGCCCATCAGCATGGGGGCGAAGCCGTCGGCCCGGAAGCGTTCGCCGCTGACCCGGGTCAGGGCGTCCTGGAGGCCGTAGAGCGAGCCGGCCGCGACGGCCAGGAGGGTGGGGCCGGCGCTGAGGCGGGAGCGCTGGGCGAAGACGGTGAGCAGGAGCGCGATCCCGACGACGATTCCGACGATCAGCCAGTGCCGCAGGGGGCCGGCCACCGCGTCGCCGCCGACGGGCTGCCCCGCCACCATGAACGCGGTCACCCCGCCCGCGAGCAGGGTGAGGCCCGCCCAGCCCTGGCGGCCCAGGGTCTGCTTGGTCTGCCAGCGCGACAGGGCCATGGCGAAGAAGAGGTTGGTGGCCAGGAGCGGCTCCACCTGGGAGACCTCGC
Source organism: Streptomyces sp. NPDC031670 (assembly GCF_055580545.1). Lineage (NCBI taxonomy): Bacteria > Bacillati > Actinomycetota > Actinomycetes > Kitasatosporales > Streptomycetaceae > Streptomyces > Streptomyces sp. NPDC031670. The sequence goes on along the minus strand of NZ_JBVILC010000012.1, from coordinate 129,623 downwards.
CCTGGCCCAGCGCGAGGGCGCCGAGCACCATGCCCGCGATCATCAGTCCCATCCCGGCGAGCCAGCGGGGCACCCGTACGAGGTCCAGCAGCAGCCGCGGCGAGAGGAAGTCGCTCAGCGGGGCCCGCTGGGCGGCGTCCTGCTGGAGCACGAACCCGAAGCCCAGACAGCAGGCCGCGCCCACGGCGAGAGCGAGGACGAGAACCGACACGAGGGACACCTTCAAGTGCGGCCGGGGTAGGTGAACTTGCTCGACGATAGCGCTCCGGGGCCCCCGACGCCTCCCGGGACGCAGCCCCCGGCCCCCTTTTGGCCCTGGCACGGCACCGCCGAACCCCTCCGGTCGGGCAACAGTCCCCGCACCCCAGATGCCCAGGGCCTTCGGTCCGGCAGCAGGCAACAGCTCCCCGCACCCCAGATGCCCAGGGGCGCGGGGAACTGCGCGAGCAACCCGGCACGGTCCGCAGCCGAAGGAGGGGGTTTCCGGGGCGAAGCCCCGAAGCGGGTCCGGGGCGCAGCCCCGGGAGAAACCACTTGCACCCCTCATGCACCCCTCATGCACCCCTCACCCCCCACCCCCCCGCCCCCGGAGGGGCAACCCCCCAACCCGCCCACCAAGTTGAAGCGCGAAGCGCCCCCTCCCGACCTTGACGTGGAGCCTTGGGTACCGCTTTGCTGTCCGCGATCACCCTGTCACCGACCACACGAGCCCCACCCCTCACACCCGCACCACACCAACCACCCCCCGGGATGTATGCGGATGCCGCCCCCGCCCCCGCTCGGCCGCCCCCGCAGACGCGGCGGACGAGCCTTCGACCCGGCGCTCGACGACGCCGAACTCGTCGACGTACGCGCCCAGTTGGCCCAGGGCCGGTGGACGAGGGTCCGCTCGCTGCTGGGCGCGACCGGCGACGACTGGGACCGCCGCGGCCACCGCCTCACCGTCCTCGGCGAGCCCGCCACCTCCGCGGCCTGGGCCCGCGAATGGCTGCTGGCCGAGCCGGACAGCGCGGACGCCGCCGCCCTCTACGCCTGCGCCCTCGTCTCCCGCTGTCTGAGCGGCAAGGGCGACAAGGACCGCGCCCGCGACGCCTGTCTGGAGGCGGCCCGGCTCGCCCCCGCCGACCCCACCCCGTGGCTCGCCCTGCTCGCGCTCTCCCGCCGCCACGGCTCGGACAACGAGACCGAGCAGATCTTCGCCGAGGTGTGCTCCCGCCACCCCGACCACCACCACGCCCACCACCTGATGGCCGCCCGGCTCGCCGAGCGCCGCCCCGGGGACGGCCCCGACCCGATGCACGAGGTGTACGCCTTCGCCGCCGCCGGCGCGGCCCGCGCCCCCGCCGACTCCCCGCTGGCCCTGCTGCCGCTGGTCGCCCACGCCGAGCGGTACCGGGTGCTCGCCGCCCGGGGCGCCGCGCCGCGCGACCCCGTCGCCTCCGAGCACTGGACCGGCCGCCGCGCCCGCCAGGTGATCAAGTCCGCGTTCGACTGGTGGCTGGAGTGGGAGCGCGAGGACCACCCCCGGGCCGGGGTCGACCTGAACTTCCTCGCCCACGCCAAGCACTGCGAGGGCCGCCCCGCCGAGGCCGCCGCCCTCTTCCACCGCATCGGCCGGCACTTCACCCCCGCCCCCTGGTCGTACCCGGACCGGGACCCCTACCGCGCCTTCCAGGCCGCGCGCAGCGCCGCACTGGGCACGGCCTAGCTCCACCGGTACACCGCACGCACCACGGCTCCACCCGCTCGGCACCACCCCCCGCGTCCCACCGAAAGGGCACCCCCGCCATGTCGACCGACAGCGATGAGATCCGTACGTACAAGGGACAGGAGAGAGCCCTGCGGGCCGACCGGCTCGGCACCCCGGGGCTGCTCCTTTCGGTGCTCGCCGCGAGCGCCCCGCTGATGGTGGTCGCCGGTGTCATGCCGACCACGTACGGCGTGATGGGCATCGTCGGCCAGCCCCTGCTCTTCCTCATCCTCGGCGCCGTCCTGGTCCTCTTCAGCTTCGGGTACGCGGAGATGAGCCGCCACGTCCACAACGCGGGCGCGTTCTACGCGTACATAGCCAGGGGCCTCGGTCCCACCGCCGGGGCGGGCGCCGCCTTCGTCGCGCTGGTCGCCTACAGCACCCTCCAGGTCGGCATCTACGGCATGTTCGGCTTCGAGGTCTCCAGCCTCTTCGCCACCTACCTCGACACCGAACTCGCCTGGTGGATTCCGGCGCTGGCAGCCGTCGCCCTGGTCGGCGTACTCGCCTGGCTGAAGATCGACCTCAACGCCAAGGTGCTGGGCGTGCTGCTCGTCATCGAGGTGGCGCTGGTCGTCGTCTTCGACTTCGCGGCCGTGGCCGACCCGGCGAAGGAGGGCCTGTCGCTGCACGCCTTCAACCCCTCCACCCTCTCCGGCGCGGGCATCGGCACCGCCCTGTGCTTCTGCATCGCCGCCTTCACCGGCTTCGAGCAGGCCCCGGTGTACGCGGAGGAGACCAGCCGCCCGCATCTGGTCGTCTCCCGAGTGATGTTCCTGGCCGTCGGCTTCTCCGCGGTGTTCTTCGCGTTCAGCTCCTGGGCGCTCAACGTCGCCGCCGGCCCCGACGGCATCGTCGACGCGGCCCGCAAGAACGGTCCCGGCCTGCTGTTCGGACTCACCGAGGACCGGCTCGGCAGCACCTTCACCGACGTCCTGCACGTCCTCTTCGTCACCGGCATGTTCGCCGCGCTGCTCAGCTTCCACAACGTGGTCGCCCGGTACGTGTTCGCCATGGGCCGCGAGGGCCTGCTGCCCGCCGCGTTCGGCCGGACCAACCACACCAGCGGAGCCCCCGGCTCCGGCTCGCTCCTGCAGACCGTGATCTCGTTCCTGGTCGTCGTCGCGTTCGCCGTCGCCGACGACAAGCCCACCGGTGACCCGACCGCCGCCGTGCTGCACCTGTTCACCTGGATGGGCAACGTGGGCGCGCTCGGTGTGATCGTGCTGATGGCCGCCGCCTCCTTCGCGGTCATCGCGTTCTTCGTCCGCCGGGGCGCGGCCGGCGCCCAGCTGTGGCGGCTGCTCGCCTCCGGCGTCGCCGGGGTCGCGCTCCTCGTCATCGCCTTCTACACGGTCAAGGACTTCGACGTCCTCGTCGGCGCGGGCCCGGACTCCTCGCTCAGCTGGCTGCTGCCCTCGATCATCGCGCTCGCCCTGGCGGGCGGTGTGGGGTACGGACTGGTCGTCCGGGCGGTGCGGCCCGAGGCGCACGCCCGGATCGGCCAGGGCAACGAGGCCTTCCGGCTGGAGAAGGCCGCCCGGGGCAGCGAGGAGCAGGCCCGGATCTGACCAAACGGTGACGGTGGGCCGGTGCCCCTGGTGTCCGGGGGCCGCCGGTGCTCGAATCAGGGGGTGAACCCTGAACCACCGCTCGACGGCGGCGCCCCGGTCGGCCGCCGGATCGTGCTCGGCATGCTCGGCCTCGGCGTCGCCGGGGTCGCCGCCGCCCCCGCGCTCCAGCGCGGCCTGGAGTCCCTCCTCGGCGCCGCCGCCGGGAAGGACCCCACCGGCCTGACCGGCCTGCTGCCCAACGGCGGCGGCTTCCGCTACTACTCCGTCGCCGCCTCCGTACCGCACAGGGGCGCCGCCGACTACCGGCTCACCGTCGACGGCCTCGTCGACCGTCCCGCCACCTACACCCTGGACGCGCTGCGGGCGCTGCCCCAGACGCGGCTGGTGCGGGACGTGCAGTGCGTGACGGGGTGGCGGGTGCCGGACACGCCGTTCGCGGGGGTGCGGCTGTCCCGGCTGCTCGACGCCGCGGGGGTGCGCGCGGGGGCCGGGGCGGTCCGCTTCACCTGCTTCGACGGTACGTACACCGAGAGCCTCACGCTCGAACAGGCGCGCCGCGACGACGTGCTGGTCGCCCTGAGCATGAAGGACAAACCGGTCTCCCACGCGCACGGCGGCCCGGTCCGCCTCTATGTGGCGCCCATGTACTTCTACAAGTCGGCGAAATGGCTCTCCGGGATCACCGTGACGGGCACGGTACGGCGCGGGTTCTGGGAGGAGCGGGGCTATGACACGGATGCCTGGGTCGGCCGGTCCAACGGACGCGACGACCATCCCACCGGCTGAACCGGCGGCGCGGGTACGGAGGTTCACCCCGGCCGAGCGCTGGGTGCACCGCGCCAACGCGCTCGTGTTCGGGGTGTGCGTGCTGTCGGCCGCCGTGCTCTACCTGCCGCAGCTCGCCGAGGCGGTGGGCCGCCGGGAGCTGGTGGTGACGGTGCACGAGTTCTCCGGCGTGCTGCTGCCCGTACCGGTCCTGGCGGGGCTCCTCTCCCGGGCCTTCCGGGCCGATCTGCGCCGGCTCAACCGGTTCGGGCGGCACGACCGCCGCTGGCTGCGCTCGGCGCTCACCCGGGACGGACGGCCGCGCACGGCGGGCAAGTTCAACGCCGGGCAGAAGGTCTACGCCGGGTGGATCACCGGGGCCGCGCTCGTCCTGCTCGGCACCGGGCTGTTCATGTGGTTCACCCACCTCGCGCCGCTGCCGGTGCGGATCGGCTCGACCTTCGTCCACGACTGGCTGGCGCTGGCCGTCGGGATCGCGCTGAGCGGCCATGTGGCCATGGCGCTCCGCGACCCGGAGGCACGCCGTGGCATGCGCACCGGGTCGGTGGAGCGTTCCTGGGCCCGGCGGGAGCACGGGCTGTGGCTGGAGGAGCCGGCGGACGGCGCCGGAGGGCCGCTAGATCACCAGTGACAGCAGCAGGACGAAGCCCAGGGCCACCACGGAGATGATCGTCTCCATCACCGACCAGGTCTTCACCGTCTGGCCGACGTCCATCCCGAAGTACTCCTTCACCAGCCAGAACCCGGCGTCGTTGACATGGCTGAAGAAGAGCGAGCCCGCGCCGACGGCCAGGACCAGCAGGGCCGTGTGCCCGGTCGACATGTCCGCGGCCAGCGGGGCCACCAGACCGGCGGCGGAGATGGTCGCCACCGTGGCCGAGCCGGTCGCGAGCCGGATCGCGACCGCGATCAGCCAGGCGAGCAGCAGGGCGGGGATGGACCAGTCCTTGGAGATGTCCAGGATCATCCGGCCCACACCGACGTCGATCAGTGTCTGCTTGAAGCCGCCGCCAGCGCCGACGATCATCAGGATGCCGGCGATCGGGGCGAGCGACTTCTCGACCGTGGTGGAGATCCGCTCTTTGCTGAACCCGGCGGCCCGGCCCAGCGTGAAGATGGCGACGAGGACGGCCGCGAGGAGCGCGATCAGCGGCGAGCCGATCACGTCGGTGACCCGCTGGAGGTGGTTCTTCGGGTCGTCGACCACGATGTCGACCAGGGCCTTCACCAGCATCAGCACGACCGGCAGCAGCACCGTCGAGACGGCCGCGACGAAGCTCGGCCGCGTCCGGAGCTCCTCGGAGGGGCGGGCCGGGACCATCCGGTCCGGCGCCGGGATGTCGACCCAGCGGGCCGCGTACCTGGAGAAGACGGGTCCCGCGATGATCACCGTGGGGATCGCGACCAGGACGCCGAGGGCGAGCGTGACGCCCAGGTTGGCGCCCACCGCGTCGATGGCGACCAGCGGGCCGGGGTGCGGCGGGATCAGCCCGTGCATCACCGAGAGCCCGGCGAGCGCCGGGATGCCGATCCGCATCAGCGAGTAGTTGCCGCGCTTGGCGACGAGCAGCACCACCGGGATCAGCAGCACGATCCCGACCTCGAAGAAGAGCGGCAGGCCGATGATCGAGGCGATGACCACCATCGCCCAGGGCATCGCCCGCCCGCCGGACTTCCCGGCCTTCGCCAGGATCGTGTCGACGATCTGGTCCGCGCCGCCGGAGTCGGCGAGGAGCTTGCCGAGGATGGCGCCGAGGGCGATGAGCACCCCGACGCCCGCGACGGTGTTGCCCAGGCCCGTGGTGAAGCTGGTGATGGCCTTGTCCAGCGGCGCCCCGGCGAAGGCGCCCAGCGCCAGCGAGCCGATGGTCAGGGAGAGGAAGGCGTGCAGCTTGAACCGGGTGATGAGCAGGACGATGACGGCGATGCCGGCGAGTACGGCGATCCCCAACCGGGCGTTGCCCGCCGAGGTGATCGGCTCGGCCGCGCCCGCTGCCAGGATCTCGACGCATGGACTGGTCACGGTGTGGTCCTCAGGCGGGGAGCCGGCGCAGCGCGGCGACGGCCCGGTCGGTGATTTCTTCGGGCGTCCCGGCGACGTCGACGGCCACGCCCGCCTCGTCCGCCTGGAGCGGCTGGAGCGTGGCGAACTGCGAGTCGAGGAGCGCGGTGGGCATGAAGTGGCCCCTGCGCTCGCCCATCCGGCGCTCGATGAGCTCCCGGTCGCCGGTCAGATGCAGGAAGACGAGGCCGGGGGCGGCTGCCCGCAGCCGGTCGCGGTAGGCGCGCTTGAGCGCGGAGCTGCTCACCACCCCGCCGAGCCCGGCCCGCCCGTGCGCCCAGCGCCCGATCGCGTCGAGCCAGGGCCACCGGTCGCCGTCCTCCAGCGGGACGCCGGCCGACATCTTGGCGACGTTGGCCGCCGGGTGGAAGTCGTCGCCCTCGGCGTACGGAACGCCCAGGGCCCGCGCGACCAGGGGGCCGATCGTGGTCTTGCCGGTGCCGGCCACGCCCATCACCACGACGACGTGGGGGGTGCTCATAGCGGTGCCTCGCTGTCTTCGTCGACATCGATGTGGTCCGGGCGGTAGTCGTTTCCGGCCATCCGTCCGTCGCGCTACTGAAACCCGAAAGGTGCGACGTATTCAAGACCTCGTGATAAATAAGTAATACTTTTCTGCTCGCCGGGTCCGTGTGCCCGTCCTGCCCGGGTTCCACCGCCCCGTACCCTTACGGCCATGACCACACAGGCCCAGGGACTGCACGCACAGGTGCTCGACACCCTCGGCCGCGCGATCACCGCAGGCGACTACCCGCCCGGCAGCGTGCTGCGCGGCGACGAGCTCGCGCAGCGCTTCGACGTCTCGCGCACCGTGATCCGTGAGGCGATCCGGGTCCTGGAGTCCATGCAGCTGGTGGAGTCCCGGCGCCGGGTCGGGGTGACGGTCCGGGCCACCGAGCAGTGGAACGTGTACGACCCCCAGGTCATCCGCTGGCGCCTGGCCGGGGCCGACCGGCCGCGCCAGCTGCGCTCACTGACCGTGCTGCGCTCGGCCGTGGAGCCGGTCGCCGCCGGGCTCGCCGCCCACCACGCCACCCCCGAGCAGTGCGCCGCCCTCACCGAGCAGGCGCTCGGCATGGTCGCCACCTCGCGCGGACGCCAGCTGGAGGGCTACCTCGTCCACGACGTGGCCTTCCACCGGATCGTCCTGAACGCCTCGGGCAACGAGATGTTCGCCCGGCTCGGCGACGTGGTCGCCGAGGTCCTGACCGGCCGCACCCACCACCAGGTGATGTTCGAGGACCCCGACCCGGCCGCCGTCACCCTGCACGTCCGGGTGGCCGAGGCGGTCCGGGAGCGGGACGCGGAACGGGCCGAGCGGCTCACCCGCGAGATCGCCGTCGGTGCCCTCAAGGAATTGGACGTTCTCGCCCCGTAAAGCTCAGATTTACCTCAGATTCATCACAGATCTGCCCGTACGTGACATTGGCCACTGCCAAATGACCCGTCGAGCCGCGACCATGTCCCGAATCAGCCACGCCGCGGGTGACCCCACAGCGCTCTTCCCGCATCACCGGCCACCGCCGGGACGGCACCGGCACTGCCCGGTATCGCACGACCGCATGACCCCTCACGAAGGCGATACAGCTACATGAGTGACCGCACCATGCCTGCGGCCGAGACGTCGGCGCCCGCGCAGACGCAGGGCACCCCCCACATCGACGCCGGTGACGCCGGTTACAGCAAGGACCTCAAGTCCCGGCACATCAACATGATCGCCATCGGCGGCGCGATCGGTACCGGGCTGTTCCTCGGCGCCGGCGGCCGGATGGCGGGCGCGGGCCCCTCGCTCGCGATCGCCTACGCGGTCTGCGGTGTCTTCGCCTTCTTCGTGGTCAGAGCCCTCGGCGAGCTCGTGCTCTACCGCCCCTCCTCCGGCGCCTTCGTCTCCTACGCCCGTGAGTTCATGGGTGAGAAGGGCGCCTACACGGCCGGCTGGCTGTACTTCCTGAACTGGTCGACCACCGCCGTGGCCGACATCACGGCCGCCGCCACCTACGCCCACTTCTGGGCGATGTTCAGCGACATCCCGCAGTGGGTCCTCGCCCTGATCGCCCTGGCCGTGGTCCTCACCGCCAACCTGATCTCGGTGAAGTACTTCGGCGAGATGGAGTTCTGGTTCGCGATCGTCAAGGTCGCCGCCCTGGTCGCCTTCATGCTGGTCGGCATCTACCTGGTCGCCACCCAGCACAGCGTCGACGGCAACACCCCGGGCCTGGCCAACATCACCGACCACGGCGGCATCTTCCCGATGGGCACGCTGCCGATGCTCCTGGTCGTCCAGGGCGTCGTCTTCGCGTACGCCTCGGTCGAGCTCTGCGGTGTCGCGGCCGGCGAGACCGAGAACCCGCAGAAGATCCTGCCCAAGGCGATCAACTCGATCATGTGGCGCGTCGGCGTGTTCTACGTCGGCTCGGTCGTCCTGCTCGCGCTGATCCTGCCGTACACCGCCTACTCGGGCGACCAGAGCCCGTTCGTCACCGTCCTGGACAAGCTCGGCGTGCCGGGCGCGGCCGGCGTGATGAACCTGGTGGTCCTCACCGCCGCGCTCTCCAGCCTCAACTCCGGCCTGTACTCCACCGGCCGCATCCTGCGCTCGATGGCCGTCGCGGGCTCCGCGCCCAAGTTCACGGCCCGGATGAACAAGGGCCAGGTGCCCTACGGCGGTGTCCTGCTGACCGCCGCCTTCGGCGCCGCCGGTGTCGCCCTGAACAAGCTGATGCCGGACGACGCCTTCGAGATCGTGCTCAACTTCGCCTCCATCGGCATCCTCGGCACCTGGGCCATGATCATGGTCTGCTCGCTGCTCTTCTGGCGCCGCTCCCAGGAGGGCCTGCTCACCCGCCCGTCCTACCGGCTGCCCTGGGCCCCGTACACCCAGATCGTCACGCTGGTCTTCCTCGCCACGGTCCTGTACCTGATGTGGTACGGCGGCGGCGTCGGCCGCACCACCGTCTACTGCCTGCCCATCATCCTGGGCATGCTGGTCGGCGGCTGGTTCCTGGTCCGCAAGCGGGTCACGGAGCTCGCGGCGAAGCGCTAGGCGCGCAGCGGCGGTACGAGAAGGGCGGCACCCCGGGGCGCGGGGTGCCGCCCTTCGGCACGCACCCGGTAACGTGCGGAGGTCGGGCCCGTACCCATCTCCGCCCGTGCGCGTCCGCGCGTACCGGCGGTGCGAGAAAGGAAGTCCACGTATGCCGCAGCAGGTCCGAGGGGTCGTCGCGCCGGGCAGGAACGAGCCCGTACGGGTGGAGACGATCGTGGTACCGGACCCGGGGCCCGGCGAGGCCGTGGTGAAGGTCCAGGCGTGCGGGGTGTGCCACACCGATCTGCACTACAAGCAGGGCGGGATCAACGACGACTTCCCCTTCCTCCTCGGCCACGAGGCGGCCGGTGTGGTCGAGTCGGTCGGCGCCGGGGTGAGCGACGTGGCCCCCGGCGACTTCGTGATCCTGAACTGGCGCGCGGTGTGCGGCCAGTGCCGCTCCTGTCTGCGCGGGCGCCCCCAGTACTGCTTCAACACCCACAACGCCCGGCAGAAGATGACCCTCACCGACGGCACCGAGCTCTCTCCCGCGCTCGGCATCGGCGCCTTCGCCGAGAAGACGCTGGTGGCGGCCGGGCAGTGCACCAAGGTCGACCCCACGGTCTCCCCGGCCGTGGCGGGACTGCTCGGCTGCGGCGTCATGGCGGGCATCGGCGCCGCCCTCAACACCGGCAACGTGAGCCGGGGCGACTCGGTCGCCGTCATCGGCTGCGGCGGCGTCGGGGACGCGGCGATCGTGGGCGCCCGGCTCGCGGGCGCGTCGAAGATCGTGGCCGTCGACATCGACGACCGCAAGCTGGCCACCGCCCGGGCCATGGGCGCCACCCACACCGTCAACTCCCGCACCGCCGACGCCATCGAGGCGATCCGCTCCCTCACCGGCGGCTACGGAGCCGATGTCGTCATCGAGGCGGTCGGCCGCCCGGACACCTACGAACAGGCCTTCTACGCCCGCGACCTGGCCGGGACCGTCGTCCTGGTCGGCGTCCCCACCCCGGACATGAAGCTCGAACTGCCGCTGATCGACGTCTTCGGACGCGGCGGCGCGCTCAAGTCGTCCTGGTACGGCGACTGCCTGCCCTCCCGGGACTTCCCCATGCTGATCGACCTGCACCAGCAGGGCCGGATCGACCTCGCCGCCTTCGTCACCGAGACGATCGCCCTCGACGAGGTCGAGAAGGCCTTCGAGCGGATGCACGAGGGCGATGTGCTGCGCTCGGTGGTGGCGTTCTGATGGCCGCCCGTATCGAACACCTCGTCACCTCGGGCACCTTCGCCCTCGACGGCGGCGTCTGGGACGTCGACAACAACGTGTGGATCGTGGGCGACGACGAGGAGGCGGTGGTCGTCGACGCCGCCCACGACGCCCCGGCGATCCTGGCCGCCCTCGGCGGGCGCACTCTGCGCGCGATCCTGTGCACCCACGCCCACAACGACCACATCGACGCGGCCCCCGAGCTCGCCGAGGCCACCGGCGCCCCGGTCCTGCTGCACCCCGACGACCTGCCGCTGTGGAAGCTCACCCACCCGGACCGCGCCCCCGACGGCGAACTGGCCGACGGTCAGGCCGTATCGGTCGCCGGGACGCGCCTGGAGGTCGTCCACACCCCGGGCCACGCCCCGGGCGCGGTGTGCCTGTACGCGCCGGAGCTGGGCACGGTCTTCACCGGCGACACCCTGTTCGCCGGGGGACCGGGCGCGACCGGCCGGTCCTTCTCGCACTTCCCGACGATCGTCGACTCGATCCGCGAGCGGCTGCTGACCCTGCCGCCCGACACGGTCGTACGGACGGGCCACGGCGACTCGACGACCATCGGCGCCGAGGCACCGCACCTGGACGAGTGGATCAAGCGCGGCCACTGAGGCCGTAGACCCGCTCGGCCGTACCCCCGAGGACCTGGGCCCGCTCCTGCGGGCTCAGGTCCCTCACCAACTCCCGCGCGGTGTCCAGGACCTCGCCGTACGAGGAGACCGCCAGGCACACCGGCCAGTCCGAGCCGTACATCAGCCGCCCGGGGCCGAACGCGTCGAGGACGGTGTCCGCGTACGGCCGCAGCGCCTCGACGCTCCAGCCCGGCCCTGCCTCAGTGACCAGGCCCGACAGCTTGCAGACCGTGTTCGGGAGCGCGGCGAGCGCGCGGACGGCCGACGCCCAGGGCTCCACGGAGCCGCGGGCCACCGGCGGCTTGCCCAGATGGTCGAGCACGAAGGTCAGCCCCGGATGCCGCTCGGCGGCCCGGACGCAGGCCGGGAGCTGGTGGGGGAGGACCACCAGGTCGTACGCGAGGCCGGCCGCAGCGACCGCCGCCAGACCCGCGCCCACGTCCGGCCGCAGCAGCCACCGGGGGTCGGGCTCGCCCTGCACCTGGTGCCGTATCCCCACCAGCCGGCTGCCGCCGGGCAGCGCCGCGAGCCGGGCCGGCTCGTCGGCCACCCCGGGCGCCGTGAGATCGGTCCAGCCGACGACCCCGCGCACCAGCGGGTCGCCCGCGGCGAGCGCCAGGAGCTCCGGGGTCTCCTCGGCCACCGTCACGGTCTGGACGAGGACGGTGGCACCGACCCCGGCGGCGGCGGCCTCGGACCGCAGCTCCTCGACGGGGAAGTCGCGCCGCAGGGCGGCGAGTCCGGGGGCCGCGAGCCACTCCTGCGCGCGGACGGCGAGGTCCCACACATGGTGGTGCGCGTCGACGACCGGACCGGCCGGATCCGGACCGGCCGTCACAGCTCCCACACCACCGGCAGCCCGGCGTCGGCGCCCGGAGCGGAGTAGTCGTGGACGACCTCAAGGAGTCCGGCCATCCGGCTCTGCCAGGCGATGTTCACCGGCAGCCCCTCCAGTGCCGCCAGCAGCCGCGCGTAGTCGGCGCACTCGATCACATGGAACAGCTCGGTGCCGCTGCGCCAGATCGTCCACTCGGTGGCCCCGGCCGCCCGGATGGCGGCCGTCAGCTCCGCCGGGACCTCCCGGTGCGCCGCCTCGTACGCCTCGATCGCGTCGCCCCGGACCCTGGTGTGCAGTGCCACCCTCATACGCCCAGCTCCTCCCACAGCGCCTGCGGCACCGGCCGCCCGAACCGTCCGGCGGCGTCCCGGACCTCTGCCCCCGAACGCGCCCCCACCAGCACGCTCGCCACCGCCGGGTGCCGCAGCGGGAAGGCGAGCGCGGCGGTCCGCAGCGGGACGCCGTGGCGCTCGCAGACCGCCTTGATCCGCAGCGCCCGCTCCAGCAGGGCCGGCGGCGCCGCCGCGTAGTCGTAGGGGGCGCCGGGCCGGGGGTCGGCGAGCAGCCCCGAGTTGAAGACCCCGCCGACGATCACGCTCCTGCCGCGCGCGGCGGCCTCGGGCAGCAGGACGTCGGCCGCGCGCTGATCGAGCAGCGAGTACCGCCCGGCGCACAGCACCGCGTCCATGTCCGTCTCCCGGATGAACCGCGCCAGCGGCCCGGCGTGGTTCATCCCGGCGCCGATGGCCCGGACGACACCTTCCGAACGCAGCCGCTCCAACGCCGGATAGGCCTCGCGCAGGGCCTGTTCGGCGTGGTCGTCGGGGTCGTGCAGGAAGACCGCGTCGATCCGGTCGAGGCCGAGGCGGTCGAGGCTGTCCTCGATGCCGCGGCGCACCCCGTCCGCGCTGAAGTCCCAGCGGCGCCGGTGGGTGGCGGGCACCGCGAACCCCTCCGCGAGGTCGTCGCCGGCCGGCCCGTCGAGCGGCTCCAGGACGCGGCCGACCTTGGTGGAGACGGTGTACGCGTCCCGGGGCCGGTCCCGCAGCGCCTCCCCGAGCCGGCGCTCGGAGAGACCGAGGCCGTAGTGCGGGGCGGTGTCGAAGTAACGGACACCGGCCTCCCAGGCGGCGTCCACCGCCTCCCGGGCGTCCGCGTCGGACACCTCGCCCAGGAGGTTGCCGAGCCCGGCCGCACCGAGGGAGAGCGCACTGACGGCGCAGCCGCTGTCGCCGAGCTGGGTGACACGCATACGAGGAGATTTATCAGATGTCTGAGGCGGGAAGGTACCCCTGGAACCCGGATTTCCGTCCTCCGGGCCCCGATTGATCCGACCTATCCCTGGCCCTGCGGCCCTTGGCTGCCCGGGTCGCCCTGACTGCCCCGGCTGTCCCGGCCGTCCTCCTCCGTCCGGCCGTCCTCGTCCCAGGCGGCCAGCCGCAGCCCGCTCTCGAACCTCCGCTCCCGCCCGTCCACCGGGTCGGTGAACTCCAGCACCCTCGCCAGCAGTTGCAGCGGGCGGCGGAAGTCCTCCGGGTCGGGCTCCTCGGCCACCACCGGATACACCGGGTCGTGGAGGATCGGCAGCCCGAGCCCGTTCATATGGACCCGCAGCTGATGGGTGCGCCCGGTCGCCGGAAGCAGCCGGTAGCGGCCGAGGCCGCCCCGGTGGCCGATCAGCTCGATCCGGCTCTCGGCGTTCGGCTCGCCCGGCTCCTCGCGGGCGGCGATCACCCCGCGCTCCTTGACGATCCGGCTGCGTACGGTCACCGGCAGCACCACGCGCGCGTCGTACGGGGCGACCGCCTCGTACTCCTTGCGCACCCGCCGCTCGGCGAAGAGGTTCTGGTACGCGCCCCGGTCCTCGGGCCGCACCACGAACAGGGCGAGCCCGGCGGTCAGCCGGTCCAGGCGGTGCGCGGGCTGGAGCGCGGGCAGGTCCAGCTCGCGTCGCAGCCGGGCCACGGCGGTCTCGGTGATGTGCCGCCCCCGGGGCGTGGTGGCCATGAAGTGCGGCTTGTCCGCGACCACGATCCGCTCGTCGCGGTGGACGATCCCGATCCCGAACGGCACGGGCACCTCGGGGGCGAAGTCGCGGTGGAACCAGACGTACATCCCCGCCCGGTACGCCAGCGCCTCGTCCACGGGCCCGTCGGGGCCGAGGAACCGCCCGTCGCGCACCATCTCCGCCACCCGCGCGGCCCCGATCGCGCCCCCGAACCGCCCGACGAGGTGTTCGGCGACCGTCCCCCAGGCCCCCTCCGGGTCGGCGGGCAGCCGCACCCGTACCGGGTCGATGCCGTCGCGCTGGGGGAGCGGGGCGGCCGGGATCTTTGACCTACGTCTCACAAAAACAAGAAAACCCCAGCTCAGCTGGGGTTTTCAAGTGGTGTCCGAGGGGGGACTTGAACCCCCACGCCCGATAAAGGGCACTAGCACCTCAAGCTAGCGCGTCTGCCATTCCGCCACCCGGACAAGGTGTCTGTCTCGCGGGCCGTGCCCGTTCCGACGTGGAAAACAATAGCAAACATCTGGGGGTGCTCGATCACCCCCGTGGCCTGCGTGAACGCCGTATGTCGACGGGACGCCGCCCTTGGGTGCGCGGGGCGCGCGAGGGAGGATGTGGGGGAATCGACGAAGCGGCAGCGGCAGCAGCGGGAGGAAGCAGCGTGAGCGAGTCGAAGGCGGCGCGAGGCGTGACCGGCGAGGACGAGGTCGTCGACCTCTGTCGCGACCTGATCAGGATCGACACCAGCAACTACGGGGACCACTCCGGACCCGGCGAGCGGGCGGCGGCCGAGTACGTCGCCGAGAAGCTCGCGGAGGTGGGGCTCGAACCGAAGATCTTCGAGTCGCACACCGGACGGGCCTCCACCGTGGCCCGGATCGAGGGCGAGGACCCCTCGCGGCCCGCGCTGCTCATCCACGGCCACACCGATGTCGTCCCGGCCAACGCCGACGACTGGACGCACCACCCGTTCTCGGGCGAGATCGCCGACGGCTGCGTCTGGGGGCGCGGCGCCGTCGACATGAAGGACATGGACGCGATGACCCTCGCGGTCGTACGGGACCGGCTGCGCAGCGGGCGCAAGCCCCCGCGCGACATCGTGCTCGCCTTCCTCGCCGACGAGGAGGCGGGCGGCACCTACGGCGCCCGCTACCTCGTCGACAAGCACCCCGACCTCTTCGAGGGCGTGACGGAGGCGATCAGCGAGGTCGGCGGCTTCTCGTTCACCGTCAACGAGAACCTGCGGCTCTACCTCGTGGAGACGGCCCAGAAGGGCATGCACTGGATGAAGCTGACCGTGGACGGCAGCGCCGGGCACGGTTCGATGATCCACAAGGACAACGCCATCACCGAGCTGTCCGAGGCGGTCGGGCGGCTGGGACGGCACAAGTTCCCGGTGCGCGTCACCAAGACGCTGCGGCACTTCCTCGACGAGCTCGGTGACGCGCTCGGCACCGAGCTCGACCCGGAGAACATGGACGAGACGCTGGCCAAGCTCGGCGGCATCGCCAAGCTCATCGGCGCCTCGCTCCAGAACACCGCCAACCCCACCCAGCTGGGCGCGGGCTACAAGGTCAACGTGATCCCGGGGCAGGCCACCGCGCACGTCGACGGGCGCTTCCTGCCGGGGTACGAGGAGGAGTTCCTCGCCGACCTCGACCGGATCCTGGGGCCCCGGGTCCGGCGCGAGGACGTGCACGCCGACAAGGCGCTGGAGACCACCTTCGACGGGGCGCTCGTCGACGCCATGCAGACGGCCCTGGTGGCCGAGGACCCGATCGCGCGGGCCGTGCCGTACATGCTCTCGGCCGGCACCGACGCGAAGTCCTTCGCCGACCTCGGCATCCGCTGCTTCGGCTTCGCGCCGCTGAAGCTGCCGCCGGAGCTCGACTTCGCCGGGATGTTCCACGGCGTGGACGAGCGGGTGCCCCTGGACGGTCTGAAGTTCGGGGTACGGGTCCTCGACCGGTTCATCGACGCCTCCTGAACCCGGAGGGTCCGCGGGCGCCGGCAGAGCGCCCGGTGTCCGCGGACCGCTCAACGGCCGCTCCACGGCGGTCCCTGGTGAAACGTCACGTCAACAATCGCCCGCGTGTACGGAGTTGACTGAGAAGAGTGAACGCGTTCATAAGCTCGTAGCCCCATAACTTTCCCCTCGTTACAGGGTGTGCGGTCCGCGGCTGGGATCGCGCCTTTGCCAACAAGGAGGAAGTAATGATCAAGAAGGTCGTCGCTGCTGCGGCTGTCACCGGTGGTCTGGTTCTCGCGGGTGCCGGCCTCGCCGTCGCCGACGCCGGTGCCCAGGGCGCCGCGGTGAACTCCCCGGGCGTCGCTTCCGGCAACGTCATCCAGGTGCCCGTCCACGTGCCGGTCAACGTCTGCGGCAACACGATTTCCGTGATCGGGCTGCTGAACCCCGCCTTCGGCAACCACTGCGTCAACAAGTGACGTCGAGTCCGAACCCGTGAGGCCCGAGCCGGGTGGCCCCGGAGCGCGCGCCATGCGCCCCGGGGCCGCCCGGCATCCCCTCCCGGGCGCACCGGCGTCCGGGAGTACCCGGTAGGTAGAAGGCAGGGAACAACCTATGCGACAGGTCACCAGAAAAGGCCTGATCACCATGGCCGCCGCCACCGGCGTCATCGCCATGGGCAGTGGCTACGCACAAGCCGACTCCACGGCGAACGGAGGCGCCAAGAACTCCCCGGGCGCCCTGTCCGGCAACGCGGTCCAGGCGCCGGTGCACGTGCCGGTCAACGCGTGCGGCAACACCGTCAACGTCATCGGGCTGCTCAACCCCGTGATGGGCAACACCTGTGTCAACAAGGGTGGTTCGCACCACGGCGCCGGCGGTGCCACGGCCCACGGCGGCGCGAGCAACTCGCCCGGCGTCGGCTCCGGCAACAGCGTCCAGGCGCCCGTCGACGTCCCGGTCAACGCGTGCGGCAACGGTGTCACCGTGATCGGGGCCCTCAACCCGGTCTTCGGCAACGACTGCGCCAACGTCTCCGGCGACGACCACCAGCACGCGCACCACCCGGGCAAGCCGGGGCACCCCGGTCACCCTGGACAGCCGGGGCACCCCGGCAAGCCCGGTGAGCCGTGCGACACGCACCACCCCGGCAAGCCCCACCACCCGGGCAAGCCCGGGGACCAGGTCAAGCCGGTCCACCGGACCAAGCCGGGACAGCACCCGCACACCCCGCACACCCCGGGCGGGCCGGCCACCTCGGCCGTCTCGCACACCCCGGGCGGCCGGACCATGACCGCCCCGCAGGCCGCCGGTGCGCTCGCGCACACCGGGTCGGACATGCTGGGCATCGCCCTGCCGGTCGGCGCGGGCCTGCTCCTGGCCGGAACCACGCTCTACCGCCGGGCCCGCTCGGGCGCGTAGGCGAAGCCGCTCCCGGAGCGGCAGTAACCGGACAGAACGGATCGGGCCCCGCGACCGCGGGGCCCGATCCGTTTTTCGTCACCCGGCGTCCGTCACCACGTGGCGCGCAGCTGGCGGATGATCCGCCTGCGCAGCCGCACCCGGCGGCTGCCGTCACGCAGCAGGCTCAGTCGCTCCAACTCCCAGTGTCCGTACTCGGCGTGGTCGGTCAACAGACGTGTGGTCTCCTTGCGGGACACCCCGCGAGGCACGTACACGTCGACAAATTCGTATTCCGGCATCGCATCTATTGTGCGGGCAGAGCCCCGGTACGGATAGCGTCTGCACTATGTCTGATGCTGCGCAGCCCTCCGCTGCCGAGGTACGTGCCGCCGCCGACGCGGTCAAAGCCGCGCTGGACCGCCACCTGGAGGCGGTGGAACGCCGCACCGGGGACGACGATCCGGCCGTGTACGACGCGTTCAACGCCCTGGCGGCTGCTGCCGAGGCGTACGACGAGCGGCTCTACGACCGGTACGACGAGGTCACCCCCTTCGAGATCCCGGGCGCCGACGACTCCCTGCCGCCCTACACCGGCCCCGAGGAGCCGAACGCGCTGAGCGTTCTGATCCGCCGCGACTACGCCGTGGTGGAACCCCAGCGGCTGCTGGCCCAGGCCCAGCGGATCGCGGACCTGGACCCGGAGGCCGAGGACCCGGCCGAGGAGGACCGGACGGCGGCGGTGGTCGGCACGAGTGTGCACGCGGCGCTCGGTGTGCTGTTCGGGGAGTACGAACCGGACGAGATCGCCTCCCGGCACAAGGAATTCGGTCTGGAGGAGGGTGACTCCACGCTGTGGGTGTCGGCCGCGGACGAGCCGCCGGAGCCGGGGGAGTGGCTGAGCACGCCGTTCGACCACGCCGACCCGCAGCGGGTGGTGTGCCGGTTCGACGTCAGCGCGGTCTTCGACGAGGACGAGCTGGAGGAGGAGGACGACCTGCCGGGGGCGTCCTGACCCCTCGGCCGTGCCACCTTCTCGACCGCTCCACCTTCGGCCTTCCGGCCTTCCGGCCTTCTCTCACGGCAGCCTCCGTGCCCTTGCGGGCGCGGAGGCTGCCGTGTGAGGGCCGCCCACGTGCGCCGGGCTACTCGGCCCCGGGCGCGCGCAGCAGGGCCGTCAGAAGGGGCGTGAGCCGCGTCGTACGCGCCGGAGCGAGCACCTCGGCCACCGAGCGCGGGAGCGCCTGGTCCACGCCGTGCACCACGGACAGATGCCGCTCGGCGCGGCCGAACGCCGTGTAGACCCACGCCCGGCTCAGGCCCTGCGCCGCGTCCCCCGGCAGCACCGCCACCACCGCGGGCCAGCGCGTCCCGGCCGCCTGGTGGGCGGTCAGGGCCCAGCCGTGCCGCAGCGCCGACTCGACGCGCTCCTTCGGTACGACGAGCTTCTCGCCCCCGCAGTCGAGGTGCAGCCCGTCCGGACCCGCCGAGGCGACGACGCCCACCGAGGTGCGCCCGGGCGCCTCCGCGTACGCCACGCGGTCGCCCGGGTCGAAGCCGGCGAACCGGCCGGGGCCCGGGTTGAGCCGCTGCTTCAGGGCCGCGTTGAGCGCCCGCGTACCCGCCGAGCCGCCGTGGCCCACCGTGATCACCTGGGTCTGCTCGGTGGGCACCCCGATCGCACGCGGCACCGAGTCCGCCACGAGCTGGACGCAGCGGTGCACCGCCTCGCCCGCGTCCCGCACCGGGACGATCACGACCTCCTTGCCCGGCGCCTCGACCTGGCCGAGCTCGCCGACACCGATCCCGGAGACCAGCTCGCCGATCGGCCCCGGGTCGGGGGTGCGCGACGCCACGTGCGGCAGCGCCCGGGCCGCCAGCACGTCCGCGAACACCCGGCCCGCGCCCGCCGAACCCAGCACCTCCGGGTCCCCGCCGAGCACCAGCCGGCAGCCGTCCGGCAGGGACTCGACGAGAATCGCCGCGCCCTCCACGTCCAATTGCGGGGCGTCCTGCACGACCAGGACGTCCAGGGCGAGCGCCCCGTCCTCGTCCCGGCCCGGCCCTTCGGCGGAGAGCAGTTGAGCCACGGTGAACGCCCGCTCGGCGCCCACCGCCGCGGCGAGCCGGCGCCGCCCGTCCCGGGTGTGGACGGCGCCGGCCGCCCGCAGACCGAGGCCGTGCGCGGCGGTGACGACGGCCGCCGACTCGGCGCGGGCCGCCTCACCGCCGGAGTGGGTGACCACGCCGCTGCCCGCCACCGCCCTGATCAGCTCGGCGGCGGACGGCGAGGGAGCGGCTGCCGCGGCGCCCTCCCAGTCGGTGCCGTCGTCCTTCACCGGGGCGTTGGCGAGCCGGGCCAGGCCGTCGGCGAGGCTCTCCTCCGCCAGTGCGTACCGGTCGAGGCCGAGCAGCACCTCGACGGGGGCCTCCCGCGCCTCTTCCGTCTCCTCGGTCTCCTGCTCCCCGTCCTCCCGGGCGGCCTCGTCGGCGCCGCCCGGCTCACCGTCCAGCGAGGCCTCGCCGTCCTGGAAGACCAGCACCACGCCCTCGGTGATCGCTTGCCGCACCGCCTCGTCCGGATCCGGCAGCGAACGCTCGGCCAGCGCCGCCTTCACCGCCGCGATCGGCAGCGCGGTGTGGCCCTGCACGGAGGCGCGCTCCAGGATCCAGGCGACCAGCGCGGCGGCCCGGCGGGGGTCGTCCGGGCCGCACTCGGCGCCCAGCAGCGTCCGGGCGAAGCCGTCGGCCTGCTCGGGACGGATGCCGGGCACGGCGAGCAGCTGCCAGGGGTCGGCCCGCAGCACGTCGGCCGCCTGCTCGCCGAGGGCGTCGGCGACCTGCGGGGCCAGCGAGTCCGGCGCGCCTCCCTCCGCCAGCACGGCCCGCGCCGCGGCCAGCGCCTCGGGTCCCGCCGCGCGCGCGGGCTGCGGCGCCTGCGGCCGGACGGGGGCGGGGGAGGCGGGCAGCGGGGCGGGGCGGCGAGGGGCCGGGGCGGAGGTGAAGAAGGAGGTGTCCGGCTTCTCACCGCTCTCGACCGCGCGGACGGCCGCGAGGAGGTCGGCGGCCTGCCCGCTGAGCTTGGTCCCGGCCGCGACGGGCCCCTCCTTCTCGGCCTTGCGCGCCTCGATCCGCGCCCGAAGCTCCCGCTGCGCGGCGAGCTCGGCCTGCGCCTCGGAGAGCTCGGAGGAGCCGCTTCCGGATGCGGCGGCGTCGCCGTCGCTACCACTGCCACCGCCGCCCTCGGCCGCACCGTCCGGGTCCGCGCCGTCCCCGGCCGCACCCGACCCGCCTTCGCCCCCGGCGCCGTCAGCCTCGGCCGCGCCGCCCTCGGGCCGGGCCGCGCTGTCTTCGGGCCGGGCCCCACCGTCCTCGGGCCGGCCCTCCGCCTCCCGCACGGCGCCCCCGCCCGCCTCCGGGGTCTCCGGAGTGGGCGGAGGCGAGTCCTCCGCGACCTCCCCCACGCCTTCGGGCGTGTCGGCGGCCTCGGCCACATCGGCCCCACCGGTCTCGGTGCCGGGGGCGCCTTCGGTCGGGGTTCCGGGGGCCGTCCCCGGGGGAAGCGCGGTCACAGGGTGCTCCAGTCCTGGTCGGGATAGCGGTGCACGGGCGCCGACACATCGTCCAGCGCCCGGCAGATCTCGTCTGGAAGACTAAGCGCCTCCACTGACAACGCCGCCGTGAGCTGCTGCGCGTTGCGCGCGCCGACGATCGGCGCGGTCACCCCGGGCCGGTCCCGCACCCACGCGAGCGCGACCTGCAACGGTGTCGCCGCGAGGCCGTCCGCGGCTATCGCCACCGCCTCGACGATCCGGCTCGCCGCCTCGTCGAGATAGGGCGCGACGAAGGGGGCGAGCGCCTGGGAGGCCCCGCGGGAGTCCGCCGGGGTGCCGCTGCGGTACTTCCCCGTCAGCACCCCGCGCCCCAGCGGCGAGGACGGCAGCAGCCCGATCCCGAGGTCGAGCGCGGCCGGCAGCACCTCCCGCTCCACCCCGCGCTGGAGCAGCGAGTATTCCATCTGCGTACTGGCCAGCCGGGTCCGTACGCCCGGCGCGCCCAGCTGCCAGGTGGCGGCCTTGGCGAGCTGCCAGCCGCAGAAGTTGGACACGCCCGCGTACCGCACCCGGCCGCTGCCCACCGCGATGTCCAGGGCCTGGAGCGTCTCTTCGAGCGGGGTCGCCGGATCGAAGGCGTGCACCTGCCAGATGTCGACATAGTCCGTGCCGAGACGTGCCAGCGACTCGTCGAGCGCGGCGAGCAGATGGCCGCGCGAGCCGTCGAAGCGCCGGTCCGGGTCGGGCACGCTGCCCGCCTTGGTCGCGATGACCAGGTCGCGGCGCGGCACCAGCCGCTCCACCAGCCGCCCCAGCAGGTATTCGGCGTCCCCGCCCCCGTACACGTCGGCCGTGTCGATGAGGGTGCCGCCGGCCTCCCAGAACGCCTTCAGCAGATCGGCGGCGTCGTGCTCGTCGGTGTCCCGGCCCCAGGTGAGGGTGCCGAGCCCGATACGGGATACGCGCAGGCCCGTACGGCCCAGGTGCCTTAGCTCCATGGGCGCTGAGATTACTGGCCACGGCCGAGACCGGTGGGGCCCTGTGGACAACTCGGCTCCGGGAGCCCTGCCCCGGCGCCCGCCCGCGCGCTAGAGTCCCCCGAACAGGGACGTTACTGATCAGTAAGGGGACCGTCATGCGGCTCGGGATCAACCTCGGCTACTGGGGCGCCGGAATGGACGGCGACAATCTCGCCGTCGCCCAGGAGGCCGACCGGCTCGGCTACGACGTCTGCTGGGCCGCCGAGGCCTACGGCTCGGACGCGCCCACCGTCCTGGCCTGGGTCGCCGCCCGGACCGAGCGGATCGACGTCGGCTCCGCCATCCTCCAGATCCCGGCCCGCCAGCCCGCGATGACGGCGATGACCGCCGCCACCCTCGACTCGCTCTCCGGTGGCCGGTTCCGTCTGGGTCTCGGCGTCTCGGGCCCCCAGGTCTCCGAGGGCTGGTACGGCGTCAAGTTCGACAAGCCGCTCGCCCGCACCCGGGAGTACGTGGAGATCGTCCGCCGGGCGATGACCCGCGAGCGGCTCAGCTACGAGGGCGAGCACTGGACGCTGCCGCTGCCCGGCGGCCCGGGCAAGGCGCTCAAGCTCACCGTCCACCCCGAGCGCGAGCACATCCCGCTCTACATCGCCGCCATCGGCCCCAAGAACCTGGAGCAGACCGGCGAGATCGCCGACGGCGCGCTGCTGATCTTCCCCTCCGCCGACCACCTGGAGGACACCGCGATCCGCCACATCCGGGCGGGCCGCGAGAAGGCGGGCAGGACGCTGGAGGGCTTCGACATCTGCCCCACGCTGCCGCTGGCGCTCGGCGCGGACGGCGACGTCGGCGCCCTCGCCGACATGTTCCGCCCGTACACCGCGCTCTACGTGGGCGGCATGGGCAGCCGCAAGCAGAACTTCTACAACCAGCTCGCGCAGCGCATGGGGTACGAGAAGGAGGCCGCCGAGATCCAGGACAAGTACCTCTCGGGCGACAAGGCGGGCGCCGCCGCCGCCATCCCGCACCAGCTCATCGACTCCACCACCCTGCTCGGCTCGGTGGAGCGCATCGCCGACCGGATGGGGGCCTACGCCGCCGCGGGGGTCACCACCCTCACCCTCGCCCCGGCCGGCTTCACGCTCGACGAGCGCGTCGCGGCCCTGCGCGCGGGCATGGAGGCGCTGGAGCACGCCGGTCTCGCGTAACCGGGAAGGCGGAGGGAAGTCCGCGGCCGTGGTGGGGGCTCGGGGGGTCTTCCCCGCCACGGCCGTCACCCTCAACAACGCGCCGTGCGCCCCGTCGGTTACGGGCGGTGGCGCCCCGGCGCGTTCCTTCGTTCGGCCCAGCGCAGAGCCACCCCTGTTGCCCCGTTCTGTCCTGAGCATTTGACTTGCTCTTTGCAGATGTCTGTACGGGAGTCATGCGGAGGTACGGCGATGCTTTCGGCCAAGAGCCTGTTCCAGGAGATCCTCGACCACGACGAGTCGTACCGGCTGTTCTGCTCGATCGCGGCCGGCGGCGAGAGCCAGGGCGGGTGGGAGAACGGCCGCATCTCCGCCCTGGTGCCGCCGGAGCTCGGCCACCTCGCCCCCAGGATCGCCCGGCACGGCGCCGACGAGGACAAGCACGGGCGGATCTTCCGCGCCCTGCTCAAGAAGCGCGGCCTCACCCCGGTGCCGGTACCGGCGTCGACCGACTACACGATGCTCCTGGAGCGCCGGGGCATCGGCCTCGCCCACGAACGGCTGCGCGCCGAGCGACCGCTCACCGAGCGGGACGTCATCACCTACCTCGCGCACAGCCGGGTCACCGAGCAGCGCGCCGCCGAGCAGATGGCGATGCTGGTGCGGTACTTCGGGGACCACCCCGAGGTGGGCCGGGCGGTCCGGATGATCAGCGACGACGAGGACAGCCACCTCGCCTACTGCCACGAGGAGCTGCTGCGCCTGGCCCGCGCCGGGCACGGCCGCACCATCCAGCGGGTGCTGCGCGAGTACGCGCTCGCCGAGATCCGGGTCTACCGGGACGTCGGCCTCGCCGTGACGGCCCACATGGGCCGCCTCCTGGGCTGGTCGCGGGCCAAGTCGGCGGCGCTGACGGCCGGCGTCCACCTGATGTACGCCTGGGAACGGGCGGCCGGCTGGCGGCGGATGGTCTCCCTGACGATGCCCGAGCGCCGTGACGCGCTCGGCGGACCGGCCCTCCCGGCGCCCGGGCTGGCGTGACGGGGGGCCGGGGGCCCGGGATCCCTAGAGCCAGCCGCGGCGCTTGAACGTGCGGTACAGCACCACTTCGAGCAGCACCATCAGCGCCAGGACCGCCGGATAGGCCCAGACGTAGCCGAGTTCGGGCATGTGCTCGAAGTTCATGCCGTAGATCCCCGCGACCATCGTCGGCACCGCCGCCATCGCCGCCCACGCGGAGATCTTGCGCATGTCGTCGTTCTGCCGCACGCCCATCTGCGCGAGATGGGCGGAGAGGATGTCGGAGAGCAGCCGGTCCAGGCTGTCCACGCCTTCGTTGGCGCGGGTGAGGTGGTCGCTGACGTCGCGGAAGAACGGCCGCGCCCGGTCGGGCACGAACGGCACCCCGGCCCCCGCGAGCCGCTGCATGGGCTCCGCCAGCGGTCCGGTCGCCCGGCGGAACTCCAGCACCTGCCGCTTGAAGGTGTAGATCCGGGAGGCCACCGTGCCGCCCGCCTGGGCGCGGCCCCTGCTCTCCCGGCCGACCGGCGCGAAGACCTCGGCCTCCAGCTCCTCCAGGTCCGTCTGGAGCTCTGCGGCCACTTCCATGTAGTGGTCGACGATGGCGTCGCTCACCGCGTACAGGACGGCACTGGGACCCTGCCGCAGCAGTTCGGGCTCGGCCTCCAGACGCGTCCGCACATCGTGCAGCGGCGAGCCCTCGCCGTGCCGGACGGTCACCACGAACGAGTCGCCGATGAACAGCATCAGCTCCCCGGTGCTCACGGTGTCGCTCTCCGCCTCGTACGTCACCGGCTTGAGGACCGCGAAGAGCGAGTCGTCGTACACCTCCAGCTTGGGCCGCTGATGGGCCGTCAGCGCGTCCTCGACCGCCAGCGCGTGCAGTCCGAACTCGCTTCTGACCAGCTCGAACTCGTCCTCGGTCGGCTCGTACATGCCCAGCCACACAAACCCGTCCCCGGCCGAGCGGGCCTCTTCCAGCGCGTCGGAGTAGTCCGGCGGTCCCTCGGTGCGGCGGCCGTCCCGGTAGATGGCGCAGTCGACGATCACGGCGCGCATTCTTCCGCGAAACCGTACCGCCCGCACCTGTGCGCACCGCTCGGCCTACGCTGGCGGACATGGCCACGCTGATCCTCGTACGTCACGGACGCTCCACCGCCAACACCTCGGGCGTGCTGGCCGGGCGCGCCCCCGGTGTGCCGCTGGACGAGCGCGGCGCCGCCCAGGCCGCCGCGCTGCCCGCCCGGCTCGCCGGACTGCCGCTCGCCGCCGCCGTCTCCAGCCCGCTGGAGCGCTGCCGGGAGACCCTGCGCCCGCTCCTGGACGCGCGGCCCGATCTCGCCCTCCACACCGACGAGCGCGTCAGCGAGTGCGACTACGGCGACTGGTCGGGCCGCAAACTCGCCGAGCTCATGGAAGAACCGCTGATGGAGGTGGTGCAGCAGCACCCGTCGGCCGCGGCGTTCCCGGGCGGCGAGTCGATGCCGGCCATGCAGCGGCGGGCCGTCGACGCGGTGCGCGAGTGGGACGCGCGCGTGGAGGCCGAACACGGGCCGGACGCCGTGTTCCTCGTGTGCTCGCACGGGGACATCATCAAGTCGGTCGTCGCCGACGCCCTCGGAATGCATCTGGACCTCTTTCAGCGGATCTCGGTGGAACCGTGTTCCCTGACCGTGATCCGCTACACCCGGCTGCGCCCGTTCCTGGTGCGGCTGGGGGAGACCGGGGACCTCGCCTCGCTGGCGCCGAGGGAGCCGAAGGGGGACGCGGACCCGGCCGCCGAGGGCCGGGCCGTCGTGGGGGGTGGCGCGGGAGCACCGTGATCGCCGGGCGCAGTAGGGTGGACGGGCCGAAAACACCGCGCTGCGCCCCGGCGGCCCCGCGCTCATCGCTCACTCTCGACATAGGGAGACCAGGACGTGTCCCGTCAGGTGTTCTTCTACGACCCACCGGACCGCTTCGTGGCCGGTACGGTCGGGCTGCCCGGGCGCCGTACGTTCTTCCTCCAGGCGTCCGCGGGCAGCCGTACCACCAGCGTCGCCCTGGAGAAGACCCAGGTCGCCGCCCTCGCCGAGCGGATCGACGAGCTCCTCGACGAGGTCGTGCGGCGCACCGGCGGCAACGCGCCGGTACCGGCCGTCGCCCCCGCCGAGGTCACCGACACCGCGCCGCTGGACTCGCCGGTGGAGGAGGAGTTCCGGGTCGGCACGATGGCGCTCGCCTGGGACGGCGAGGAGCAGCGCATGGTGATCGAGGCCCAGGCCCTGGTCGAGCTCGACGCCGACTCCGACGAGGACCTCGCCGAGGCCGAGGAGCGGCTGCTCCAGGACGACGAGAACGGCCCGCCGATGCTGCGGGTGCGCCTCACCGGCGCCCAGGCCCGCGCGTTCGCCAAGCGCGCCCTGGACGTGGTCAACGCGGGGCGCCCGCCGTGCCCGCTGTGCAGCCTGCCGCTCGACCCGGAAGGACACGTATGCCCGCGCCAGAACGGATACCGACGGGGAGCCTGACGCCGGTGGAACTGCTGGCCAAGGGCGAACTCACCGTCCGTGGCCGCATCCGCGAGGCGTCCAACGCGGTGCTCTACTGCTCCGTCTCGTACGAGGGCTCGGCCGCCCACTGCGTCTACAAGCCGGTCGCCGGCGAGCGCCCGCTGTGGGACTTCCCCGACGGCACCCTCGCCCAGCGCGAGGTCGCCGCGTACGAGGTCTGCGCCGCGCTCGGCTGGGACCTGGTGCCGCCGACCGTGCTGCGCGACGGGCCGTACGGCGAGGGCATGGTCCAGCTGTGGATCGAGCCGCCCGCCGAGAACACCGGGGCCTCCGGCCAGGACGGTCTGCTGGCGCTCGTCGAGGGCGAGGAGCCGGGCGAGGGCTGGAAGCCGGTCGGGCTCGCGGACGTGGGGGAGGGCCGTACGGCCCTGCTGGTGCACGCCGACGACGAGCGGCTGCGCCGGCTCGCCGTCCTGGACGCGGTGATCAACAACGGTGACCGCAAGGGCGGCCATCTGCTGCCCGCCGAGGGCGGCCGGCTCTACGGCATCGACCACGGGGTCACCTTCAACGTCGACGACAAGCTGCGCACGCTCCTGTGGGGCTGGGCGGGCGAGCCGCTGACCGCTGAGGCCGTGGCGGCGCTGACCCGCCTCGCCGCCGCGCTGGCCCCCGGGGAGCCGCTGGCCACCCGACTGGCGGAGCTGATCACCGCCGCCGAGCTGGACGCCCTGCGGGGCCGGGTGGCGGGTCTGCTGGCCGACGGGGTGCACCG
Organism: Streptomyces sp. NPDC031670; assembly: GCF_055580545.1. NCBI lineage: Bacteria > Bacillati > Actinomycetota > Actinomycetes > Kitasatosporales > Streptomycetaceae > Streptomyces > Streptomyces sp. NPDC031670. The sequence goes on along the minus strand of NZ_JBVILC010000012.1, from coordinate 102,294 downwards.
CAGCCCTTCCGGTGAGTGGCCGCCGATCCCCTGGCCACCGGTGTAGCCCCGCCGCCGGTGACGTATCGGGGCAAGCGGGATGCATGCACGGGCCGCCCCATCCGCGCAAGAGTCCTCATTCGGCCAAGAGCGGCCATCCGGTTCGAATCTGGAGCGTGCGTCCGGTTACGCTCATGACATGTATGCCTGGCCCGCTTCTGAGGTCCCCGCCCTGCCCGGCAAGGGCCGCGACCTCCGGATCCACGACACCGCGACCGGCGGTCCGGTCACCCTCGACCCCGGTCCCGTCGCCCGTATCTACGTCTGCGGCATCACGCCGTACGACGCGACCCACATGGGTCACGCGGCGACCTACAACGCGTTCGACCTCGTGCAGCGCGTGTGGCTCGACACCAAGCGGCAGGTCCACTACGTCCAGAACGTCACGGACGTCGACGATCCGCTCCTGGAGCGGGCCATCCGCGACGGGCACGACTGGACCGCGCTCGCCGAGCGCGAGACCGCCCTCTTCCGCGAGGACATGACCGCCCTGCGGATGCTTCCCCCCGAGCACTACATCGGCGCCGTCGAGGCGATACCGGGCATCGTGCCGCTCGTCGAGCGGCTGCGGGACCTGGGCGCCGCCTACGAACTCGACGGCGACATCTACTTCTCGGTGGAGAGCGACGCCCACTTCGGGCAGGTCTCCCGCCTCGACGCCGAGGCCATGCGGCGGCTCTCCGCCGAGCGCGGCGGCGACCCCGAGCGCCCGGGGAAGAAGAACCCGCTCGACCCGATGCTGTGGATGGCCGCCCGCGAGGGCGAGCCGAGCTGGGACGGCGCGAGCCTGGGCCGCGGCCGGCCGGGCTGGCACATCGAGTGCGTCGCCATCGCCCTGGACCACCTGGGCATGGGCTTCGACGTCCAGGGCGGCGGCTCCGACCTCGCCTTCCCGCACCACGAGATGGGCGCCTCGCACGCCCAGGTGCTCACCGGCGAGTTCCCGATGGCCAAGGCGTACGTCCACGCCGGCATGGTCGCCCTGCACGGCGAGAAGATGTCGAAGTCCCGGGGCAACCTGGTCTTCGTCTCCAAGCTGCGCCGCGACGGCGTCGACCCGGCGGCGATCCGCCTCTCGCTGCTCGCGCACCACTACCGGGCCGACTGGGAGTGGACCGACCAGGTCCTCCAGGACGCCGTGGAGCGGCTGGCCCGCTGGCGCGCGGCCGTCTCCCGCCCCGACGGGCCGTCCGCGGACGCGCTGGTCGAGGAGATCCGCGACGCCCTCGCGGACGACCTGGACGCCCCCGAGGCGCTCCGGGCGGTGGACCGGTGGGCCGAGCTCCAGCGCGGCGAGGGCGGTACGGACGAGAGCGCGCCCGGCGTCGTCTCGCGCGCCGTCGACGCGCTGCTCGGCGTGGCGCTGTAAGGCCGGATCGCTCAGGCGCCGGGCGGGCCCTGCCCCCCGGCGCCTTCGCATGCCGGGCCCCGTCCCGCCCGGCCCGCGTCCCGCCCGGCGGCGAGGAACCGGAGCCGCGGCCGGGCCGCGCGCCCCGGCCGGACGCTCCCGCTCAGCCCTCCGACGACTCGCCCTCGCCCGGGTCCTCCGGCTTGTCCTCGCGCGACGGCTTCGGCGGCCGGGTGCGACCGCTGCTGGTGTCGCGCAGATACGAGGTGGACTCGCTGCCCTCCGTGGCGTGCCCGCCGGCCACCGGGCCACCGGGCCCCGGGCCGCCGTCGCGGCGGCGCAGATACCGCTCGAACTCGCGGGCGATCGCCTCGCCGGACGCCTCGGGGAGGTCCGCGGTGTCCCGCGCCTCCTCCAGCGTCTGGACGTACTCGGCCACTTCGCTGTCCTCGGCCGCCAGCTGGTCCACCCCGAGCTGCCACGCCCGGGCGTCCTCGGCCAGCTCGCCCAGCGGGATGCGCAGGTCGATGAGGTCTTCGAGGCGGTTGAGCAGGGCGAGGGTGGCCTTGGGGTTCGGCGGCTGCGACACGTAGTGGGGTACCGCGGCCCAGAGGCTGACCGCCGGGACGCCCGCGTGGGTGCACGCCTCCTGAAGGATGCCGACGATGCCGGTCGGACCCTCGTACCGGGTCTCCTCCAGATCCATCGTGCGGGCCAGGTCGGGGTCGGAGGTGACCCCGCTGACCGGCACCGGGCGGGTGTGCGGGGTGTCCCCGAGCAGCGCGCCCAGGATCACCACCATCTCCACGCCGAGCTCGTGCGCGAAGCCGAGGATCTCGTTGCAGAACGAGCGCCAGCGCATGGACGGTTCGATCCCGCGCACCAGCACCAGATCGCGCGGCTTGTCGCCGCCGATCCGGACGACCGAGAGCCGGGTGGTCGGCCAGGTGATCCGGCGGACCCCGCCCTCCAGGAACACGGTGGGCCGGTTGACCTGGAAGTCGTAGTAGTCCTCGGCGTCGAGCGCGGCGAAGACCTCGCCCTTCCACTCGCGTTCCAGGTGAGCGACGGCTGAGGAGGCGGAGTCGCCCGCGTCGTTCCAGCCCTCGAACGCGGCGATCATGACCGGGTCGACCAGCTCGGGAACTCCCTCCAGCTCGATCACCCAGTGCCTCCCTCCGAAGTTCTCTTGCGTACGTCCCAACCTTACGGCTTCAGCACTACCCCGCCGCAGCCCCCGTGCACGGTCCGCTCCCCGCCGGAGTGATCCGCGCATGAAGGAGTGAAAGCCGGGGCACGGCCGAAGCTCGCCCTTGATTCATCCGAGCTGTTGAGTGAAAACCTCGGTCCCACCCCTGGACCGCAGGGTCAGGACGGCGCTATACATCCTCATACATCGGATGACCATGCGAGGTCGGATGTTCGAGCAGAAGTTCGTCGCAAGAGTTCTTCCGTCAGGACTCAGCCACAGGGGGCGCGCATGAGGCCGAGTGTCACCGGGTTCGACGTCCACGACATCCGCTTCCCCACCTCGGAGCGGCTGGACGGCTCGGACGCGATGAACCCCGACCCGGACTACTCGGCCGCCTACGTGGTGCTGCGCACCGACGGCCCGGCCCGCACCGAGGGCCACGGCTTCGTGTTCACCATCGGCCGGGGCAACGAGGTGACCGCCGCCGCCATCGAGGCGCTGCGGCCCTACGTGGTGGGCCGCCCGGCGCCGAGGGACGCCGCCGACCTCGCGGCCCTCCACCACGACCTCACCCACGACTCCCAGCTGCGCTGGCTCGGCCCCGAGAAGGGCGTCATCCACATGGCGGCCGGCGCGGTCGTCAACGCCGCCTGGGACCTGGCCGCGACCACCGCCGGCCTGCCCGTCTGGGAGTTCCTCGCCGCCATGACCCCCGAGGAGCTGGTCTCCCTCGTCGACTTCCGCTACCTCACCGACGTCCTGACCCGGCAGGAGGCGCTCGCCCTGCTGCGCGCCGCCGAACCGGGCCGCGCCGAACGGGCCCGGCTGCTGCGGGCCGAGGGCTACCCCGCGTACACCACCTCGCCCGGCTGGCTCGGCTACGACGACGCCAAGCTGGTCCGGCTCGCCAAGGAGGCGGTCGCGGACGGCTTCGCGCAGATCAAGCTGAAGGTCGGTGCCGACCTCGACGACGACGTACGGCGTCTGCGCCTGGCCCGCGCGGCCGTCGGGCCCGGCATCCGCATCGCCGTCGACGCCAACCAGCGCTGGGACGTGCCCGACGCGCTGCGCTGGATGGCCGCGCTCGCCCCGTACGCCCCGTACTGGATCGAGGAGCCGACCAGCCCCGACGACGTGCTCGGCCACGCGGCGGTGCGGGCCGGACAGCCGGTGAAGGTGGCCACCGGCGAACACGTCGCCAACCGGGTCGTGTTCAAGCAACTGCTCCAGGCGGGCGCGGTGGACTTCGTGCAGATCGACGCGGCCCGGGTCTCCGGCGTCAACGAGAACCTGGCGATCCTGCTGCTCGCCGCCAAGTACGGCGTGCCGGTCTGCCCGCACGCGGGCGGCGTCGGCCTGTGCGAACTCGTCCAGCATCTGGCGATGTTCGACTACGTGGCCGTCTCCGGCACCCGCGAGGACCGGGTCATCGAGTACGTCGACCACCTCCACGAGCACTTCACCGACCCGGCCGTCATCGAGGGCGGCCGGTACCGCGCCCCGGCCGCACCGGGTTTCTCGGCCCGGATGCGCCCCGAGTCGATCGCCGCCCACCGCTATCCGGACGGCCCGGCCTGGCGCTCCCGCCGGCCGGCCGAGGAGGTCATCTCATGAGCGTGCCCCAGGACTTCACCGCCACCGGCGCCGCCCCCCGGGACTTCGCCGGCCTGGCCGCACTGGTCACCGGCGGCGCCTCCGGGATCGGCGCGGCCACCGCCCGGCTGCTCCTCGCCCGGGGCGCCCGCGTCGCCGTCCTCGACCGCGATGTCGCCGGCGCCCCGCCCGGCACCCTCGCCCTGGAGGCCGACGTCGGCGACGACGCGGTCGTACGGGAGGCGGTGGAGCGGGCCGTGGGGGAGTTCGGCGCCCTGCACACCCTCGTCCCCAACGCCGGGACCGGCGCCACCGGCACCGTGGAGGACAACGACGACACCGAGTGGCACCGCGTCCTGGACGTCAACGTCCTCGGGATGGTCCGGGTCGCCCGGCACGCGCTGCCGCACCTGCGCCGCGCCGCGCGGGACCGGCCCGGCCACGTCTCCGTCACCCACACCTGCTCGATCGCCGCGACCGCCGGCCTGCCCCGGCGCGCCCTGTACAGCGCCGCCAAGGGCGCGGTGCTCTCCCTCACCCTCGCCATGGCCGCCGACCACGTGGCCGAGGGGATCCGGGTGAACTGCGTCAACCCGGGCACGGCCGACACCCCGTGGGTCGAGCGGCTGCTGGCCGGGGCCGAGGACCCGGAGGCCGAGCGGGCGGCGCTGCGGGCCCGCCAGCCCATGGGACGGCTGGTCACCGCCGACGAGGTGGCCGCCGCCATCGCATATCTGGCGAGCCCGGCCGCCTCCTGCGTGACCGGTACCGCCCTGGCCGTCGACGGCGGTATGCAGGGCCTGCGCACGCGCCCCACCCACTGAGCCGCGAACCGCGAAGGACACGACCATGAGAGTGCGTACGACCACCGCCGCCTGCTGCGTCCTCCTGGCGGCCGGGGCACTGACGGGCTGCAACCGCGAATCGGGCGGCGCCGGGGACAAGAAGGTCGGTATCGACCTGCCGCGCAGCGACGGCGACTTCTGGAACTCCTACCAGCAGTACATCGAGCGGGGGACGAAGGGGGGCGAGGTCTCGGCGCTGCCCCTCACCAACTCCCAGAACGACATCGGCAAGCTCGTCGCCAACGTCCAGGCCTTCATGGACCGGGGCGCCAAAGCGGTGATCATGGCCCCGCAGGACACCGGGGCCATCGCCTCCACCCTGGAGTCCCTGCACGACAGGAAGATCCCGGTCATCAGCGTCGACACCCGCCCCGACAAGGGCGACGTCTACATGGTGGTGCGGGCCGACAACAAGGCGTACGGCGAGAAGGCCTGCGCCTTCCTCGGCGAGCAGCTGAAGGGCAGGGGCAAGGTCGCCGAGTTCCAGGGCGATCTGTCCTCCATCAACGGCCGCGACCGCTCGCAGGCGTTCAAGGCCTGCATGGACAGGAAGTTCCCCGGTATCCGGGTCTTCGAGCTGGCCACCGACTGGAAGGGCGACGTCGCCTCCGCCAAGCTCCAGTCGACCCTGGCCGCCCACCCCGACCTGAACGGCATCTACATGCAGGCGGGCGGTGTCTTCCTCCAGCCCACCCTCGCCCTCCTGGAGCAGAAGCACCTGCTGAAGCCGCCGGGCGCACCCGGTCACCTCACCATCGTCTCCAACGACGGCATCCCCGAGGAGCTCGACGCCATCAAGGCCGGGAAGATCGACGCAACCGTCTCCCAGCCCGCCGACCTGTACGCCAAGTACGCGCTGTACTACGCCAGGGCGGCCCTGGACGGAAAGACCTTCAAGGAGGGCCCCACCGACCACGGCTCCACCATCGTCAAGATTCCCGGCGGGTACGAGGACCAGCTCCCGGCGCCCCTGGTGACCAGGGCCAACGCCGGTGACCCGGCGTTGTGGGCCAACCAGCTCCAGAAGAAGGACTGACCGTGGGCGCCGAGCCCGCCCTGGAGGCCCGGGGCGTCGTCAAGCGCTTCGGGCCGACCCTGGCGCTCGACTCGGTCGCGCTGACCGTGCGTCCCGGCGAGTCCCACGCGCTCGTCGGCCGCAACGGCGCGGGCAAGTCCACGCTGGTCGGCGTGGTCACCGGACTGCACCGGCCGGACGCCGGGACGGTGGCCTTCGGCGGGGCGCCCGCGCCCGCGTTCGGCGACCGGGCCGCCTGGCAGTCCAAGGTGGCGTGCGTCTACCAGCGCTCCATGGTCGTCCCGGAGCTGACCGTCGCCGAGAACCTCTTCCTCAACCGGTTCGAGCGCGGCCCGATCCGCTGGGACCGGCTGCGGCGGCGCGCCGCGGAGCTGCTAGCGGAGTACGGGGTGGACGTCGACCCGACCGTACGGGCCCGGGAACTGACGGTGGAGCAGCGCCAGTTCGTGGAGATCGCCCGCGCGCTCTCCTTCGGCGCCCGGCTGATCGTCCTGGACGAGCCGACCGCCCAACTGGACGCGCGCGGCATCGAGCGGCTGTTCACCAGGCTGCGCGAACTCCAGGCGCAGGGGGTGGCGTTCCTCTTCATCTCCCACCATCTCCAGGAGGTGTACGAGCTGTGCACCGCCGTCACCGTCTACCGCGACGCCCGGCACGTGCTGACCGCGCCGGTGGCGGAGCTGGCCAAGGACGACCTGGTGGCGGCGATGACCGGCGAGACGGGCCGGGCGGCCCCGCGGCCCGCGGGCACCCGTGCGGCGCGCCGGGACGCGGCGGCGGTCCTGACGGCCGAAGGGCTCGCCCTGGAGGGTGAGTTCGAGCCGCTGGACCTCGCCGTGCGGCCCGGCGAGGTGCTCGGCCTCGCGGGGGCCGCCGCCAGCGGGAACACCGCGCTCGGGGAGACCCTGGCCGGGATGCGCCGGGCGAGCGCGGGCCGGATCGCGGTGCGCGGGCGGACGGTGCGGCCCGGCAGTGTGCCGCACGCCCTCGGCGCCGGTATCGGCTACATCCCCGAGGACCGGCACCGCCAGGGCCTGGTGCCCGGGCGCTCGGTCGCGGAGAACACCACGCTCACGGTCACCGACCAGCTCGGGCCGTGGGGGACCGTCCTGCCCTCCCGCACCCGCGAGTTCGCCCGGTCCATGATCGCCTCGCTCGACATCAAGGCCCGCGGGCCCGGGCAGCCCGTCTCCGGGCTCTCCGGCGGCAACCAGCAGAAGGTCGTGGTGGCGCGGGCCCTGGCGAGGAAGCCGGTGGCGCTGGTCGCGCTGCGCCCGACCGCCGGGGTGGACGTGAAGTCCAAGGAGGCGCTGCTCGCGGTGGTACGGCGGGTCGCGGACCAGGGGAACGCCGCCGTGATCGTCTCCGACGAGCTCGACGACCTGCGGGTGTGCGACCGGGTGCTCGCACTGTTCCACGGGCGGGTCGTGGCGGAATACGACAGCGGGTGGAGCGACCGGGAACTGGTCGCCGCCATGGAAGGTGTGGGGGAGCGGCCATGACCGAGACGGTGACCACGGCGCCCGCCGAGGCGACGGAGGCGGGCGCGCCCCGGCGGCTCGCGCAGGTGCGCTGGAGCGACTTCTCACTGGTCCCGGTGATCCTGGTACTGATGGTGATCGGCTTCGTCGTCTCGCCGGTCTTCCTCACCTCGGACAACCTGATCGGCGTGGTCCAGCAGTCCTCCGAGCTGAGCCTGCTGGTGCTGGGCCAGGCCCTGATCCTCATCTGCGGCCGGATGGACCTCTCGCTGGAGTCCACGATCGGTATCGCGCCGGTGATCGCGATGTGGCTGGTCCTGCCCGGCGAGGGCGGCCGGTTCGCGGGGCTCGGGCTGCTGCCCACCTGGACGGCGGTTCCGCTCTGCCTCCTGGTGGGCGTGGTGATCGGGGCGGTCAACGGCTTTCTGATGCTGAAGCTGAACGTCAACGGGTTCATCGCCACGCTCGGCATGCTGACGATGCTGCGCGGCCTCCACGTCGGCATCACCGAGGGCAAGTCGATCACCGATGTACCGGAGTCCTTCCGCTACCTCGGCAAGGCCGAGTGGCTGGGCGCCCCGGCCGCCGTCTGGATCTGCCTCGCGCTCTTCGCCGTCGGCGGCGCCGCGCTCGCCTGGCTGCGGCACGGGCGGGCGCTGTACGCGATCGGGGGCAACCCCGAGGCGGCGCGGGCGGCCGGGATCCGGGTGGACCGGATCACCTGGGTGGTGCTGGCGCTGGGCGGCCTGCTCGCGGCGTTCGCGGGAATCCTCTACACCGGCCACTACGGCTCGGTGGCCGCGACCCAGGGCAACGGCTGGATCTTCCAGGTGTTCGCGGCGGCGGTGATCGGCGGGATCAGCCTGAAGGGCGGGCGCGGCACGCTGTTCGGGGCGCTCACGGGGGTGCTGACGCTGCAACTCGTCGTCAACGTCATGACGCTGGGCGGGGTCCCGGCGCTGTGGAACCAGTTCCTGAACGGGGCGATCATCATCGTGGCGCTGGTGATCTCACGGTTCGCGAGCGGCGAGAAGCAGGACTGAGGGCCCGGCTCAGAGCGTCGACCTGAGCCACTGCTCCACGCTCGCGATGTGCACCGTCGCCCACGACCTCGCCGCCTCCGCGTCCCGGTCGCGCAGGGCAGCGAGGATGGCGCGGTGCTCGTGGAGGGTGCGGGCCACCGCGTCCTCCTGGGTCAGCCCGCGCCACACCCGGGCCCGGGTCGTGGGGCCCGAGAGACCGTCCAGGAGGGAGCAGAGCACCGAGTTCCCGGCGCCGCGCACGATCCCCCGGTGGAACTCCAGGTCGCAGGCGACCAGCTCCTCCACCGAGGGGTCCGGGCCGAGCGCGTCCAACTGGGCCGCCAGCGCGTCCAGTTCCGCGTCCTCGATCAGGGCCGCCGCCATCGCCGTGGCCGCGGGCTCCAGAATCCGCCGCACCGCCAGGAACTCCAGCACTGTGTCGTCCCGGTGGAAGTCCACGACGAAGCTCATCGCCTCCAGCAGCAACTGCGGGTCCAGGCTGGTCACATACGTACCGTCGCCCTGGCGCACGTCCAGGATGCGGATCAGGGACAGCGCGCGGACGGCCTCGCGCAGGGAGTTCCTGGACAGGCCCAGTTCGGCGGCGAGTTCGCTCTCCTTGGGCAGCCGGTCGCCCGGGCGCAGCGCACCGGAGACGATCATTTCCTTGATCTTCTCGATGGCCTCGTCGGTGACTGCCATGGGGCCGACCTCCATACATCCGATGAATCGGACCCCATTATGCGTCCCCACAACGCTGCGGTACACGGGAGCACGCGAAAGGGGCGGCTCCCCCCGTGGGAACCGCCCCTTCCGGCCGACTCGGCCGTCGCGGCCGTACGTCAGTCCTTACGTCAGTCCTTCTTGCCCAGCAGGTCGTCGACCTTGCCGCGGATCTCGTCCGTGGCCAGGCCCCGGATCGTCAGCGTGGTGCGGCGGCGCAGCACGTCGTCGGCCGTCTCCGCCCACTCGTGGTCGCGCGCGTAGACGACCTGCGCCCAGATCTCCGGCGCGTCCGGGTGGATCCGCTCGGCCAGCGCCGCGTCCTCGTTGGCCAGGCGCGCGATGTCGAAGGAGAGCGAGCCGTAGTGCGTGGCGAGGTGCTTGGCGGTGTCGGCCGCCATGCGCGGGCCGGGCGCCGGACCGTCCACCATCAGGCGGTGGGCGACGGCGCGCGGGTTGGCTATACCGGGCAGCGGCAGCTTGCCGGGCAGTTCGGAGATGGGCTCGAAGTCATCACCGAGCGGGCGGCCGGGCAGCTGCTCCAGCTTCTTCATCACCGTACGGCCGATGTGGCGGAAGGTCGTCCACTTGCCGCCGGCGACCGACAGCATGCCGCCGCGGCCCTCGGTGACGACCGTCTCGCGCTTGGCCTTGGAGGTGTCGCCGGGACCGCCCGGCAGGACCCGCAGACCGGCGAAGGAGTACGTGATCAGATCGCGCGAGAGCTGCTGGTCGCGGATGGAGAACGCGGCCTCGTCCAGGATCTGCGCGGTGTCCTTCTCGGTGACCGCGACGTCCGCCGGGTCGCCCTCGAACTCCTCGTCCGTGGTGCCCAGCAGGAGCATGTCCTCCCACGGCAGCGCGAAGGTGATGCGGTACTTGTCGATCGGGGTCGCGAGCGCGGCCTTCCAGGGGGAGGTGCGCTTGAGCACCAGGTGCGCGCCCTTGGACAGACGGATGGAGGGGGCCGCGTCCGGGTTCTCCATCCTGCGCAGGTGGTCGACCCAGGGGCCGGTCGCGTTGAGCACCAGACGGGCGTCGATGCCGAACTCGTCGCCGGAGAGGCGGTCGCGCAGCTCGGCGCCGGTGACCCGGCCCCGGGTGAAGCGCAGCCCGGTGACCTCGGCGTGGTTGAGCACCGCGGCGCCCGCGTCCACCGCGGCGCGGACCGTCATCAGGGCCATGCGCGCGTCGTTCATCTGGTCGTCGCCGTACACGGCCACGGCCTTCAGGTTGTCCGTGCGCAGCTCCGGCACGTCCTGCGCCGCCTTGGAGGGCGAGAGCAGGTGGCCGACGCCGTCACCGAAGGCGGAGAGCGCCGAGTAGGCGAAGACACCGGCGCCGAGCTTGGCCGCGCCGTGCGGGCCGCCCTTGTAGACGGGCAGGTAGAAGGTGAGCGGGTTGGCGAGGTGCGGTGCCACCTGACGCGACACCGCACGCCGCTCGAAGTGGTTCTCGGCCACCAGCTTCACGGCGCCGGTCTGCAGGTAGCGCAGACCGCCGTGCAGGAGCTTGGAGGAGGCCGAGGAGGTGGCGCCGGCGAAGTCGCCGGCGTCCACCAGGGCCACCCGCAGCCCGGACTGCGCGGCGTGCCAGGCGGTGGAGATGCCCAGGATGCCGCCGCCGATCACCAGGAGGTCGTATGTCGCCTTGGAAAGCTGCTCCCGAGTTTCGGCGCGGCTCTGGGTGGAGCCGGAGGCCGGGTGCGTCCCCAGGGCAGGGACGCTCTGCGTGGTGGTCATGGTCGATCTACTCCTCGTCCTCGATCCAGCCCATGGTCCGCTCGACGGCCTTGAGCCAGTTCTTGTACTCGCTGTCACGCTGGTCGGCGTCCATGCGAGGGGTCCATTCCGCGGCGCGGCGCCAGTTGGCGCGCAGCGCGTCGGTGTCCGGCCAGAAGCCGACGGCGAGGCCGGCGGCGTAGGCGGCGCCGAGGCAGGTGGTCTCGGCGACCATCGGACGCACCACCGGCGCGTCCAGGAAGTCCGAGAGGGTCTGCATCAGCAGGTTGTTGGAGGTCATACCGCCGTCGACCTTGAGCGCGGTCAGCTCGACGCCGGAGTCCTTGGTCATGGCGTCGCTGATCTCGCGGGTCTGCCAGGCGGTGGCCTCGAGGACGGCGCGCGCGATGTGCGCCTTGGTGACGTACCGGGTGAGACCGGCGATCACACCGCGGGCGTCGGGGCGCCAGTACGGGGCGAACAGGCCGGAGAAGGCCGGCACGAAGTAGGCGCCGCCGTTGTCCTCGACCGAGGAGGCCAGGGTCTCGATCTCGGCGGCCGTCTTGATCATGCCCATCTGGTCGCGCATCCACTGCACCAGCGAACCGGTGACGGCGATGGAGCCCTCCAGGGCGTAGACCGGCTTCTGCTCGCCGATCTGGTAGCCGACGGTGGTCAGCAGGCCGTTGTAGGAGTTGACGGGCTTGTCACCGGTGTTCATCAGCATGAAGGTGCCGGTGCCGTACGTGGACTTGGCCTCGCCCTCGGAGAAGCAGGTCTGGCCGAACAGGGCCGCCTGCTGGTCGCCGAGTGCGGAGGCGACCGGGACGCCGTCCAGGACGCCGCCCTTGGCGTGGCCGTACACCTCGGCGGAGGAGCGGATCTCGGGCAGCACGGCCGCCGGGATCTCCATGGAGGCGAGGATCTTCTCGTCCCACGCCATCTCGTGGAGGTTCATCAGCAGCGTGCGCGAGGCGTTGGTGACGTCGGTGACGTGCACACCGCCCTCGGTGCCGCCGGTCAGGTTCCAGATGACCCAGGAGTCCATGGTGCCGAAGAGGATGTCGCCGCGCTCGGCGCGCTCGCGCAGGCCCTCGACGTTGTCGAGCAGCCAGCGGACCTTGGGGCCGGCGAAGTACGAGGCGAGCGGCAGGCCCGTCTGGCGGCGGAAGCGGTCCTGGCCCACGTTGCGGCCGAGCTCGCGACAGAGCGCGTCGGTGCGGGTGTCCTGCCACACGAGCGCGTTGTGCACGGGCTCGCCGGTGTTCTTGTCCCACAGCAGCGTGGTCTCGCGCTGGTTGGTGATGCCGATCGCCTTGACGTCGGCGGAGGTGATGCCCGCCTTGTCGATGGCGCCCGCCACGACTTCCTGGACGTTGGTCCAGATCTCGGCGGCGTCGTGCTCGACCCAGCCCGGCTTCGGGAAGATCTGCTCGTGCTCCTTCTGGTCGACCGAGACGATCCGGCCGTCCTTGTCGAAGACGATGCAGCGGGAGGAGGTGGTGCCCTGGTCGATGGCCGCGATGAACGGGCCGTGGCCGTGCGAGGCGGTGGTGTGGGTGTCGCTCACGGAGTTCTCCTGGAGGTCTGAAGGTCTCTACGGCTTCTCAACGCTGTACGGCTCAGGCGAACGCGAGGTTGTACAGGCCGCCCGCGAGGGCGGCACCGGCCAGCGGGCCGACGACCGGCACCCAGGCGTAGCCCCAGTCCGAACCGCCCTTGTTGGGCAGCGGCAGCAGCGAGTGCACGATGCGCGGGCCCAGGTCACGGAACGGGTTGATGGCGTAGCCGGTGGGGCCGCCGAGCGAGAGGCCGAGGCCGACGACGACCAGCGAGGTGATCAGTACGCCGATGACGCCGAGGCCCTTGCCGTCGCCGTTCAGGCCCTGGGTCAGGATGGCCAGGACCAGCACGGCCGTGCCGATGATCTCGGTGGTGAGGTTCTGTATCGCGTTGCGGATCTCGGGGCCGGTGGAGAAGATGCCGAGCACCGGGCCGGCGTGCGAGACGCCACCGTCGTGCGGCCCTTCGATCGCCTGGTCGGCGGGGTCGCCGACGATCTCCGGGTCGGTCAGATGCGCCTGGAACTGGCCGTAGTAGGCGAGCCAGACCAGGGTGGCGCCGATCATGGCGCCGAGCAGCTGTCCCGCGAGGTAGGTGGGCACGTCGCTCCACTCGGTGCCGCCCTCGATCGCGAGGCCGAGCGTCACCGCCGGGTTGAGGTGCGCACCCGAGAGCGGGGCGGAGATGTAGGCGCCGGTGAGCACCGCGAAGCCCCACCCGAAGGTGATGGCCAGCCAGCCCGCGTTGCGTGCCTTGGAGCTCTTCAGTGTGACGGCGGCGCACACGCCACCGCCGAGCAGGATGAGAACGGCGGTACCGATGATCTCGCCGGTGAAGATGTCGGAGCTGGACACCCGCGACTCCTTTGTCCTTCGTCCAGGGGAAGGCGAACCCCGGTTTCCTCCGGTGGTCCGCGCCCTCACGTCGAGGGCTTGACGGCCCTTGGCGTTGTCACACTCTAACTCGTATTGCCGTTAGGTGTTCGACAATGCCGACCGATGAACGGCAGTGTTGCCCCGGGGTGAAGTCGTCGTCAAGGGTTCTGTGGCCGGTATCCCGATCGTTACCAGTAGGTATCTTTCAGCCACATTGATCGAAAACTTCCGGCCAGGATCGGAAACGATCGAAGCGGGGCCGGAAGCGGCTGGTCAGGGGCTCAGAAGCGGCCGGCGCCCAGGTCGCGCGAGACCGAGCGGGCGCAGTCGCGCACCGCCGCCACCAGGTCGGAACGGATCTCGCCGTCCGCGCACACGCGCTCCACGGCCCCGGTGACGCCCACCGCGCCCACCGGCATCCGGCGCCGGTCGAAGATGGGCGCCGCCACCGAGGCCACCCCGTCCCAGGTCTCCTCCGTGTCGCCGGCCCAGCCGCGCGCCCGGATCAGGTCGAGCAGCTCCTCGAAGCGGGCGGGCTCGATGACCGTGCGGGGCGTGAACGCGGTCCGCTCGCCCTCCACGGCCTCGGTGTGCGCCACCGGGTCGAAGGCCGAGAGCACCTTGCCGAGCGCGGTGGAGTGCAGCGGCTGCATCGCCCCGACCTCCAGCACCTGCCGGCTGTCGTCGGGCCGGAAGACGTGGTGCATGATCAGCACGCCCTGCTGGTGCAGTACGCCCACGTACACGCTCTCGCCGCTGGAGCGCGCCAGGTCGTCCGTCCACACCAGGGCCCGCGCCCGCAGCTCGTGGACGTCCAGATAGCTGTTGCCCAGGCGCAGCAGCTCGGCGCCGAGCTGGTAGCGGCCCGAGGCCGGGTCCTGCTCGACGAACCCCTCCGCCTGGAGGGTCCGCAGGATGCCGTGCGCGGTGCCCTTGGCCAGGCCGAGCGCGGAGGCCACCTCGGACAGGCCGAGCCGCCGCTCGCCGCCCGCGAGCAGCCGCAGCATGGCGGCTGCCCGTTCGAGCGACTGGATGTTCCGCGCCATCGCGCTTCCTCCCACTTCGGAACGTTGAGTTCGACAATGCTGAACAGTATCGGCCGTTGTCGACCCCGTGTCACCGTGATGGACGCTCCCCGCCGCCATCCGGCCAGTTCAGATGACAGCCGTACCGCGGCCGTCCGACGGTCACCCGGCCGGCCCCCCGGGCCGTCCGCCCCGTGGGACGCCCGTGCCACGCGCCCGGCGCCCGGTTACCCTGACCGGGTGCGGCCTCCCCCCGGACGCCGCAAAGCCGACAGCCGTCGCACTCCAGGGAGCACATCCATGGCCTCGTTGCCGACCCCTTCCGCCGACAGCCGGACCCGCGCCGACGCACTCCGCGAAGCGCTCGCCACCCGTGTGGTGGTGGCCGACGGAGCCATGGGCACCATGCTCCAGGCCCAGGACCCCACCCTGGAGGACTTCCAGGACCTCGAGGGCTGCAACGAGATCCTCAACGTCACCCGGCCCGACATCGTGCGCACGGTGCACCAGGAGTACTTCGCCGTCGGCGTCGACTGCGTGGAGACCAACACCTTCGGCGCCAACTTCTCCGCCCTGGGCGAGTACGACATCTCCGAGCGGGTGTACGAGCTGTCCGAGGCGGGCGCCCGGATCGCCCGCGAGGTGGCCGACGAGTTCACCGCCGCCACCGGACAGCAGCGCTGGGTGCTGGGCTCCATGGGCCCCGGCACCAAGCTGCCCACCCTCGGCCACGCCCCGTACACCACCCTGCGCGACGCCTACCAGCGGAACGCCGAGGGCATGCTCGCGGGCGGCGCCGACGCGCTCCTGGTGGAGACCACCCAGGACCTGCTCCAGACCAAGGCCGCCGTCCTCGGCGCGCGGCGCGCCCTGGACACGGCCGGCTACCGGGTCCCGATCATCTGCTCGGTCACCGTCGAGACCACCGGCACCATGCTGCTCGGCTCCGAGATCGGCGCCGCGCTCACCGCGCTGGAACCGCTCGGCATCGACATGATCGGCCTCAACTGCGCCACCGGCCCCGCCGAGATGAGCGAGCACCTGCGCTACCTCGCCCGGCACTCCCGGGTGCCGCTGTCCTGCATGCCCAACGCCGGACTGCCCGTCCTCGGCAAGGACGGCGCCCACTACCCGCTCTCCGCGCCGGAGCTCGCCGACGCCCAGGAGACGTTCGTACGCGAGTACGGCCTCTCCCTGGTCGGCGGCTGCTGCGGCACCACGCCCGAGCATCTGCGCCAGGTGGTCGAGCGGGTCCGCGGCGTCGCCACGACCGAGCGCCGCCCGCGCCCCGAGCCCGGCGCCGCCTCGCTCTACCAGAGCGTGCCGTTCCGCCAGGACACCTCGTACCTGGCGATCGGCGAGCGCACCAACGCCAACGGCTCCAAGAAGTTCCGCGAGGCCATGCTGGAGGGCCGCTGGGACGACTGCGTGGAGATGGCCCGCGACCAGATCCGCGAGGGCGCCCACATGCTCGACCTCTGCGTCGACTACGTGGGCCGCGACGGCGTCGCCGACATGGAGGAGCTGGCCGGCCGCTTCGCCACCGCCTCCACCCTCCCGATCGTCCTCGACTCCACCGAGGTGAACGTCCTGCGCGCCGGGCTGGAGAAGCTCGGCGGACGCGCGGTGATCAACTCCGTCAACTACGAGGACGGCGACGGGCCCGAGTCGCGCTTCGCCAAGGTCACCGAGCTGGCCGTGGAGCACGGGGCGGCGCTGATCGCGCTCACCATCGACGAGGAGGGCCAGGCCCGTACCGTCGAGCACAAGGTCGCCATCGCCGAGCGGCTCATCGACGACCTCACCGGCAACTGGGGCGTCCATGAGTCGGACATCCTCATCGACTGCCTCACCTTCACCATCTGCACCGGCCAGGAGGAGTCCCGCAAGGACGGCATCGCCACCATCGAGGCCATCCGCGAACTCAAGCGCCGCCACCCGGACGTCCAGACCACCCTCGGTCTGTCCAACATCTCCTTCGGCCTCAACCCGGCCGCCCGTGTCGTCCTCAACTCGGTGTTCCTGGACGAGTGCGTCAAGGCGGGCCTGGACTCCGCGATCGTGCACGCCTCCAAGATCCTGCCGATCGCGCGGCTTGAGGAGGAGCAGGTCAAGGTCGCCCTCGACCTCATCCACGACCGGCGTTCCGAGGGCTACGACCCGCTCCAGCGGCTCATGGAGCTCTTCGAGGGCGTCAGCACCAAGTCGATGAAGGCGGGCAAGGCCGAGGAACTCCTCGCCCTGCCGCTGGAGGAGCGGCTCAAGCGCCGGATCATCGACGGCGAGAAGAACGGCCTGGAGGCCGACCTCGACGAGGCGCTGCTGACCCGCCCGGCGCTCGACATCGTCAACGACACCCTCCTGGAGGGCATGAAGGTCGTCGGCGAGCTCTTCGGCTCCGGCCAGATGCAGCTGCCGTTCGTCCTGCAGTCCGCCGAGGTCATGAAGAGCGCCGTGGCCCATCTGGAGCCGCACATGGAGAAGTCGGACGCGGAGGGCAAGGGCACCATCGTGCTGGCCACCGTGCGCGGCGACGTCCACGACATCGGCAAGAACCTCGTCGACATCATCCTGTCCAACAACGGCTACAACGTCGTCAACCTCGGCATCAAGCAGCCCGTCTCCGCGATCCTGGAGGCCGCCGAGGAGCACCGCGCCGACGTGATCGGCATGTCCGGTCTCCTGGTGAAGTCGACCGTGATCATGAAGGAGAACCTGGAGGAGCTCAACCAGCGCAAGATGGCCGCCGACTACCCGGTGATCCTCGGCGGCGCCGCCCTCACGCGCGCGTACGTGGAGCAGGACCTGCACGAGATCTACGAGGGCGAGGTCCGCTACGCCCGCGACGCCTTCGAGGGCCTGCGTCTGATGGACGCGCTGATCGCGGTGAAGCGCGGAGTGCCCGGCGCGGCGCTGCCCGAGCTCAAGCAGCGCCGGGTCGCCAAGCGGGCGACGGCCCTGCCCGAGCCGGAGGAGCCCGAGGGCTCGGTCCGCTCGGACGTGGCCGTCGACAACCGCGTCCCCGAGCCGCCGTTCTGGGGCACCCGGGTGATCAAGGGCATCGGTCTCAAGGAGTACGCGTCCTGGCTGGACGAGGGGGCGCTCTTCAAGGGCCAGTGGGGCCTCAAGCAGAACCGGGCCGGCGACGGGCCGAGCTACGAGGAGCTGGTGGAGAGCGAGGGCCGGCCCCGGCTGCGCGGCTGGCTGGAGCAGCTGCACACCAGGAACCTGCTGGAGGCGGCCGTCGTCCACGGCTACTTCCCGTGCGTCTCCAAGGGCGACGACCTGATCATCCTGAACGAGGACGGCTCGGAGCGCACCCGCTTCACCTTCCCGCGCCAGCGCCGGGGCCGTCGGCTCTGCCTCGCGGACTTCTTCCGTCCGGAGGAGTCCGGCGAGACCGATGTGGTCGGGTTCCAGGTGGTCACGGTCGGCTCGAAGATCGGCGGGGCCACGGCCGAGCTGTTCGCGGCCAACTCCTACCGCGACTACCTCGAACTGCACGGGCTGTCGGTGCAGTTGGCCGAGGCCCTCGCCGAGTACTGGCACGCGCGCGTGCGCGCCGAACTCGGCTTCGCCGGTGAGGACCCCTCCGAAGTGGAGGACATGTTCGCCCTCAAGTACCGCGGCGCCCGCTTCTCGCTGGGTTACGGGGCCTGCCCCGACCTGGAGGACCGCGCCAAGATCGCCGAACTCCTCGAACCCGAGCGGATCGGGGTGCACCTCTCCGAGGAGTTCCAGCTCCACCCCGAGCAGTCCACGGACGCCATCGTCATCCACCACCCGGAGGCGAAGTACTTCAACGCGAGGTAGGCGCTCCCCGCGCCCGCGGTGCGCCCGACCCGGACGTGACCCTCACCACGAGCGTTTCGCGGCGGCCGGACGTACACTGGTCGGTCCAGCGCAGGCCGGTTCCCACCCTGGGAACCGGCCTTCTCGTCCCTCCAGGAGGTGTGCCCGGATGACCACCACGGTTCCCGCGCCCGTAACCGGTTCGGCTCAAGGCTCCGCCCTCGAAGCCGTCTTCCTCGACATGGACGGCACCCTGGTCGACACCGAGGGGTTCTGGTGGGACGTCGAGGTGGAGGTCTTCGCCGCGCTCGGCCACACGCTCAAGCCGATCTGGCGCGACGTCGTGGTGGGCGGTCCGATGAGCCGCAGCGCCGGGTTCCTGATCGAGGCCACCGGCGCGGACATCACCGTGCCCGAGCTCACCGTGCTGCTCAACGACCGCTTCGAGGCGCGTATCGGCGGGGGCGTGCCGCTGATGCCCGGGGCGGCCCGGCTGCTGGGCGAGCTGGCCGAGCACGCGGTGCCGACCGCGCTGGTCTCGGCCTCGCACCGGCGGATCATCGACCGGGTGCTGCACACGCTCGGCGCGCGCCACTTCGCGCTCACCGTCGCGGGGGATGAGGTGGGCCGTACCAAGCCGCACCCCGAGCCGTACCTCTTCGCCGCCGCCGGGCTCGGCGCGGACCCCACCAGATGCGCGGTCGTCGAGGACACCGTGACGGGCGTGGCCGCCGCCGAGGCGGCCGGCTGCCGGGTCGTGGCGGTGCCCTCCGTGGCGCCCATCGAGGCCGCCGAGGGCCGGGTCGTGGTGGAATCCCTCGAACAGGTCGACCTGGCTTTTCTGCGCACGCTGATCACCCGGATGAACTGATCCGTACACACAGCGTGCGCCCTGAATGCGACACAAACTGATCGCATCCGACCGTGCATTTTCCGTTACCCCGCAAGAGGGGTGGCGGTGCCATCACCGCGGGGTAATTCGCGGCGGATCAATCCTTGTCAAGTGGGTGACGTTCGTCACCTGATCCGCCGTCAGTCACCCACGTCAAGGGCGTCTCCAGGCCTTCTGGAGGTGCCCTTGTGTCCTGTTTGGTGATCTCCTGTACGAAAGATTCCGCCGTCTCGATATCCGACGGCCGCTATTTCCGGCCACTGCGTGCCATGTGAATGGAGCAGGCCCGGTACGGGCTTTCCCGGGCCGCCCACTAATCTCGTCGCGAGAACTTCGCCGCACCCTCAACTGCCCCGGCAACCACCAAGCCGCCGGGCGCGCAGGTCCGATCGTACGTACCGGCCCGATCGCCTCCCCGCCCCGACCGGGCGGCCCGCGGCGGAGTCTTCCGTACACCGCTGTACCCCAGTGCCGGACACATAGGGAGAACGTCCAGGATGAACCGCAAGACTTTGGTGCTGCCGGCCGTAGTGGGCCTGCTCGCCCCCGTACTCGCCGCATGTGGCGGCGCGGGAAGTGGGGGCGACGGCGGCAAGGCCATCGTCGTGGGCACCACGGACCAGTTCGTGGTCACCAAGGACGCGCCCGCTCCCTTCGATCCGGCCTACGCCTACGACACCGGCGCCTGGAACGTGCTGCGCCAGACCGTGCAGATGCTGGTCCACGTGCCGCGCGGCGGCGGCGAGCCGGTCCCGGACGCGGCCTCCAGCTGCGCGTTCACCGACAAGGAGAACGAGAGCTACCGCTGCAAGCTGCGCAGCGGCCTCAAGTTCGCCGACGGCTCCAAGCTGACCGCCGCCGACGTCCACTACTCCATCCAGCGCGTCCTGACGATCAAGGACGGCAACGGTCCCGTCGCGCTGCTCGAGAACATCGACACGATGGAGACCAAGGGCGATGACGAGATCATCTTCCATCTGAAGACGCCGGACGCCACCTTCCCGTACAAGCTCGCGACGCCCGCCGCCGCGATCGTGCAGAAGGACAAGTACCTGCCGAAGAAGCTGCGCGGCGGCTTCGAGGTCGACGGCTCCGGCCCGTACACCCTCAAGGCCGAATACAAGGGCGACCAGGTCGTCAAGGCGGTCTTCAGCAAGAACCCCAACTACAAGGGGGACTTGAAGGTCAACCACGACAAGGTCGAGCTCCGCTCGTTCCCGGACGCCGACGCCATGGGCGCCGAGCTCGAGTCCGGCAAGATCGACCTGATGACCCGCTCCATGTCGCCGGAGCAGATCCAGAAGTACTCGGCCACCCCGCCCAAGAACGTCAACCTGGTCGAGATGCCCGGCCTGGAGATCCGCTACCTGGGCTTCAACACCAACGACCCGTCGGTGAAGAACAAGGCCGTCCGCCAGGCGATGGCCGCCGTCGTTGACCGCGGCGCGCTGGCCTCCAAGGTGTACGGGGCGACCGCCGAGCCGCTCTACTCGCTCATCCCGACCTCGATCGCCGGGCACACCAACTCGTTCTTCAACAAGTACGGCGAGCCGAGCAAGCAGAAGGCCGCGGGCATCCTGAAGGCCGCGAACGTCTCCACCCCGGTGAAACTCACGCTGAACTACACGGGCGACCACTACGGCCCGGGCACCGCCAAGGAGTTCTCGATCCTGCGGGACCAGCTGAACTCCACCGGTCTGTTCGCCACCACGATCAAGGCGACCGACTGGCCCAAGTACCGCCCGGCGCAGAAGGCCGGCGAGTACGCCGTCTACGGCCTCGGCTGGTTCCCCGACTTCCCGGACCCGGACAACTACGTCGCGCCCTTCCTCGGCCGTGACAACTTCCTCAACTCGCCGTACTCCAACGTCGAGGTGCGCAACACCCTGATCCCGGAGTCCCGCGTCGCGGCCGACCGCAACCAGGCCGCCAAGCCGTTCGAGAAGATCCAGGACATCGTCGCCAACGACGTCCCGGTGCTGCCGCTGTGGCAGGGCAAGCAGTACGTCGCCGCCCGCAGCGACATCACGGGCACCGAGTGGGCGCTCAACTCCTCGGCCGACCTCCAGCTGTGGGAGCTGGGCCGCGGTGTGAAGTAACGCAGGACCCGGCCGCGTCTCGCACGTGCCGGGCAAGCAATTTCCGTGAGGCCGCGGCTCCCCGGGGGGCGACCCCGGGGCCCGCGGCCGAGCAACGACTGTGAGGCACTCGCACGTGAAGATACGGAACCGATGGCTGACGGCCCCGCTCGCCGCGGGGCTGGCGGCCGGTCTCCTCAGCGGTTGCGGCTCGGAGGACGGCTCCTCCTCCGGCAGCGGGGATTCGGTGGTCATGGGGATGTCGGACGACATCCAGGCCACCGACCCGGCCTCCGGCTACGACCCGGGCTCCTGGCTGCTGTTCAACAACGTCTTCCAGTCGCTGCTCGGCTTCCCCAAGGGAAGTTCCACCCCGCAGCCCGAGGCGGCCGAGCAGTGCTCGTTCGACAAGGGCGGCTCCCAGGTCTTCCGCTGCACCCTGCGCTCCGGTCTGAAGTTCAGCAACGGCCACGCGCTGACCTCCGAGGACGTGAAGTTCTCGTTCGAGCGGGTGCTGCGCATCAACGACCCCAACGGGCCCGCCCCGCTGCTGGCCACCCTGGGGAAGATCGACACCCCGGACGAGCGGACCGTCGTCTTCCACCTCAAGGTGCCCGACGCCACCTTCCCCAGCAGGATCGCCTCCGGTGCCGGCTCGATCGTCGACCAGGAGACGTACCCGGCGGACAAGCTGCGCACCGACGGCAAGGCGGTCGGCTCGGGCGTCTACAAGCTGGACGCCTTCGGTGAGAAGCAGGCGAGCTTCTCGGTGAACTCCGGCTACCGGGGCAGTGCCAAGGTCAAGAACTCCGGCATGACCATCAAGCTCTTCCACGGCCGTCAGAAGGACCTGGCACAGGCCCTGAAGCAGGGCGACATCGACCTCGCCTACCGCGGTCTCACCGCCAAGGACATCGCCGACCTCCAGACCTCCAGCCTGGCCGACAAGAAGGGCGTCAAGGTCGTCGAGGGCACCGGCGCCGAGGTCCAGCACCTGGTCTTCAACATGAACGACCCGGTCGCCGGCAAGCTCGCCGTCCGCAAGGCCGTCGCCTACCTCGTCGACCGCGAGGCGCTGGTACGCGATGTCTACAAGTCGACGGCGACGCCGCTCTACTCGGTCGTCCCGGCCGGTATCACCGCGCACAGCACCGCGCTGTTCGACATGTACGGCGGCAGCCCGCAGCCCGCGAAGGCCAAGCAGGTGCTGCACAAGGCCGGCATCAACGGCAAGGTGAAGCTCACCCTGTGGTCCACGCCCATCCGCTACGGACCGGGCACCGACGACGAGCTGCGGGCCATCGCCAAGCAGCTCAACGCGAGCGGACTGTTCGAGGCCGAGGTGAAGTCCGTCGAGTTCAAGCAGTACGAGAAGGACATCGCGGCGGGCAAGTACGGCGTGTACGTCAAGGGCTGGATCCCCGACTACCCGGACCCGGACAACTTCACCTCGCCGTTCTTCGGCAAGGACAGCGTGCTGTCCAACCACTACGTCAGCAAGGTGATCACGGACGAGATCCTCCCGTCCACGGCCGCCACCGAGGACCGCTCGGCCACCGAGGCCGACTTCGCCCGCCTCCAGGACCTCGTCGCGGCCGACCTGCCGCTCCTGCCGCTGTGGCAGGGCAAGCAGTACGCGGTGGCCCGCGAGGGCGTGGCGGGCCTGGAGTGGACGCTGGACCCGTCGACGGTCTTCCGCTTCTGGGAGATCAGCAAGAACTAGGCGCCCACGCCGCGAACGCGGATACGGACGCCACGGATACGGCGAAGGGGTGCGGGAATCGATTCCCGCACCCCTTCGCCGTATCCGTGGCGTCCGCCCTACTGCGCCCCGGGCCGGACCAGGCCGCTCTCGTACGCGTACACCGCCGCCTGGACGCGGTCGCGCAGGCCCAGCTTCGTCAGCACATGGCCGACGTGCGTCTTCACGGTCGTCTCGCTGACGAAGAGGTCCGCGGCGATCTCCGCGTTGGACAGACCGCGCGCCACCAGCTTCAGGACCTCGACCTCACGGTCGGTCAGGGTGTGCAGCGTGTCCGGGACCGGCTCCTCGCCCGAGGGGAGGTGGTCCGCGTACTTGTCCAGCAGCCGGCGGGTGATGGAGGGGGCGAGCATCGCCTCGCCCGCCGCGACCACCCGGATCGCCTGCACCAGCTCATTGGCCGGGGCGTCCTTCAGCAGGAAGCCGCTGGCCCCCGCCTTGAGCGCCTCCACCACGTACTCGTCGAGGTCGAACGTGGTCAGCACCAGCACCTTCGCGGGGCCGTCCTTGCCCGGCCCGCTGATCTGCCGGGTGGCCTCCACGCCGTCCATCCGGGGCATCCGGATGTCCATCAGCACCACATCGGGCTGGAGCGCCCGCACCTGGTCGAGGGCCTGGAGACCGTCGCCGGCCTCGCCCACCACCGCGATGTCCTGCTCGGCCTCCAGGATCATCCGGAAGCCGGTGCGCAGCAGCGGCTGGTCGTCGACCAGTAGGACGCGGATCGCCACGGGAACTCCTCATCAGGATTGCTGGACCGGGTTCATTCTGCCCTGCGTGTCCGGCGCACTCCCGGTGGGGAGCAGCGGAAGCGGATAGGCCGGGGGAGTCCCCCCGAATTCCGGACAGACCGCCTGGTGGTCGCACCAGCCGCACAGCTTGGTGGGCCGGGGCCGCCAGTCGCCGGTCTCGGTGGCCTGCCGGATCGCCTCCCACAGGGCGTGCAGCTTCCGCTCCACCTGGTGCAGGTCCGCCTCCACCGGGTCGTACGTCAGCACGTCGCCGCTGCCCAGGTAGACCAGTTGGAGCCGGCGCGGCAGCACGTTCTTCAGGCGCCACACCACCAGGGCGTAGAACTTCATCTGGAAGAGCGCGCCCTCCGCGTACTGCGGGCGGGGGGCCTTGCCCGTCTTGTAGTCGACGATCCGCACCTCGCCGGTGGGGGCCACGTCGACCCGGTCGATCACCCCGCGCAGCCGCAGCCCCGACTCCAGCTCCGTCTCGACGAAGAACTCCCGCTCCACCGGCTCCAGGCGGGTCGGGTCCTCCAGCGAGAACCACCGCTCCACCAGCCGCTCGGCCTCCGCCAGCCACCGCGTCAGCCGCTCGCCGTCCGCGTCCCCGGCGAAGAGCTCCGTCAGCTCGGGCTTCGATTCCAGCAGCCGGTCCCACTGGCCGGGGATCATCGCCTTGGCCCGCGGAACGGTCCGCTCCGCCGCGGGGTCGTCGAAGAGCCGCTCCAGCACCGCGTGCACCAGCGTGCCGCGCGTCGCCGCCTCGCTCGGCTTCTCGGGAAGTTTGTCGATCACCCGGAACCGGTACAGCAAGGGGCACTGCATGAAGTCGTTCGCCCGCGACGGCGACAACGACACGGGCCGCCGGTCCGGCGCGGCCTCCTGGGTGCTCGTATCCATGACACAGACCCTACGGCCCGCCACTGACAGCGAGCGGAATACCATCGACGACGAGCCCCCTCACACTGCATGATCGTGACAGAAGCACCGACGAAGGGACACCGTGGACGAGAGCGGCGACAGCAAAAGGCCGCAGTCCGGCGCGGGCGACGAAGGCCCGGGCGCCGCGCCCGGCGGCGGCAGGTCGCCCCGCCGGCCGGAGCCGGGCGGCGGACTCCTCATGGGCCGCCCCTTCGGTGTGCCGGTCTACGTCGCCCCCAGCTGGTTCCTGGTCGCCGCCCTGATCACCTGGGTCTTCGGCGGCCAGCTCGACCGGGTGCTGCCCGAACTCGGCGCCGCCCGCTACCTCGTCTCGCTCTTCTTCGCCGTCGCCTTCTACGCCTCGGTGCTGGTCCATGAGCTCGCTCACACCGTCGCCGCGCTGCGCTTCCGACTGCCCGTGCGGCGTATCCAGCTCCAGTTCTTCGGCGGAGTCTCCGAGATCGAGAAGGAGACCGAGACGCCGGGCCGCGAGTTCGTGCTCGCCTTCGTCGGCCCGCTGCTCTCGCTGGTCCTGTCGGGGCTGTTCTACGTGGGGATGCAGGCCGTCGAGCCGGGCACCGTCCCCGGTGTGCTGCTCGCCGGGCTGATGATCTCCAACCTGATCGTGGCGGGCTTCAACCTGCTGCCCGGGCTGCCCCTGGACGGCGGCCGGATGCTCCGCGCCGTCGTGTGGAAGATCACGGGCAAGCCCATGAGCGGCACGGTCGCCGCCGCCTGGGTCGGCCGGGCACTGGCCGTCACCGTCCTCATCGGCCTGCCCCTGCTCACCCAGACCGGCGCCCTGGGCAACGCGCCCGAAGAGGTCGACGGCATGGACACCGTCACCGACGCGCTGCTCGCCGCGATCCTCGCCGCGATCATCTGGACCGGCGCGGGCAACAGCCTGCGCATGGCCCGGCTGCGCGAGCACCTGCCGGAGCTGCGCGCCCGCAACCTCACCCGCCGGGCCGTCCCCGTGGAGTCCGCCACCCCGCTCTCCGAGGCGCTGCGCCGGGCCAACGAGGCCGGGGCGCGCGCGCTGGTCGTCGTCGACGGCCACGGCGACCCCACCGGCCTGGTCCGCGAGGCCGCCATCGTGGGCGTACCGGAACACCGCCGCCCCTGGGTCGCGGTGAGCGGTCTGGCCCAGGACCTCACCGACGGGATGCGCGTACCGGCCGAGCTGGCGGGCGAGCCGCTCCTGGACCGGCTGCGGGCCACCCCGGCCACCGAGTACCTGGTGGTCGAGGAGAGCGGGGAGATCTACGGGGTGCTCTCGGCCGCTGACGTCGAGAAGGCCTTCGTGGCGGCGATGGCGCGGCCCACCGCCTAGCCCGCGCCGTCACGCCCGGCCGGGGCCGCGCAGGCAGTGGCGCCGCCGGGTCAACAGGGCCGGTACCCTGTTCGTATGTCCGAACCGACCGGTGCCGCCCGCCGTCGCGGGCCCTTCAAGGTCGGGGACCAGGTCCAGCTCACCGACCCCAAGGGACGCCACTACACGTTCACGCTCGAAGCCGGGAAGAACTTCCACACCCACAAGGGTTCCTTCCCGCACGACGAGCTGATCGGCGCTCCCGAGGGCAGTGTTGTCCGTACCACCGGGAACGTCGCGTACCTCGCGCTGCGCCCGCTGCTCCCCGACTACGTCCTGTCCATGCCCCGCGGCGCCGCCGTGGTCTACCCCAAGGACGCGGGGCAGATCCTGGCCTTCGCCGACATCTTCGCCGGCGCGCGCGTCGTCGAGGCGGGTGTGGGCTCCGGCTCGCTCAGCGCCTTCCTGCTGCGCGCCATCGGCGACCACGGCATGCTCCACTCCTACGAGCGCCGCGCGGACTTCGCCGAGATCGCCCAGCAGAACGTGGAGCGCTACTTCGGCGAGCCGCACCCCGCCTGGCAGCTCACCGTGGGCGACCTCCAGGACAACCTGTCGGACACCGACGTCGACCGCGTCATCCTCGACATGCTGGCCCCCTGGGAGTGCCTGGAAGCCGTCTCCAAGGCGCTGGTGCCCGGCGGCATCCTCTGCTGCTACGTGGCCACCACCACCCAGCTCTCGCGCACCGTCGAGGCGATCCGCGAGATCGGTTGCTTCGCCGAGCCGCAGCCGTGGGAGTCGATGATCCGCAACTGGCACGTGGAGGGCCTCGCAGTCCGCCCCGACCACCGGATGATCGGCCACACCGGCTTCCTCGTCACCGCCCGCCGCCTCGCGGACGGCGTCGAGCCCCCGCTGCGCCGCCGCCGCCCCGCCAAGGGCGCGTACGGAGACGACTACGAGGGCCCCAACAAGGACTGACGGGCCCGTCAACCCCAACGCACCGGCGCCGCCGCCGAGTTCCCCCACACGCCCGGGAACTCGGCGGCGGCGCTTTTCCGTTGGAATTACGGGCCGGATACGGGCCGGATATGGGATGGATACGGCCCGGGCGGCGCACTCCGCCGCGACCCCGCTGTTCCGCCCGACTGTGACGTGTGGCACGATGCTGGCCACCTCCACCACCCGCACCGCCCCTCACAGGAGACCTCCCGCGTGCAGAACGCCGCCGTCCCCGAGCTCGCGCACACCCACGCCCGCCCGGTGCACTGGCTGGCCACGGCCGCCGCGATGGCCGGTGTCGTGGCGCTGGCCGGCTGGCTCCAGCCCGGCACCGCCAAGGCCTCCCAAGGGGCCCCCGGAGCCCAGGTGGCGGCGGCCCCGGCCCCCGAGGCGTCGGCCGTCGCCTACCCGCTCCAGTGCGGCACGGTGGGCACCGAGGTCGCCGCCCGCGCCACCGGCGACCTCGACGGCGACGGCAGCCCCGAGACCGTGGCGGCCGTCCACTGCCGGGCCGGCTCCGGCACCCCGCCGAGCGGGCTCTACGTGCTGACCCGGCCCGCGGTGCCGGGCGGCCCGCCGCGTGTGGTGGCCACGCTCGCCGACCCCCGGGAGAAGCGGAGCGTCCGCGATCTCGCGGTCCGGGAGGGCGAGGTCAGCGCGACCCTGCTGGGCTACTCCTCGCCGTCCGTGCCGCGCTGCTGCCCCGACGAGGAGCTGAAGACCAAGTGGCGGTGGCAGGGCGGGAAGTTCGTCCGGAGCACCCGGTCCCCGGCGCCCAGCATCTGATCCGTCACCGAGCGTACGTCACTCGTCACTTACGGTCTCAGGCCGCGTCCGGGCCGTAGACCTCGACGCTGTCCGAAACCCGGCGTACGTGGATGCAGTCGCCCGGGCAGTCCTTCGCCGAGTCGACGACGTCCTGGAGAAGCGGCAGCGGAACCGGCGTCACGGCGCCCGGCGCCTGCAACAGCTCGTCCTCCGCGCTCTTCACATAGGCCAGACCGTCGATGTCCAGCTCGAAGACCTCGGGCGCGTACTGGACACAGATGCCGTCGCCCGTGCAGAGCTCCTGGTCGATCCAGACCTCGAGAGCGTCGTTCATGTCGCCTGCCGTTCCTGCGCGGTGCTGTGTTCGTGCGGTGTGTCCCACCCCACAGGCCGATCGGGCAATCCGTACCAGTCCTGACGGGTGTTGACCGACTCGACGATACAACCGCCCGCTTTCCGATGTTGATGGGTGGGTATTCCCCTGGCGTGAGGGAGAGCGCAAGGGTGAAGATCGGACACACCCCGCAGTCTTTGTGATCTAGGGGTTTCAATCACCACCCGCCCAGGTAGGGTCAGGAAGCGTCCAGCTCCCCTTGGAGGAGGTGAGGACCGTGGCAGCCCACGACGACGACATCAACCGCGGCATCCGGCCGGGGCGGGGGTCTGAGGACCCAGCCGGCCAGGTTGCCTATCTAGAGCAGGAAATCGCCGTCCTGCGACGTAAGCTCGCCGACTCTCCGCGTCATACGAGGATTCTCGAAGAGCGGATCGTCGAGCTGCAGACCAACCTGGCGGGCGTGTCCGCGCAGAACGAGCGGCTCGCCAATACGCTCCGCGAGGCCCGGGACCAGATCGTGGCCCTCAAGGAGGAGGTCGACCGGCTCGCACAGCCGCCGGCCGGCTTCGGTGTCTTCCTGCAGTCCAACGAGGACGGCACGGCGGACATCTTCACCGGGGGCCGCAAGCTCCGGGTGAACGTCAGCCCCAGCGTCGAGCTCGACGAGCTCCGGCGCGGCCAGGAAGTCATGCTCAACGAAGCGCTCAACGTGGTCGAGGCCATGGAGTTCGAGCGCGCCGGGGACATCGTCACCCTCAAGGAGATCCTTGAGGACGGCGAACGCGCCCTGGTGGTCGGGCACACCGACGAGGAAAGGGTGGTGAGGCTCGCCGAGCCGCTCCTGGACATCACCATCCGCCCCGGCGACGCCCTTCTGCTCGAACCCCGCTCCGGCTACGTGTACGAGGTGGTCCCCAAGAGCGAGGTCGAGGAACTGGTCCTCGAAGAGGTCCCGGACGTCGACTACGACAAGATCGGCGGACTCGGCGGCCAGATCGAGATGATCCGCGACGCGGTCGAGCTCCCGTACCTCTACCCGGACCTCTTCAAGGAGCACGAACTGCGCCCGCCCAAGGGCATCCTGCTCTACGGTCCGCCCGGCTGCGGCAAGACGCTCATCGCCAAGGCCGTCGCCAACTCGCTCGCCAAGAAGGTCGCCGAGGTGACCGGCCAGCCCGCGGGGAAGAGCTACTTCCTCAACATCAAGGGCCCCGAGCTCCTCAACAAGTACGTCGGGGAGACCGAGCGGCACATCCGCCTGGTCTTCCAGCGAGCCCGGGAGAAGGCCAGCGAGGGCACCCCCGTCATCGTCTTCTTCGACGAGATGGAGTCCCTCTTCCGCACCCGCGGTTCCGGTGTCAGCTCGGACGTGGAGAACACCATCGTCCCCCAGCTGCTCGCCGAGATCGACGGTGTGGAGGGCCTGGAGAACGTCATCGTCATCGGCGCCTCCAACCGCGAGGACATGATCGACCCGGCCATCCTGCGCCCCGGGCGCCTGGACGTGAAGATCAAGATCGAGCGGCCCGACGCCGAGGCGGCCAAGGACATCTTCGCCAAGTACCTCACGGCCTCCCTCCCGCTGCACGCGGACGACCTGTCCGAGCACAGCGGTTCCAAGGACGTGGCGGCCCACGCGATGATCCAGTCCGTCGTCGAGCAGATGTACGCGGAATCCGAGGAGAACCGCTTCCTGGAAGTCACGTACGCCAACGGCGACAAGGAAGTCCTGTACTTCAAGGACTTCAACTCCGGCGCCATGATCCAGAACATCGTGGACCGGGCCAAGAAGATGGCCATCAAGGCCTTCCTCGACCACAACCAGAAGGGCATCCGCGTCTCCCACCTCCTCCAGGCCTGTGTGGACGAGTTCAAGGAGAACGAGGACCTGCCCAACACCACCAACCCCGACGACTGGGCCCGTATCTCCGGAAAGAAGGGCGAGCGGATCGTGTTCATCCGTACCCTCGTCACCGGAAAGCAGGGCGCGGACACGGGACGCTCCATCGACACCGTGGCCAACACCGGTCAGTACCTGTAGCACACAGGGGCGGCTGCGGGTGCCCGGCCGGGGCATCCGCAGCCGCCTGCGTTTCCGGCCGAATTCAGGCCATGGACCGACCAAGAGCAATGACGGAATTGATCTCCCCACCAGCGCAAAGGCGTTCTAGGCTCTTCCGTACCGCCGAGTCGCGCAGTGCGGGGACGGGCACCGCACACGCACCGGAGAAACAGCGGTACTTGAGCGCCGCTCCCACAGGGGAGCGCCGCCGGGCAAGGAGGGCCGCATGACCGTACGGCGAGTAATGGGCATCGAGACGGAGTACGGCATCTCCGTCCCCGGCCACCCCAATGCCAATGCCATGCTCACCTCGTCCCAGATCGTCAACGCCTACGCGGCGGCGATGCACCGGGCGCGCAGAGCGCGGTGGGACTTCGAGGAGGAGAACCCGCTGCGGGACGCCCGCGGCTTCGACCTCGCCCGCGAGGCCGCCGACTCCAGCCAGCTCACCGACGAGGACATCGGCCTCGCCAACGTCATCCTCACCAACGGGGCGCGGCTGTACGTCGACCACGCGCACCCCGAGTACAGCTCGCCCGAGGTCACCAACCCGTGGGACGCGGTCCTCTGGGACAAGGCGGGTGAGCGCATCATGGCGGAGGCGGCGGAGCGCGCGGCGCAGCTCCCCGGCGCCCAGCCGATCCACCTCTACAAGAACAACACCGACAACAAGGGCGCGTCCTATGGCACGCACGAGAACTATCTGATGAAGCGGGAGACCCCGTTCTCGGACATCGTGCGCCACCTCACGCCGTTCTTCGTCTCCCGGCAGGTCATCACCGGGGCCGGCCGCGTCGGCGTCGGCCAGGACGGGCACGAGCACGGCTTCCAGATCAGCCAGCGCGCGGACTACTTCGAGGTCGAGGTGGGCCTGGAGACCACCCTCAAGCGCCCGATCATCAACACCCGCGACGAGCCGCACGCGGACGCGGAGAAGTACCGCCGGCTGCACGTCATCATCGGCGACGCCAACCTCTCCGAGATCTCCACCTACCTCAAGCTGGGAATGACGGCCCTCGTCCTCTCCATGATCGAGGACGGTTTCATCAACGTCGACCTCGCCGTCGACCAGCCGGTCCGCGCCCTGCACCAGGTCTCCCACGACCCGGACCTGCGCCATCTGGTCACGCTGCGCAGCGGCCGGACCATGACCGCCGTACAACTCCAGATGGAGTACTTCGAGCTGGCGCGCAAATACGTGGAGGAGCGGTTCGGCGCCGACGCCGACGACCAGACCAAGGATGTGCTCGGCCGCTGGGAGGACGTGCTCAACCGGCTGGAGAACGATCCGATGAGCCTCTCCGGCGAGCTGGACTGGATCGCCAAGCGGGAGCTGATGGAGGGCTACCGGCGGCGCGACAGCCTGGACTGGGACGCGGCCAGGCTCCACCTCGTCGACCTCCAGTACGCCGACGTACGGGCCGAGAAGGGCCTCTACAACCGTCTGGCGGCCCGCGGGAAGATCAAACGGCTGCTGGACGAGTCCGATGTCTCCCGGGCCCGGACGAAGCCGCCGGAGGACACTAGGGCCTACTTCCGGGGACGCTGTCTGGAGCAGTACGCGGACGACGTGGCCGCCGCCTCCTGGGACTCGGTCATCTTCGATCTGCCCGGCCGTGACTCCCTCCAGCGCGTGCCAACCCTGGAACCGCTTCGCGGAACGCGTAATCACGTGAAGGAGCTGCTCGACCGGTGCCGTACGGCCGAGGATCTGGTCCGGGTGCTCTCGGGCGGCTGACCTGGGGCTGAAAAGCCCGCGGTAGGGGAAACACAGAGGTAGACCCCGCACGTTCCACCAAGTGCGGGGCCGATGTCAGACCCTGCTTGTAGGGTCTGATCAAGGACATCGAACCGAGCGGGGTGAGGTAGATGGCGACCAAGGACACCGGCGGCGGACAGCAGAAGGCCACGCGTTCCACCGAGGAGGTCGAGGAGCAGACCCAGGACGCGCAGGCTTCGGAGGACCTCAAGGAACGCCACGAGAAGCTCTCGGACGACGTCGACTCGGTGCTGGACGAGATCGACGACGTGCTTGAGGAGAACGCCGAGGACTTCGTCCGCTCGTTCGTTCAGAAGGGTGGACAGTAGTCCACAAATGTGAACAGCGAGGGCTGCGAATAGGGGGACGACGGTTCCCGGTGGCGGGGCGGCGCGGTGTGTGCCCAACCTGCCCTGCCGCCCCCGCCGTTCATGTGGATCACCGCCACGGGACGGGTAAGGTCCGTGGCGTACGGTGCTTCAACTGCGATTCGGCCATCGGCAAGTTGGGAGACGATCCCGACACAGTTCGTCGGGCTGCCGCCTACCTGGAGGGAACCTCGTGGAAGCCAACACCCGTGGCACAGGGCGTCTACCAGCTGCCTTCCTGACGCCGGGCTCGTCCTCGTTCATGGACTTCCTGGCCGAGCACTCGCCGGAGATGCTGCCCGGCAAGCGCGTCCTGCCGCCCGTGCAGGGGCACGTGGAGGCCCCGCACGGCACCACCATCGTCGCCGCCACCTTCCCCGGCGGCGTGGTGCTCGCCGGTGACCGGCGGGCGACGATGGGCAACATGATCGCCCAGCGCGACATCGAGAAGGTCTTCCCCGCCGACGAGTACTCGGCGGTGGGCATCGCCGGCACCGCGGGTCTCGCCGTGGAGATGGTCAAGCTCTTCCAGCTGGAGCTGGAGCACTTCGAGAAGGTCGAGGGCACCACCCTCTCCCTGGAGGGCAAGGCCAACCGGCTCTCCACGATGATCCGCGGCAACCTCGGCATGGCCATGCAGGGCCTCGCCGTGGTCCCGCTCTTCGCGGGGTACGACGTGGACCGCGAGAGGGGCCGCATCTTCTCGTACGACGTGACCGGCGGCCGTTCCGAGGAGCACGGCTACGCGGCCACCGGCTCGGGCTCGATCTTCGCCCGGGGCTCGATGAAGAAGCTCTACCGCGAGGACCTCACCGAGGCGCAGACGACGACCCTGGTCGTCCAGGCGCTCTACGACGCGGCGGACGACGACTCGGCGACCGGCGGTCCCGACGTGGCCCGCCGGATCTATCCGATCGTCACCGTCATCAGCGACGAGGGCTTCCGGAGACTGACCGAGGCGGAGTCTTCCGAGATCGCCCGCTCGATCCTGGAGAAGCGCCTGGAGCAGCCCGACGGCCCGCGCGCCGCGCTGCTCTGAGGCCGCAGAGATGACCCCGCCACTGACAGAAAGGGACGGATAGCCGGTGTCGACGCCGTTCTATGTCTCACCCCAGCAGGCCATGGCCGACCGCGCCGAGTACGCCCGCAAGGGCATCGCGCGCGGCCGGAGCCTGGTCGTGCTGCAGTACGCCGACGGCATCGTCTTCGTCGGCGAGAACCCGTCCCGTGCCCTGCACAAGTTCAGCGAGATCTACGACCGGATCGGCTTCGCCGCCGCCGGCAAGTACAACGAGTACGAGAACCTCCGCATCGGTGGTGTGCGCTACGCGGACCTGCGCGGCTACACCTACGACCGTGACGACGTGACGGCCCGCGGCCTGGCGAACGTGTACGCGCAGACGCTGGGCACCATCTTCTCCAGCGCCGGCGAGAAGCCGTACGAGGTGGAGCTGGTGGTCGCCGAGGTCGGGGCGACGCCGGAGGAGGACCAGATCTACCGGCTGCCGCACGACGGCTCGATCGTGGACGAGCACGGCTCGGTCGCGGTCGGCGGCAACGCCGAGCAGATCAGCACCTTCCTCGACCAGCGCCACCAGGACGGTATGTCGCTGGCCGAGGCGCTGAAGCTGGCGGTCCAGGCCCTGTCCAACCAGACCAACGGCGCCGACCGGGAGATCCCCGCGGAGCGGCTGGAGGTCGCGGTCCTGGACCGGACACGGCCGCAGCAGCGCAAGTTCAAGAGGATCGTCGGCCGTCAGCTCTCCCGTCTGCTGCAGACCGAGGAGGCGAGCGCCGAGCCGACCGAGGTGCCCTCCGACGACGACGAGGAGTAGCCGCGAGGCAGTGCTCCGCGGGCCCGTGCCCCACCGTCTCTCCGACGGCGGGGCACGGGCCTTTCGCGTTCAGGACGTGGGCGGCGCCGTGGAGCCGCGGACCACCAGGGAGACGGGCAGGTCGCCCGCCTCCGGCTCACGGCCCTCCAGTACGGCGAGCAGCGCGGCCATGCCCCGCTCGCCCACCCGCTCGGCGGGCAGCCGGACGGTGGTGAGCTCGGGTTCGAGGGCGGTGGCCAGGGCGAGGTCGTCGAATCCGGCCACCGAGAGGTCCTCCGGGACGCGCAGACCCAGCCGCCGGGCGGCCTTGCAGGCTCCCGCGGCCAGGATGTCGTCGTCGCAGATGAGCGCGGTGGGGCGGGGGCCGGGCCGGGTCAGGGCGTGCTCGGCGGCGGCGCGGCCGGCGTCGACGCTGAGCGCGGAGGGCACGGTCAGGACCTCGGCGCCGGGCACCGCGCGCAGCGCGTCCTCCAGGGCCCGGGCGCGTACCCGGAAGGTCCAGGAGTCCACGGCCGAGGCGAGGTGGACGAACCCGCGGTGGCCGAGGCCGAGCAGATGGTCCGTCACCTGACGTATGCCGTCGGCGATGTCGAGGTTGACGCGGGCGGCGGGCCCGGACTCGGCGGGGTCGCTGTCGAGCATGACCAGCGGCAGGTCGGTGCCCCGGATGGACATGAGGGCGTCGGCGGCCATGGAGGAGGCGATGACCCCGTCGAGGGCCGCGCTGGCGGAGGCGAAGGGATCGCGGGCGGGGCCGACGCCCTCGGGAGAGGGGTAGAGGACCACGCCGAAGCCGTGCTCGGCGGCGACCCGGGCCGCGCCGGTGTAGACCCGGGCGAAGAACTCGTTGGTGAGGGCCGGGACGACCAGCAGGGCGGTGCGGGTGCGCCCCAGGCGCAGGCTGCGGGCGGCGAGGTTGGGCCGGTAGCCGAGGTCGCGGGCGGCGTCGCGGACCAGGGCCGCCGTCCGCTCCGAGACCCGGCCGCGCCACTTGTCGCCGAGGACCAGGGAGACGGTGGCCTGGGAGACCCCGGCCGCGCGGGCGACGTCCCGGCTGGTCGGCTGGGTCTTCACGGGGTCCTCCGGCGGGGTGGGGGAGCTGGGAACCCCCGGTCCGGGGTGGACCCGGGGGTTGCCGACATGGTACGTATGACGTCGCACGTTATACGTAACACTCACCAATCGAGGGGCGAGCATGGCGGCGGGATATCTGGAGATCCTCCGGACGCGGCACGCCGCGCGACTGCTGGCGGGGACACTGACCGGGCGGCTGCCGAACGCCACGGCGGCCATCGCCGTGGTGCTGTTCGTCCGCGCCGAGGGCGGCAGCTACTCGCTGGCGGGCGCCCTCACCGCTGTCTACGGCCTGGCCACCGCCGCCGGGCAGCCCCTGCTCGGCCGCGCCGTCGACCTGTACGGCCAGCCCCGGGTGATGCTGCCCGCGTCGGTGGCCAGCGCGCTCGGCATGTGCGTCCTGGCCCTCGTCGGCATCGACCCGGTCGCCCTGGCGTACGCGGCGATGCTGGTGGCGGGCTTCTGCACACCGCCCCTCGAAGGCGGACTGCGGGCGCTGTGGCCCAGCGTCCTGACCCGCCAGGACCAGGTGCACACGGCCTACGCGATGGACGCGATAGCCCAGGAGGTCATGTTCACCGTCGGCCCCCTCCTGGTCACCCTCGGCATCGCCCTGTGGTCGCCCGCCACCGCGCTCGTCGCGATCAACGCGCTCGGGGTGCTCGGCGCGCTCTCCGTGGTCCTCTCGCGGCCCTCGCGCGCGTGGCGCTCGGCCCCCCGCGAGGCCCACTGGCTGGGCGCGCTGCGCTCCACCGGCCTGCTGGCGCTCCTCGGGGCCTTCTTCTTCGTCGGTCTCGCGCTGGGCGCGATCATCGTGGCGGCCTCGGCGTACGCCGACGACCACGGCCGGGACGCCATCTACGGCTGGCTGATGGCGGCCAACGGCCTCGGGGCGCTGCTCGGCGGTCTGGTGTACGGGGCGCGCCAGTGGGCCACAACTCCCGAGAAACGGCTGATTTCGCTCGTCGCGCTGCTCGCCGTCGGCTATCTGCCGCTGACGCTCGTGCCCGGTGTGGTGCCGATGGCGGGGCTCATGGTGGTCTCGGGACTCCTCCTCGCGCCGTGCATCGCCTGTGCGTTCATCGTGGTCGACCGGCACGCCCCGCGCGGCACCGTGACCGAGGCCTTCTCCTGGCTGGTGACGGCCTTCGGGGTCGGCACCGCGCTCGGCACGGCGGTCGCGGGGCCCGCCGTCGAACTGGGCGGCAGCGCGGCGAGCTTCGCCGTGGCGGGCGGCGGCGGAGTGGCCGCCCTGGTGGTGCTCCTCGCCACCCGACGGGTCCTCGCAGCTGGCGGGCGTACGGAAAGCGTCGCTGGAGTTGACCAAAATGATCCAACCCGTGCCGTCGAACCCGGTTTCAGCTGAGGGCATCGGGCGTAATGTTCAGTCATGGACCGCCGCATTTTCGGGCTGGAGAACGAGTACGGCGTCACGTGCACGTTCAGGGGACAGCGCCGACTGTCACCTGACGAAGTGGCGCGCTACCTCTTCCGCCGTGTTGTGTCATGGGGCCGCAGCAGCAACGTCTTCCTGCGGAACGGCGCCCGTCTCTACCTCGACGTGGGTTCGCATCCGGAATACGCAACTCCCGAATGCGACAACGTGACCGAGCTGGTCACCCACGACAAGGCCGGCGAGCGCATTCTCGAAGGCCTGCTCGTCGACGCCGAACGCCGCCTGCACGAGGAGGGAATCGCGGGCGACGTCTATCTCTTCAAGAACAACACCGATTCCGCGGGAAACTCCTACGGGTGCCATGAGAACTATCTCGTCGCCCGGCACGGCGAGTTCTCCCGGCTGGCGGACATCCTCATCCCGTTCCTGGTCACCCGCCAGCTCCTGTGCGGGGCCGGCAAGGTCCTCCAGACCCCACGCGGCGCGGTCTACTGCGTCAGCCAGCGCGCCGAGCACATCTGGGAGGGCGTCAGCTCCGCCACCACCCGCTCGCGCCCGATCATCAACACCAGGGACGAGCCGCACGCCGACGCCGAGCGCTACCGGCGGCTGCACGTGATCGTCGGCGACTCCAACATGTCCGAGACGACCATGCTGCTCAAGGTCGGCGCCACCGACCTGGTGCTGCGCATGATCGAGGCGGGCACGGTGATGCGCGACCTGACGCTGGAGAACCCGATCCGGGCGATCCGCGAGGTCTCGCACGACATCACGGGCCAGCGCAAGGTGCGCCTGGCCAGCGGCCGTGAGGCCTCGGCCCTCGAAGTGCAGCGGGAGTACTAC
This sequence comes from Streptomyces sp. NPDC031670, assembly GCF_055580545.1. Taxonomy (NCBI): domain Bacteria; kingdom Bacillati; phylum Actinomycetota; class Actinomycetes; order Kitasatosporales; family Streptomycetaceae; genus Streptomyces; species Streptomyces sp. NPDC031670. The sequence continues at coordinate 64,893 of NZ_JBVILC010000012.1, read as the reverse complement.
GAGAAGGCCGTGGACTTCGTGGAGCGCCGGGGCATCCGCACCGGCACCGTCGACCAGGTCCTGGAGCTGTGGGGCCGCACCCTGGACGCGATCGAGGCCGAGGACCTGGACCGGATCGGTACCGAGATCGACTGGGTCATGAAGTACCAGCTGATCGAGCGGTACCGGGCGAAGAACAACATGACCATGTCGCACCCCCGGGTCGCGCAGATAGACCTGGCGTACCACGACATCCACCGCCAGCGGGGGCTGTACTACCTGCTGGAGCGCAAGGGCCAGGCCGCGCGGATCTGCAACGACCTGAAGATCTTCGAGGGCAAGTCGGTGCCCCCGCAGACCACTCGGGCACGGCTGCGCGGCGACTTCATCCGCCGGGCCCAGGAGCAGCGGCGGGACTTCACCGTCGACTGGGTGCACCTCAAGCTCAACGACCAGGCGCAGCGGACCGTGCTGTGCAAGGACCCGTTCCGCTCCGTGGACGACCGGGTGGAGAAGCTGATCGCCGGAATGTGACCGGCCGACGACACCGGCCGCCGGAAACACGGGCCCCGTACGTTCCTCGTACGGGGCCCGTGGTACGCCTTAGAGTGGCGGCAACTACCGTGCCGTCTGAGATCTGAGGAACACGTGCGCCGACTTGCCGGCCTGCTCGCCGTCCCGCTGCTGCTGGTTGCCACAGCCGCCTGCGGAAGCGACGACAAGGGCTCCGACTCCACCTCCGACTCCGCCTCGATGAAGAACGGCCTGCCCGCCATCACCGCGGGCGCCAAGGTCGGGGAGAAGCCGACCCTCGCCAAGGGCGAGGGCAACCCGCCCAAGGCCCTCAAGGTCAATGTCATCAGCGAGGGCAAGGGGGCGGCGCTCAAGAAGAACGACGCCGTGTCCGTGAACTACCTCGGCCAGGCCTGGGACTCGGACAAGCCGTTCGACAACAGCTTCGACCGCAAGCAGCCCTTCACGCTGACCCTCGGCGCCGGCCAGGTCATCAAGGGCTGGGACCAGGGCCTGGAGGGCCAGAAGGTCGGCAGCCGCGTCGAGCTGGGCATCCCGCCGGAGCTCGGCTACGGCGCGCAGGGCCAGGGCGACAGCATCAAGCCCAACGCCACGCTGGTCTTCGTCGTGGACATCGTCAAGGCGACCACCATCCCCACCTCCGCCAAGGGCAAGGAGGTCGCGCAGGACGACAAGGACCTGCCGAAGGTCGGCACCAACACCGACGGCAAGGCGCCCTCGCTGACCATTCCCAAGAGCGACGCCCCCAAGAAGCTGGTCTCCGACTACGTGCTGGAGAGCGACGGCGACGTGGTCAAGGACACCGACAGCGTGGTCCTGGCGTACGAGGGCTTCCTGTGGAAGGACAGCAAGAAGTTCGACAGCACCTACGACCAGGGCAAGACGCAGACCTTCGCGCTGCCGAACCTGACCCTCAAGGGCCTCAAGGCCGGTCTGATCGGCAAGAAGGTCGGCAGCCGCATCCTCGTCGTCATCCCCCCGGACCAGGGTCTGGGCGACAAGGAGCAGTCCGGTATCCCGGCCAACTCGACCATGGTCTTCTCGATCGACATCCTGTCCAAGATGTGACGGCGGGGATGTAAGACTGTCCCGGTTGCCCTGCACGTATTCAAGAGGAGCAGTTCAGTGAGCATCGAGAAGCCCGAGATCGACTTCCCCGAGGGCGAGCCGCCGGCGGACCTGGAGATCAAGGAGATCTGGGAGGGCGACGGCGACGTCGCCAAGGCGGGCGACTACGTGAAGGTCCACTACGTGGGCGTCGCCTTCTCCACCGGTGAGGAGTTCGACTCCTCCTGGAACCGCGGCACCCCGCTGGAGTTCCAGCTCGGTGTCGGCCAGGTCATCCAGGGCTGGGACAAGGGCGTGCAGGGCATGAAGGTCGGCGGTCGCCGTCAGCTGACCATCCCCGCGCACCTCGCCTACGGCGACCGCGGTGCCGGTGGCCGGATCGCGCCGGGTGAGACGCTTATCTTCGTCTGCGACCTGGTCGCTGTCTGATCACACCCGATCACACCGAGGGCCCGTGCCGTCCGGCACGGGCCCTCGGCTTTTGCCCCGACACCCCGGGGCGGTACGGTCAACGGTCGGAGCAGCGGATTCGAGGAGAGGCGAAGGGCGTCGATGGCGATTGCCAAGGCCGAGCGGCTGATGAACCTGGCGCTGTGTCTGCTGGGGACGCGCCGTCCGCTCAGCAAGCGCGAACTGCGCGGTTCCATCGAGGCGTACGTCGAGGCCGCCGGCCCGGAAGGAAGCTCGGCCGGGTCGGACGACGCCTTCAACCGGATGTTCGAGCGCGACAAGGACGATCTGCGCGAACTCGGCCTGGTCATCGAGACGGTGGAGAACCTCGACGGCGAGACCGGGTATCTGGCCCGCCGCGACTCCAACCGGCTGCCGCCGGTCCAGCTGGACGCCGAGGAGGCGGCGGCGCTCGGACTCGCCGCCCGGGTCTGGCAGCAGGCCCGGCTCGCGGGCGCGGCCAGCGGCGCACTCCAGAAGCTGCGCGCCGCCGGAATGCCGGAAGCCGACAACCCGTACGAGCACAGCGCGATCGAGCCACGCATCCCGGTCCACGAGGCCGCCTTCGAGCCCCTGATGCTGGCCTGCCGCGACCGCCGCCCCGTCGTCTTCGAGTACCGCAAGGCCACCGCCGCCCGCCCCGGCACCCGCCATGTCGAGCCGTGGACTCTGGAGTGCTGGCGCGGCCACTGGTATCTGGCGGGCTGGGACCGCGACCGGGGCGCCGAGCGGGTCTTCCGGCTCTCGCGGATCACCGGCAAGGTGCGCTCGCGGGCCGGCTCCTTCACCGCGCCGGTGCCCGACGTGGTGACCGTGCGCGAGACCGTGGAGACCTGGGCGGGGGAGACCGCCACCCGTTCCGCGCGGATCCGGCTGCGCGCCGGCGCCGGCTACCCGCTGCGCTCGCGGGCCACCGCGACGCGGGAACTCGGCGACGGCTGGGACGAGTTGGAGATTCCGTACGGGCACGGGCTGGACGCCTGGCTCGTGGAGTTCGGCCCCGATGTGGTCGTGCTGGAGCCCGCGGACCTGCGGGCCGACGTGGTGGACCGGCTGCGCGCCGTGGCCAAGGGCTGAGGGGAACCGGACGACCATGGCTGCGAACGCCATCGACCAGACGCGGCGGATGCTCTCCCTCGTCACCTATCTGCGCGAGCGGCCCGGTGCGCACGTCGCCGACGTCGCCCGCGCCTTCGGGATCAGCGAGGACGAGCTGATCTCGGACCTCGACGTCCTGCCCATGTGCGGGACCAGCTTCCGCGGCGGCGACCTGCTCGACATCGACACCGACGGCGACCGCATCTGGTGGCGCAATCCCAACGCGCTGGGCGCCGAGGCGGCCGAGCCGCTGCGGATCGCCGCCGACGAGGCGACCGCGCTCCTGGTCGCGGCCCGCGCGGTGGCGACGCTGCCGGGGCTGCGCGAGGGCGACCGCCAGGCGCTGCTTCGCGCCACCGCCAAGCTGGAGGCGGCGGCCGGGGAGGCGGCGGGCGCCAGCTCCCGGCTCTCGGTGACCTTCGAGTCCGAGGGCGGGGTCTTCGCCGAGGTCGACCGGGCGATCTCGGAGCGGCGCCGGCTGTGGGTGCGCTACTACTCGCCCGCGCGCGACGAGCTCACCGAGCGCGAGGTCGACCCGATCCGGCTCTTCGCCGTCGGCCACACCTATATGGAGGCGTGGTGCCGCCTCTCCGAGGCGCGCCGCACCTTCCGCCTCGACCGGGTGGCCGAGATCCGTCTGCTCGACGAGCCCGCCGCGCCGCCCGAGCTGGAGCTGCGGGACCTCTCCGAGGGGCTGGTGCAGCCCGCCGCCGAGGACCCCGAGGTGGTCGTCGAGGTGGGGCCCGGCGGGCGCTGGGTGGCGGAGTACTACCCGCACGACAGCGCCGAGGAGCTCCCCGACGGCGGTCTGCGGATCACCCTGCGCACCCCGGAACCCGCTTCGTTGCGGCGCCTGGCGCTGCGGCTGGGCCGCGACGGCCGGATCGTCGCCCCCGGCGAACTGGCCGAAAGTGCCCGTGGTGCGGCGCTGGCGGCGCTGGCGGCGTACGAAGAGCAGAGCGCGTACGACGGAGAGAATTGAGGAGATAAGCGGAACATGTCGGTGATGCCCGGTATTTCCCGTCAGGTGGCCGCAGTCCAGTCGGTGCTCTTCAAGGCCGCCTGCCCCGACTGCCGTGCCCGCATCGAGCTGGCCGCGGGGGCGCTGCGCCTGGCCATCGGCGCCAGCCGCCGTACCACCTTCTACTCCTTCACCTGCCCCGAGTGCGGCTCCGCCGTCCGCAAGCCGGCCGGTGAGCGCGTCGTCGAACTCCTCACCGGCGGAGGGGTCAACACCCTCCGCCTCCACTCCAGCGTCTAGGGTCCGCTCATGTTCTGGCCGATGACCGCCATCGCCGTCGGGTTCCTCTCCATCGCCGTCCTCGGTGTGCTCGCGATCAAGGTGTTCGTCGAGGCGCAGCGGCTCGGCCGGCAAGTGGCCGACACCACAAGGAGGATCAACAGAGCCGCCGAGGAGCTGGAGAGCGCCGCAGTTGCACTCTCCGGTACCGCAGAGACCTCGCGGTGACCGGTGGGGACTCCTGTGTGTCCGTCCCTTTGGGTACGCTTCAGAGCGCGGACCACGCAGCGAGGCAGTGGCCCGCGTCCGTGAGGACGCACGGGGATTGCCCGGTGTTCACCCCTGCGCGTTACGATCGCTGCACGCAACCGGTCGGACACCAGTCCGACCGGGACCCGCAGCCCCACCCACGTCGCCTCGGTGAGAAGGTAAAAGCTTATGTTCGGAAGGCTCGGAGCCCCCGAGATCATTCTCATCCTCGTCGTCATCGTCCTGTTGTTCGGCGCGAAGAAGCTTCCGGACATGGCGCGCTCGCTCGGCAAGTCCGCGCGCATCCTCAAGAGCGAGGCGAAGGCCATGAAGTCCGACGGCCAGCAGCCCGCCCCCGCCGACCCGCCGCACCCGGGCGAGCAGCCGCCGGTGCAGCGCACCATCCGGTCGGCCCCCGGCGACGTCAGCAGCTCGCGTCCCGTCACCGAGCCGACCGACTCCACCCGCTGACACCTGGGCCGAAGCAGGCGCTGATCACCAAGGTGCCCTGCCGCACGAGATGAGGACGTGGGTTGCTGAAGTCTGCCCGCAAACAGCAGAAGGACCCGGAGGGGCGGATGCCCCTCTCGGACCATCTCCGTGAGCTGCGCAACCGGCTCGCCAAGGCGGTTCTCGCGATCCTGGTCTGCGCCGTGGTGGCGGCGTTCTACTACAAGGACATCGTCGACCTGATCATCAAGCCGGTCAGGGAGTCGGTCGGCTGCAAGGAAGCGTTCGACACGCTGTCCCAGAAGGACAGCAAGGACCACTGCGGCAACGTCACGATGTCCGGCCTCATGTCGCCGTTCACGTTGATGATCAAGACGTCCCTGGTGGCGGGCGTCGTCGGGGCCAGCCCGGTCTGGCTCTACCAGCTCTGGGCGTTCGTCGCCCCGGGCCTGCACAGGAACGAGAAGAAGTACTCGCTGGGCTTCGTCGCGGCCGGCTTCCCGCTCTTCCTGGCCGGCGGCTGGTTCTCGTACCACGTCCTGCCCGCGGCGGCGAAGGTCCTCCTGGAGTTCACCCCCGACGGCGCGCTGAACCTGCTCCCGCTCAACGAGCTCATCGACCTCGTGCTGCGGATGATCGTCGTCTTCGGCCTCTCCTTCGAGCTGCCGCTCTTCCTGATCATGCTGAACTTCGGCGGTGTTCTCACCGGCCGCCGGATGCTCGGCTGGTGGCGCGGCATGATCATGGGCGTCACGGTCTTCGCGGCCTTCGCGACGCCGACCGTCGACCCGGTGTCGATGCTGTCGCTGGCGACCCCGATCGTGCTGCTGTACTTCATCGCCGTCGGCATCTCGTTCCTCAACGACAAGCGCCGCCGTGAGCGCGCCGCGTCCGGCCCCGCCGACGACGAGGCCTCCGACCTCGACCTCACGCCCTCGGACATCGGTGGCATCGAGCCCGTTCCCACCCCGTCCCTGCCCGAGCAGGCGGACGCCAACCGCCCCGGCAGCCGGGTCAACGGGTACGACGACGTCACCTGACGCCCCTGCGTGAGGCGGCCGGGCGCGCACGGCGCGCACCCGGCCGCTTCGGCGTTTTGGGCCCCCGCGCGCTCCCTCGCGGGGCACCGGTCCCGATAAAGATCGCGACCTGTGTCAGAGGCGCCGGGTAGGCTCGAAGACAAGATGACAGAGGACCTCTCACCAGCCGAAGCGTACGCAGCTGCCCGGCTCCGCGCCGCCGAGCAGGCCACCGCGCTCGCACCCTTCCGCGACCTGTACGAGTTCGATCTGGACCCCTTCCAGATCGAGGCGTGCCGGGCACTCGAGACCGGCAAGGGGGTGCTCGTGGCCGCCCCGACCGGCTCCGGCAAGACCATCGTCGGCGAGTTCGCCGTGCACCTGGCCCTCCAGCAGGGCCGCAAGTGCTTCTACACCACGCCGATCAAGGCGCTCTCCAACCAGAAGTACGCCGACCTGGTCAGACGCTACGGCGCGGACAAGGTCGGCCTGCTCACCGGCGACAACAGCGTCAACTCCGAGGCGCCGGTGGTCGTGATGACCACCGAGGTGCTCCGCAACATGCTCTACGCGGGCTCCCAGTCGCTGCGCGGCCTGGGCTATGTGGTCATGGACGAGGTGCACTACCTCTCCGACCGGTTCCGGGGCGCCGTCTGGGAAGAGGTGATCATCCACCTGCCCGAGTCGGTGACGCTGGTGTCGCTGTCGGCGACCGTGTCCAACGCGGAGGAGTTCGGCGACTGGCTGGACACCGTGCGCGGCGACACCGAGGTGATCGTCTCCGAGGAGCGCCCCGTCCCGCTCTGGCAGCATGTGCTGGCCGGCCGGCGGATGTACGACCTCTTCGAGGAGTCCACCGACCACGGCGGCCGTGGCGGCGCCCGGCGCGAGGTCAACCCGGACCTGCTGCGCATGGCCCGGATGGAGAACCAGAAGACGTACAACCCGCGCGAGCGCAGACGCGGCAAGATGGTCCGCGAGGCCGACCGCGAGCGCGAGCGGCGCCAGCGCTCCCGGATCTGGACGCCGGGCCGCCCCGAGGTCATCGAACGGCTCGACGCCGAGGGCCTGTTGCCCGCCATCACGTTCATCTTCAGCCGCGCGGCCTGCGAGGCCGCCGTCCAGCAGTGCATGTACGCGGGTCTGCGCCTCAACGACGAGGAGGCGCGCCGGCGGGTGCGCGAGATCGTCGAGGAGCGCACCGCCTCCATCCCCGGCGAGGACCTGAACGTCCTGGGGTACTACGAGTGGCTGGAGGGCCTGGAGCGGGGCATCGCGGCCCACCACGCGGGCATGCTGCCCACCTTCAAGGAGGTCGTGGAGGAGCTGTTCGTGCGCGGCCTGGTGAAGGCCGTCTTCGCCACCGAGACGCTCGCCCTGGGCATCAACATGCCCGCCAGGACGGTGATCCTGGAGAAGCTGGTGAAGTGGAACGGCGAGCAGCACGCCGACATCACCCCCGGTGAGTACACCCAGCTGACCGGCCGCGCCGGGCGCCGCGGCATCGACGTCGAGGGCCACGCCGTGGTGCTCTGGCAGCGCGGCATGGACCCGGGCGCGCTCGCGGGCCTGGCCGGCACCCGGACGTATCCGCTGCGCTCCAGCTTCCGGCCCTCGTACAACATGGCGGTGAACCTGGTCGAGCAGTTCGGCCGGCACCGCTCGCGCGAGCTCCTGGAGACCTCCTTCGCGCAGTTCCAGGCGGACAAGTCCGTCGTCGGCATCTCCCGCCAGGTGCAGCGCAACGAGGAGGGCCTGGAGGGCTACAAGGAGGGCATGAGCTGCCACCTCGGGAACTTCGAGGAGTACGCGCGGCTGCGCCGTGACCTCAAGGACCGTGAGACGGAGCTCGCCAAGCAGGGCGCCGGCCAGCGCCGGGCCGCCGCCGCCGCCTCCCTGGAGCGGCTCAGGCCCGGAGACGTGATCCATGTGCCGACGGGCAAGTTCGCCGGTCTCGCGCTCGTGCTCGACCCGGGCATCCCGGCCGGGCGCTCCAACGGCCACCGCGGCTTCGACCAGCACGACGGGCCGCGCCCGCTGGTGCTGACCGCCGAGCGGCAGGTCAAGCGGCTCGCCGCGATCGACTTCCCGGTGCCGGTGGAGGCGATCGAGCGGATGAGGGTCCCCAAGTCCTTCAACGCGCGCTCGCCCCAGTCCCGCCGCGACCTCGCCTCCGCGCTGCGCACCAAGGCCGGCCACATCGTGCCCGAGCGCCACCGCAGGGGCCGCGCCGAGGCCGCCGACGACCGCGAGATCATGCGGCTGCGCGCCGAGCTGCGCGCCCACCCCTGCCACGGCTGCGACGAGCGCGAGGACCACGCGCGCTGGGCCGAGCGGTACCACCGCCTCCAGCGCGACACCCGGCAGCTGGAGAAGCGCATCGAGGGGCGGACGAACACCATCGCCCGCACCTTCGACCGGATCGTGTCACTCCTGACCGAGCTGGACTATCTGCGCGCGGACGAGGTCACCGAGCACGGCCGCCGTCTCGCCCGGCTCTACGGCGAGCTGGACCTGCTGGCCAGTGAGTGCCTGCGCGCGGGCGTCTGGGAGGGCCTGAGCCCGGCCGAGCTGGCCGCGTGCGCCTCGGCGCTGGTCTTCGAGGCCCGCCAGGCCGACGACGCGGTGGCGCCCAAGCTGCCCTCGGGCGCGGCCAAGGCGGCGCTCGGCGAGATGGTCCGCATCTGGGGCCGCCTCGACGCGCTGGAGGAGGACCACAAGATCAACCAGACCGAGGGCGTCGGCCAGCGCGAACCGGACCTCGGTTTCGCCTGGGCCGCCTTCCAGTGGGCCTCCGGCCAGGGCCTGGACGAGGTGCTGCGCGAGGCGGAGATGCCCGCGGGCGACTTCGTGCGCTGGTGCAAGCAGGTCATCGACGTACTCGGCCAGATCGCGGCGGCTGCCCCCGGCACCTCCGCGGGCAGCACGGTCTCCAAGAACGCCCGCAAGGCGGTGGACGCGCTGCTGAGGGGCGTGGTGGCATACAGCTCGGTGGGGTGAGCCCTCCGGGCGGGTCTGCGTCTGGGGGTTGGTGGGGCGAGCCCTCCGGGCAGGGTGTGTGTCTGCGGGTTGGTGGGGGCTGGTCGCGCGGTTTTCCGCGCCCCCAGGTGCCCAGGGGCGCGGGAAACCGCGCGAGCAACCCAGCACGGTCCGCGGAGAGATCCGGGCCGGAGGTGCGGCCCGACCACCGTCCCCCGTCACGCACGGGGGCCGGGCGGAGCCCAGGGGAGGGACTCAGGGGAAGGGGATCGAGGGGGAGGGGGCTGCGCCCCTCCCCGTCGTTACGCGGACTCCTGCTCCCGCTCCACCTGCGCGTTCCACTCCCGCTTGACCGCGCGCCAGGCCTCGTCGCTCTGGCCCAGGCGCCAGTAGCCCGAGATGGAGAGGCGGTCGCGGGGGATGCCGCGCTCCAGGCGCAGATGGCGGCGGAGCTCCTTCACGAAGCCCGCCTCGCCGTGGACGAAGGCGTGGACGTCGCCCTCGGGGAAGGCCAGTTCCCGGACGGCGGCGATCAGGGGCTCGCCCACCGGGGCGTCGCCGCGGTGCAGCCACGTCACCTCCACCCCCTCGGGGGCGAGGATCTTCTGCTCCTCCCCGGGGCCGGGGACCTCCACGAAGGCGTGGACGAGCGCGCCCGGGGGCAGCGCCTCCAGCGCCGCGGCGATCGCCGGGAGGGCGCTCTCGTCGCCCGCCAGGAGGTGCCAGTCGGCGGCCGGGTCCGGGGCGTACCCGCCGCCGGGACCGGAGAAGCGGAGGACGTCCCCGACCTGGGCGCGGGCGGCCCAGGGGCCGGCCAGGCCCTCGTCGCCGTGGACCACGAAGTCGATGGTCAGCTCGTCCCGCTCGGCGTCCCACGCCCGGACCGTGTACGTCCGGTTGCTCGGCCACTGGTCGCGCGGGAACTCGGCGCGCACCCGCTCCAGGTCGAAGGGCTCGGGGTAGGTCACCCCGGGCGCCGGGAAGAGGAGCTTCACATAGTGGTCGGTGTACCCGTCGAGGGCGAAGCCGCTCCCCGCGGCGCCTTCCAGGACCAGCCGGACCATGTGCTCGCTGATCCACTCGGTGCGGACCACACGTGTCTCGTGGGCCCGGGGCCCCTTGCGGGCCGGTCGTTCCGCCACAGCGTTCTCCCCTGATGTGTGCCGGCCCGTCTGGCCGGCACGCTGAACCGTCTGCTCTTCTTAGGTTTGCCTAAGTTAGCATCCCGGCTCCCCGGGGCTCACCCTCAATTTCCCGGCCTCCCCGCCGCTCAGCGCCCCAGCGTCGTGAGCAGCCGGGTCAGCGAGCCCCCCAGTCCCCACCGGTGCGCCAGCTCGTCCACCGTCTCCGGATGCAGGGCCTCGGCCGGGAGCGCCGGCTCGAACACGGGCAGCGGCACGTCCAGCGCCACCCGGACCACCTTCGGGGCCACGTCCAGATAGGCGGCGGCCTCGACAATCCCCCGGCGCTTGGCGGGGGTGAGACGGGAGGTGCGGTCCACGGCCGCCGCGCGCACGCCCGCCAGGTCGCCGTACTCGGTGATCAGCTGTGCGGCGGTCTTCTCGCCGATGCCCTTGACGCCCGGCAGACCGTCGCTGGTGTCGCCGCGCAGGGCCGCGAAGTCCGCGTACTGATCGGCCCGCACCCCGTACTTCGTACGGATCAGGTCCTCGTCCACCACATCGCAGTCGCCCACGCCCTTGCGCGGGTAGAGGACCCGCACCCCGCGCTTGTCGTCGACCAGCTGGAACAGGTCGCGGTCGCCCGTGACGATGTCCACCGGGCCGGGCGCCGCCGCGGCCAGGGTGCCGATCACGTCGTCCGCCTCGAACCCGGCGACGCCGACCCGGGCGATCCCCAGCGCGTCGAGCACCGCCTCGATCACCGGGACCTGCGGGGCCAGCGTGTCCGGGACCTCCTCCTCGTCCGGGACCCCCCCGGCCGTCTCCACCGCCACCCGGTGCGCCTTGTACGACGGGATCAGCTCCACCCGCCACTGCGGGCGCCAGTCCGCGTCCATGCACGCCACCAGGTCGTCCGGGTGGTGGTCCTGGACCAGGCGGGTGATGAAGTCGAGCAGGCCGCGCACGGCGTTGACCGGGGTGCCGTCCGGGGCCCGGACCGAGTCGGGGACCCCGAAATAGGCCCGGAAGTACAGGGAGGCGGTGTCGAGGAGCATCAGGCGTCGCGTCACACCCCGATGATGCCGCACGGCACTGACAGTCTCCGGGCAGCCCAGTGAGGTGGGTCACCTTTCCGTTTGCTCCGGGTAAGGGCGGGAAGGCGCCGCGCCGGAGCGGACCCTCGTATCGGTTACCACGAATACGGCACCGCATGCACAGGGCGACGGACCGATTCCGCGCCGCTCCACGGCCCGCCGGCGGGGGAGGCGGGCCGTTCTCCGTCCTATCCGTGAGGTAGATGTGTCCACGCTGCAAGCCGAGCAGCTCTACAAGGTGTTCGGGCGACGACCCGACGACGCGGTACGCAGGCTCCAGGCCGGAGCCGACCGTGACGAACTGCGGGCCGACGGGACGACCGCGGCGGTCATCGACGCGTCGTTCACGGTCGAGCCCGGCCAGATCTTCGTCGTCATGGGGCTCTCCGGGTCCGGGAAGTCCACGCTGCTGCGGATGCTCAACGGGCTCCTGGAGCCCACCTCGGGCCGCGTGCTCTACGACGGGCAGGACCTGACCGGCCTGAGCCCGCGCGAGCTCCGCGCCGTCCGCTCCACCAAGATCAGCATGGTGTTCCAGCACTTCGCGCTCTTCCCGCACCGCAGCGTCCTGGAGAACGCCGCGTACGGCCTGGAGGTCCAGGGCGTGCCGCGCGCCGAGCGGGAGAAGCGCGCCGCCGAGGCCCTGGAGCTGACCGGCCTCGCGGGCTGGGGCGACTCCTGGCCCGACGAGCTCTCCGGCGGTATGCAGCAGCGCGTGGGCCTGGCCCGCGCGCTGGCCACCGACGCCGACCTGCTCCTCATGGACGAGTCCTTCAGCGCGCTCGACCCGCTGATCCGGCGCGACATGCAGGACCAGCTCCTCGTCCTCCAGAAGCGCCTGAAGAAGACCATCGTCTTCATCACCCACGACCTCAACGAGGCCATGCGGCTCGGCGACTCCATCGCCGTCATGCGCGACGGGCGGATCGTCCAGCTCGGCAGCGCCGAGGACATCCTCCTCACCCCGGCCAACGACTACGTCGCCTCCTTCATCCAGGACGTCGACCGCTCCCGGGTGCTCACCGCCCTGTCCGTGATGACCGAGCCGCACCGCCCGGACGCCGGGAACTGCGACTGCGAGACCGTCACCGCCGACACCAGCGTCGCGGACCTGTGCGCGGTCGCCGCGCGCGTGCCGCACCCCGTGGCCGTCAAGGACGACGAGGGTTCACTGCTCGGCGTCGTACCGCGGGAGCGGCTGATCGCCTTCCTCGGGGACGACAAGCGCGGGCCGGTCGTCTGCTCGGCCCAGGAGGTGGCCCATGCCTAGGCTTCCTCTCGGCGAGTGGGTGGACAGCGCCGTCACGTTCCTCCAGAGCCATCTCTCCTGGCTGTTCGACGCCATCACCAAGGTCGTCAACGGCATGTACGACGGCATCGACGCCGTCCTGTCCGCGCCCCACCCGCTGCTCTTCGCGGGCATCCTCGCCGTCGTCGCCTGGTGGCTGCGCGGTCTGGTCGCCGGTGTGCTCGCCTTCGGCGGGTTCGCGCTGGTCGACTCGATCGAGCTGTGGGACGAGGCGATGTCGACGCTGTCGCTGGTCCTGGTGGCGACCGTCGTCACGCTGGTCCTCGCGGTACCGCTCGGCATCTGGTCGTCCCGGTCCAAGGCCGTGAGCGCGATCAGCCGCCCGCTCCTGGACTTCATGCAGACCATGCCCGCCATGGTCTATCTGATCCCCGGCATCATCTTCTTCGGTGTAGGCGTGGTCCCCGGCATCATCGCCACCATCGTCTTCTCGCTGCCCCCGGGCGTGCGGATGACGGAGCTCGGCATCCGCCAGGTCGACCCCGAACTCGTCGAGGCGGCCGAGGCGTTCGGCACCACCCCGCGCAACACCCTGCTCAGGGTCCAGCTCCCGCTGGCGCTGCCGACCATCATGGCGGGCGTCAACCAGGTCATCATGCTGGGCCTGTCCATGGTCGTCATCGCGGGCATGGTCGGCGGCGGCGGCCTCGGCGGCGCGGTCTACCGCGCCATCGGCAACGTCGACATCGGCCTCGGCTTCGAGGCGGGCATCTCCATCGTCATCCTCGCCATGTACCTCGACCGGATGACCGGCGCGCTCGGCCGCCAGGTCTCGCCGGTCGGCCGCCGGGCGCTGGCCCGCGCCAAGTCCTCCGGCGCCAAGGTGTGGAACCACCGCCCGCGGCCCGCCGTCGCGGCCGTCGGCGTGGTCGTCCTCGCGCTGGTGGCCGGCGGCATGGGCATGTTCGGCTCCTCGACCACCGCCACCGCCTCGGGTGCCGAGAACGTCGGCAAGGGCAAGAAGGTCTCCCTGGGCTACATCCCCTGGGACGAGGGCATCGCCTCCACCTTCCTGTGGAAGGAGCTCCTGGAGCGGCGCGGTTACAAGGTCGACACCAAGCAGTACGAGGCGGGCGCGCTCTACACCGGTATGGCCGGCGGCCAGATCGACTTCGAGACGGACTCCTGGCTCCCGGTCACCCATGCCACGTACTGGCAGAAGTACCACGACAAGCTGGAGGACCTGGGCGGCTGGTACGGCCCGACCTCCCTGGAGCTGAGCGTGCCCTCCTACATGAAGGGCATCGACTCGCTGGACGACCTCAAGGGCAAGTCCGGACAGTTCAAGGGCAGGATCATCGGCATCGAGCCGAGCGCCGGGATGATGGGCCTGCTCAAGGACAAGGTCCTCAAGGAGTACGGCCTGGACGGCGAGTACAAGGTCGTCGACGGCTCCACGCCGTCCATGCTCGCCGAGCTCAAGCGCGCGTACGCCAAGAAGGAGCCGATCGCGGTGACGCTCTGGTCGCCGCACTGGGCGTACAGCACGTACGACCTGAAGAAGCTCAAGGACCCCAAGGGCAGCTGGGGCAAGGGCGACGGGGTGCACACCCTGGCCCGCAAGGGCTTCACGGGCGACAACCCGAAGGTCGGTGCCTGGCTGAAGGGCTTCAAGATGACCGAGAAGCAGCTCACCGGTCTCGAAGCGAAGATCCAGTCCACCGGCAAGGGCAAGGAGCAGCAGGCGGTCCGCGCCTGGCTCGACGACAACCCCGGCCTCGCGGACAAGTGGACGCCGGTCGGCTCGTAGCGACCGCCGCGCGCGGTGGCGGACGGGCGAAAGGTTTCGGCCGTCCGTGCCAGGAGCGGGGCCCCGCCGGACACCGGCGGGGCCCCGCTCGCGCGCCGGTGCCCAGCACGCCGGGCGGACACTCTTCTTCCGCGTGATGGTGCCCCGGGGCGCCGAAGCTGCGTAGGGTGCAGGCAGTGCGGCGGCCGGAGTGGAGCCAGGTGACGGGGAGGGAGCCGGAGAGATGGACGACAAGGAAACTCTTCGGGTGGGAGTCGCGGTGCGGCGGCTGCGGCGCGAGCTCGGGATGACACTCGCGGCCGTAGCGCAGCGCAGCGGCCTCTCGGTGCCCTTCCTGAGCCAGATCGAGAACGAGCGGGCCCGCCCCAGCGCCCGTTCGCTGGCGCGCGTGGCCGACGCCCTGGGCACCACCGTGCCCGAGCTGTACGACGCCGCCGACACCGCGCGTACCGTCGAGGTCGCCCGCGCCGAGGACGGGGACGGCGGCGGGGTCCGCCAGCTGCTGCGCGGCCACCACCAGCTGCACGCCATGGAGTTCACCGGCGAGCACGACACCGCGCGCGAGTTCCAGCACCGCAACGACGAGCTGATGTACGTGGCCGACGGCGCCGTCGAGGTCGAGGCGGAGGGGCGCGCCTACCGGCTGGAGCGGGGCGACACCCTGTGCCTGTCCGGCGGGGTCCGCCACCGCTGGCGCGCGGCCGTGCCCGGCACCCGCATCCTGCTCGTGGCCGTCGCCGACCACATCGAGGCGATCGAGGAGACCCGCCACTGATGGTCCGCCGCGCGGGCGGCCCCCGGGTGGTGTCGCTGGTGCCCTCGCTCACCGAGGCGGTCGAGGCCACGGCCCCGGGGCTGGTCGTCGGCGCCACCGACTGGTGCACCCACCCGCCCGGCCTCGCGGCGGCCCGGATCGGCGGCACCAAGAACCCCGACACGGACGCCGTCGCCGCACTCCGCCCCGATCTGGTGATCGCCAACGAGGAGGAGAACCGGCAACCCGACCTGGACGCCCTGCGCGCGGCGGGGCTGGATGTCCTGGTCACCGAGGTCCGCGACCTGGACCGGGCGTTCGCCGAGCTGCACCGGGTCCTGGTGGACGCCTGCGGGCTGCCCCGGCCCCGCTGGCTCGACGAGGCGCGCGAGGCCTGGGAGCGGGTGGCCCGCCCGTCCGAGCCGGTCGCCGCGGTGGTGCCGGTGTGGCGCCGCCCCTGGATGGTGCTGGGCCGCGACACCTTCGCGGGCGACCTGCTGGCGCGGCTCGGCGTGCGCAACGTGTACGCGGAGCACGCCGAGCGGTATCCGCGCGTCCCCCTGGAGGAGCTGCGGGCCGCCGGGGCGGATCTGGTGGTCCTCCCCGACGAGCCCTACCGCTTCGCCGCCGACGACGGCCCCGAGGCGTTCCCCGGGCTCCCGGCCGCGCTGGTCGACGGCCGGCTGCTCACCTGGTACGGCCCCTCCCTGGCGGCGGCCCCGGGCGCGCTCAGCGCGGCGCTGCGAGCAGCCGTCCGCTGAGCAGGCCGCGTACCGTGTGGACGCCCGCCACCAGCCACGCGGCGACCAGCAGCGCGTACAGGCCGCAGGCGAGCCAGCTGAACGCGGTCAGACCGGTGTGGTGGGCCAGGCCCTGGGCGCCGGTGACGCAGGTGCCGACGGGGAAGGTGAACGCCCACCAGGTCATCGCGAAGGGCATCCCGGAGCGGGCCGCGCGCACCACCATGGCCGCCGCCAGGGCGAGCCACATCAGGGCGAAGCCCGTCACGGGCACGCCGTAGACCACGGCGAAGGCGCCCAGCGCGCCCGCGTAGGGGGCGCCGACCGCGCCGGGGGCCACGTCCGCGAGCTTGTTGACGGCGGTGGTGGACTGGCCCAGCGGCCCGAGGACCAGGAACAGCGCCGGGGTCAGGACCAGCGGCAGCGGGCCCTCGTGGACCAGCCGGGCGAAGACCACCGGGAGCAGGACCAGCACGGCCAGCAGGCTCATGCCGAACAGGGCGTACGAGCCGAGCAGCATCGCCTCACGGGGCTGGCCGGCCGGGAGGTGCGGGACGAGCAGGGCGCCCAGGGTCGCGGAGACCATGGGGGCCACCACGGGCAGCAGCCAGACCGGGGAGGCCGTGCCGGGGGCGACCTGGTGGCGCACCACCATCAGATAGGGGATGCCCACGGCGACGACGAGACCGGTGGCGGTGCCGATCGCGTACAGCGCCCAGGCCAGCGGCACCGCGGCGCCCTCCCCGATCAGGTCCTTGCCGACGGTGAGGGCGCCGATGCCGACGGCCAGGAACGCCATCGACATACATCCGTGGAAGGGGGCGACGGCCGGGTCCAGGAGATGGGCGCGGGCCTGGTCGCGGTGGTGGCGCCAGTGGGCGGCGCGGGCCGCGGCGAGGACGGTGAGCATGGCCAGCGACAGGGCCCACACCAGCGTCAGCCCCGGCACCCGGAACGGCAGCCCGGCGCCCGCGCCCGCGACGATCGCGGTGCCCATGACCACGGCGTACCAGTTCGGGCCGAGGTGGCGCAGGGGGGTGCGGCGCGCGGTGAGCGCCGGGGGGCGGGGCTGGGCGAGGGTGACCATGTGTCCACCTTCGCGGCGGTACGCGGGGGCCACCAGACCCGCTCTTCCTATGGGGACATAAGCTGGGTTTATGAGTATGAGCAGTGCGGAGGACGCCGGCCCGCTCTCCCGGCGGGTGCCCGATCTGGGCGCGATGGAGCTGCTGATCGCGGTCGCCCGGCACGGCAGCCTCGGGCGCGCCGCACGCGATCTGGGGATCACCCAGCCCGCCGCGAGCAGCCGCATCCGCTCGATGGAGCGCCACCTCGGCGTCGCCCTGGTCGACCGCTCGCCGCGCGGCTCCCGGCTGACCGCCGAGGGCGCGCTGGTGACGGACTGGGCCCGGCGGGTGGTGGAGGCGGCCGAGGCGTTCGACGCGGGCGCCCAGGCGCTGCGCGGGCGGCGCGACTCGCGGCTGCGGGTCGCCGCCAGCATGACCATCGCCGAGTACCTGCTGCCCGGCTGGCTGATCGCGCTGCGCGGCGAACGCCCCGGCACGGCCGTCTCGCTGCTCGCCGGGAACTCGGCGTTCGTGGCCGAGCGGCTGCTGTCGGACGAGGCGGACCTCGGGTTCGTGGAGGGCCTGGCCGTGCCGGCCGGGCTCGACGGGGCCGTGATCGGCCACGACCGGCTGGTGGTGGTCACCGCCCCCGCCCACCCGTGGGCCCGCCGCCGCGCCCCGCTGGGAGCCGCCGAACTGGCCGCGACCCCGCTCATCCTGCGCGAGGAGGGCTCGGGCACCCGGCAGGTCCTGGACGCGGCCCTCGCGGACCTGGGCGGGGTCGCCCGGCCGCTCCTGGAGCTCGCCTCCACCACGGCCGTGAAGGCGGCGGTGGTGAGCGGGGCGGGGCCCTCGGTCCTGAGCGAACTCGCCCTGGGGGAGGAGCTGGCGGCCCGCCGCCTCGTCCGGATCCCGCTGGAGGGGCTGCTGCTCCGCCGCGATCTGCGCGCGGTCTGGCGCACCGCCCACCGCCCCACAGGCCCGGCCCGCGACCTGCTGTCGCTGACCCGGTCGGGGCCGGGGCCCGCTCAGTAGGCCATCGCCGCGGTACGGGCCCGCGCCGCCGCCACCAGCGCCTCCATCACCTTGGTGTCCTCGCCCAGCTCCGGGTGCCACTGGACGCCCAGCACCCAGGCCTCGCCCGGGAGTTCGACCGCCTCGACGGTGCCGTCCTCCGCGCGCGCCGACACCACCAGCGTCCGCGCGAGCCGGTCCACGGCCTGGTGGTGGTAGGTCGGCACGGACGCCTCGTCCGGCTCGACGGCCGCGTACCGCGTGCCCGGCTCGGGGCGTACGGTGTGGCGGCCGACGACGCCGCGGCCACCGGTGTGCCCGTCCAGGTGCTGCACCAGGGTGCCGCCCAGCACCACGTTCAGGAGCTGCATGCCCCGGCAGATGCCGAGCAGCGGGGTCCCGGAGGCGAGGGCGGCCTCGATCAGGGCGCTCTCCCAGGCGTCCCGCTCCGGTGCGGGCGGCCCGGTCCGGGCGTCGCGGGCGGCCCCGTACCGTACCGGCTCCACGTCCGGGCCCCCCGCCACGACCACGCCGTCGAGCCGGGCCACCACCTCGGCCGCCGACGCCGGGTCGTCCGGCGGCAGCATCGCCGTGAGGCCGCCCGCGGCCCGGACCAGGCGCGGATAGGCGGCGGGCAGCAGGGCGGCCGGCCAGTGCCACACCCCCCAGCGCACCGACTCCTCCAGATAGGTGCTGACACCGATCAGTGGCCGTCCCACCGCGTCCTCGCTCTCCTGCCGCCGCTCGACACTCACCCGCGCTCCAGCTCCGCCTCCGCCGCCGCCAGCGCCGCGAACTCCTCCTCGGGGGCCCGCGCCACCAGGTGCCTTCGGCTGTAGAGGCCGAAGTACCCGATGGCGACCGCGTACACCCCGAGCGCGATCAGCGCCGCCACCACGTCCACGAGGAACGTGGCCACCAGCGCCGCGCACGCGAGGACCAGCGCGACCGACGAGGTCAGTGCTCCTCCCGGCGTACGGTACGGCCGCTCCAGCTCCGGTTCGCGGCGGCGCAGCACGATGTGGGACAGCGACATGAGTGCGTACGAGACGGTGGCCCCGAAGACCGCGGCGTTCAGCATCCGCGCCCCGTCCCCGGTCGCCGCCGCCAGCGAGAAGGCGATCGCGCCGGGCACCAGCAGCCCGAGGTAGGGCGCCCTGCGGCGGCTGGTCAGGGAGAGGAAGCGGGGCAGATAGCCCGCCCGGGACAGCGCGAACAGCTGGCGCGAGCCCGCGTAGATCAGCGAGAAGAACGAGGCCACCAGGCCCGCGAGGCCCGCGTAGTTGACGACCCGGCTGAGCGCCGTGGCCTTCCCGTCCGGCTGGAGCGCCTCCACCAGCGGGTTGCCCGCGTCCTGGATCGCGGCCGAGCCGCGCGCGCCCGCCGAGGCGAGGAAGGTGAGCAGGGCCAGGACCACCAGGATGGCCATGGACCAGCGGATCGCCTTCGGGAGCGTCCGGGCCGGGTCGCGGGTCTCCTCGGCGGCCAGCGGTACGCCCTCCACACCGAGGAAGAACCACATGCCGAACGGGAACGCCGCCCAGATGCCCATCACGCCCATCGGCAGCCAGGAGTTCGCGCCGACGGCGTCGTGGTGGACGGCGATGTCGTCGAGCCGGGAGGCGTCGAAGTCGAGGAAGGCGCCGACCGCGAAGACGAGCAGGGCCGCCACCGCGACGCCCGTCACCACGAAGCTGAACCGCAGCGCCTCGCCCACGCCCCACAGATGGATGCCGATGAAGACGACGAAGCAGGCGAGGTAGACGGGCCAGCCGGAGGTGAGTCCGAACAGCCCCAGGGACTCGACGTAGTCGCCGATGAAGAGGGAGATGGCGGCCGGTGCCAGGACGTATTCGATGAGGATGGCCGTGCCGGTCAGGAAGCCGCCCCAGGGGCCGAGCGCGCGGCGCGCGAAGCCGTAGCCGCCGCCCGCCGTGGGCAGCACGGAGGAGAGTTCGGCGAGCGAGAAGACCATGCAGACGTACATCAGGCCCATCAGGGCCATGGCGATCGCGAGGCCGCCGAAGCCGCCCTCGGCGAGGCCGAAGTTCCAGCCGGAGTAGTCACCGGAGACGACGTAGGCGACGCCGAGACCGGTCAGCAGCAGCCAGCCGGCGCTGCCTCGGCGCAGCGTACGGCGCTCCAGGTAGTCGTCCGCCGGTTCGGCGGGGCGGGGCGTGGCGGATTTTGTGGACTCCATGGTCATGACGCGGCTCCCGACGGGGGACGGGGTCAATGGACTGGGGGCATACCTTTGCGGGGAACCCGGCCGGAAAGCAAGCCCCGTGCGTTACGTCGGGGTAAACGGGTGCGCGTCCGAGGGGCCGTGTGGAGGGGCGCCGCGGTCCCGGACGCCCTATAGGGGCGCGGGTGGTGACACCATGCGGCTCCGCCGCGTGGGCGCGAGCGACCCACCACGGCCCGCGGGCGAAGGCATCACGTGAGGAACCCCCGCAACAGCGCCGCGGTGCCGGCGCAGTGCTCCCGCATCATCTCCCGCGCCCCGTCAGCGTCCCCGTCGAGCACCGCCTCGACCAGCGCGGTGTGCTGGCGCTGGGAGTGCTCCAGGTTCCGTACGAGCAGCGGAATGCAGTCCAGCAGGTCGTTCACGGTCGCGCGGACCGCCGCGTACTGGGCCGTCAGACTCGGTGAGCCGCAGAGCTCGGCGAGGGTCAGGTGCAGCAGCGTGTCCTGGCGCCGGTAGTCGGTGAGCGGCGCGTCGTGCGTGCGGGCCAGCGCCTCACGCAGGCGCTGCGCCTGCTCGTCGGTGAGGCCGTGCGTCGCGCACAGCCCGGCCGCGCCCACCTCCAGGACCTCGCGGAAGCGCAGCGCGTCCTCCACATCGGCCCCGGCCACCCGCCGCCGCAGCTCGTCCTCGCCGGGCGTCGCGGCCCTGGGCAGCACGAACGTTCCGCCGTAGCGACCGCGCCGCGCCTCCACCAGGCCCTGGTCGGTCAGCACCTTCAGGACCTCGCGCAGGGTCACCCGGCTGATGCCGAGACGTTCGGCCAGCTCCCGCTCCGACGGCAGCCGCTCCCCGCCGGGCACCAGGCCCAGGCGGACGACCTGGAGGATCTGCTCCAGCGCCTCCTCGAAGCCGTTGCCGGCCCGTACCGGCCGCAGCACCGCGGCGAGCCGGTCCCCGAAATCCGGTCGCGACATCTGGCCGCACCCCCTTCCCAAGCAATGGTTCTCGGCAATACCTTATGGCTCCCGGCTGACCGAAGGAGGCTTTTCCCGTGGCAGACCGCACACCCCCGCTCGGTATCGAGGCGCTGCGCGCCCTCGTCGAGAGCGGCGAGATCGACACTGTGGTCCTGGCCTTCCCCGATATGCAAGGGCGGCTCCAGGGCAAGCGGTTCGCCGCACGGTTCTTCCTCGACGAGGTGGCCGCCCACGGCACCGAGGGCTGCAACTACCTCCTCGCCGTGGACACCGAGATGAACACCGTCGACGGCTACGCGATGTCGTCCTGGGAGCGGGGGTACGGCGACTTCGCCATGCACCCCGACCTCGCGACCCTGCGCCGGGTCCCCTGGAACGAGGGGACCGCGCTGCTCATCGCGGACCTCGCCTGGAACGACGGCTCGCCCGTCGTCGCCGCGCCGCGCCAGATCCTGCGCCGCCAGCTCGACCGGCTCGCCGCGCTCGGCCTGAACGCCCAGGTCGGCACCGAGCTGGAGTTCATCGTCTTCCGCGACAGCTACGAGCAGGCGTGGGACGCCGACTACCGGGGCCTGACCCCGGCCAACCAGTACAACATCGACTACTCGGTGCTCGGCACCGGCCGGATCGAGCCGCTGCTGCGCCGCATCCGCAACGAGATGGCGGCGGCGGGCCTGACGGTCGAGTCCGCCAAGGGCGAGTGCAACCCCGGCCAGCACGAGATCGTCTTCCGTTACGACGAGGCCCTGGTCACCTGCGACCAGCACGCCGTCTACAAGACCGGCGCCAAGGAGATCGCCTCCCAGGAGGGCGTCTCGCTCACCTTCATGGCGAAGTACAACGAGCGCGAGGGCAACTCCTGCCACATCCACCTCTCGCTCACCGATGAGGACGGCCGCAACGTCATGGGGGGCGACGGCCCCGGCGGAATGTCACCGCTGATGCGCCACTTCCTTGCGGGACAGCTGGCCGCACTGCGGGACTTCGCCCTGCTGTACGCGCCGAACATCAACTCCTACAAGCGCTTCCAGCCCGGCTCCTTCGCCCCCACCGCCGTCGCCTGGGGCCACGACAACCGCACCTGCGCGCTTCGGGTGGTCGGCCACGGCCCCTCCCTGCGGTTCGAGAACCGGCTGCCCGGCGGCGACGTCAACCCCCACCTCGCGGTCGCGGGACTGGTCGCGGCGGGCCTGTACGGCGTCGAGCACGAGCTGGAGCTGCCCGACGCCTGCACCGGCAACGCCTACACCGGCGACTACGAACACGTCCCGACCACCCTGCGCGAGGCCGCCGAGCTGTGGGAGAACAGCCCCATCGCCAAGGCCGCCTTCGGGGACGAGGTGGTCGCCCACTACCGCAACATGGCGCGCGTCGAGCTGGACGCCTTCGACGCCGCGGTGACCGACTGGGAGCTCCGCCGCTCCTTCGAACGCCTGTGAGGCCCGCAGTGTCCGACGCGTACGACCCGAACGCCCCTACCGGCCCGTACGAGCACCAGGTGCTCAACCCCGCGACCGAGGAGGTCCTCGCGACCGTCCCCGCCGCCACCGCGAGGGACGTGGACGCGGCGGTAGCGCGGGCCGCGCGGGCCCAGGAGAAGTGGGCGGCGCTCGCCCCCGCCGACCGCGCCCGGCTGCTGCGCCGCTTCGCCGCCGCCGTCGACGGCCACCTCGAAGAACTCGCCCAGCTGGAGGTCCGCGAGGCCGGACACACCGTCGGCAACGCCCGCTGGGAGGCCGGCAACGTCCGCGATCTGCTCGACTACGCGGCCGGGGGAGTGGAGCGTCTGACCGGCCGGCAGATCCCGGTCGCGGGCGGCATCGACCTCACCCTGCTCGAACCGCTGGGTGTCGTCGGCGTCATCGCGCCCTGGAACTTCCCGATGCCGATCGCCGCCTGGGGCACCGCCCCCGCGCTCGCGGCCGGCAACGCGGTGATCCTCAAGCCCGCCGAGACCACCCCGCTCACCGCCCTGCGGCTGGCCGAGCTCGCCCTCGTGGCGGGGCTGCCCGACCACCTCTTCCAGGTGCTGCCGGGCGCGGGCGCCGTCGCCGGGGACGCGCTCGTCGAGCACCCCGGCGTGGCCAAGATCGTGTTCACCGGCTCCACCCGTGTCGGCAAGCAGATCATGGCCAAGTGCGCCCAGCGCGTGAAGCGGGTCACGCTCGAACTCGGCGGCAAGAGCGCCAACATCGTCTTCGCCGACGCCGACGTCGAGGCCGCCGCGCTCGCCGCCCCCATGTCCTTCCTCGACAACAGCGGCCAGGACTGCTGCGCCCGCACCCGCATCCTGGTCCAACGGCCCGTCTACGACCGCTTCCTGGAGCTCCTCGCCCCCGGCGTCGAGTCCGTCGTGGTCGGTGACCCGGCCGACGAGAAGACCCAGATGGGCCCGCTGATCTCACGGACCCAGCTGGAGCGGGTGCGCGCCTACGTCCCCGCCGAGCTGCCCGGCATCCGGGGGACCGCCCCCGAGGGGCCCGGTTTCTGGTTCGCGCCCACCGTCCTCACCGGCACGGCGCCCGACGCCCCCGTGGCGGTCGAGGAGGTCTTCGGACCGGTCGCCGTCGTCCTGCCCTTCGACGACGAGGCCGACGCCGTGGCGCTGGCCAACGCGACCGAGTACGGACTGTCCGGCTCGATCTGGACCCGTGACGTGGGGCGCGCGCTGCGGGTGTCCGGCGCCGTCGCGGCCGGCAACCTCTCCGTCAACTCGCACTCCAGCGTGCGCTACTGGACCCCCTTCGGCGGCTACAAGCAGTCCGGCCTGGGCCGCGAACTCGGCCCGGACGCGCTGGCCGCCTTCACCGAAACCAAGAACGTCTTCATCAGCACGGAGGCCTGAGCACATGACCGACGACACCATCTGCCGCCGCCTGGTCGGCCGTACCGCCGTCATCACCGGGGCCGGCAGCGGCATCGGTCTGGCGACCGCGCGCCGGCTCGCCTCCGAGGGCGCCCACGTGGTCTGCGGCGACATCGACGAGGCGGCGGCGAAGAAGACCGCGGACGAGGTCGGCGGACTCGCCGTGCGCGTCGACGTCACCGACGCCGAGCAGGTGGACGCCCTCTTCAAGGCCGCGTACGACACCTACGGCAGCGTCGACATCGCCTTCAACAACGCCGGTATCTCGCCCCCCGACGACGACTCCATCCTGGAGACCGGCCTGGAGGCCTGGAAGCGCGTCCAGGAGGTCAACCTCACCTCGGTGTACCTGTGCTGCAAGGCAGCCATCCCGTACATGCGCGAGCAGCGCCGGGGCTCGATCATCAACACGGCGTCCTTCGTCGCCCGGATGGGGGCCGCGACCTCGCAGATCTCCTACACCGCCTCCAAGGGAGGCGTCCTGGCGATGTCCCGCGAGCTGGGCGTGCAGTTCGCCCGCGAGGGCATCCGCGTCAACGCGCTCTGCCCGGGGCCGGTCAACACCCCGCTGCTCCAGGAGCTGTTCGCGAAGGACCCGGAGCGGGCCGCCCGCCGTCTGGTCCACATCCCGCTCGGCCGGTTCGCCGAGGCCGACGAGATCGCGGCGGCGGTGGCGTTCCTGGCGAGCGACGACTCCTCGTTCGTCAACGCGACCGACTTCCTGGTGGACGGGGGTATCTCGGGCGCGTACGTGACACCGCTGTAGGCGGACGCGTGCGGTGGCGCGGACGGCCGGACGGGAGGCGGTGTACGGCGGCCGAAGCGCCGTTCTAGGGTGGCCCGATGAGCATGACGACGCCGCCCGGCTGGTACCCGGATCCGGGCACCCCGCTGCTGGAGCGCTGGTGGGACGGCACCGCCTGGACCGGGCACACCCGCGCGCCCGGCCGGCCGGCGGAGCCGTCCCCGGCGCCGACCGTCCCCCTGGGGGCCGTGGCGCCCCCGGACCGGCCGCGCGGCCGGGGTCCGGCGGCCGTCGTCGCCGTGGCCGCCGCGGTCCTCGTCACCGCGCTGGTGGCCGGGGTGATCCTCCTCGACGGCGACGACGGGGGACCGGCGGCAGCGGCGGCGCCCGGCGGGGGCGCCGCGACGACGGCGTCCACCCGGACGCCGAGCGCCGCGCCGCCGCCCTCGCCCGGCGACGACCCGAACGTCCTGGTCGACCAGCTCAACGGCATCACCCTGCCGGTCCTGCCGGGCTGGGAGAAGGTCGACTCCAAGATCGACGGTCTGCCCACCATGCGGACCAGGGACACCTTCGACTGCCCGGGCGACCCGGGCGCGTTCTGCCACCACGCCACCGTCGACAGCCGCACGCCCACCCGCACCGACCTCCACACCGCCGACGCCCTCGCCAGGCACGACATCGCGGACGCGGCCGAGGCCGCCTTCGGCAAGGACGGTCTCGACCGGGAGCGCTACGGCGGGCTCGTCTCGCACCGCGAGGTGCGCTCCGCCTCCGTGGTCGTCGCGGGGCGCACGGGATACCTGGTGCGGTGGAGCGTCAGGACGGGAGCCGGACCCGGCGGATACGTCGAGTCGCTGGCCTTCCCGTCGAGCGTCGGCAGCGAATCGATGATCATCGTGCGGTTCGCCTTCGACGCGGGCAGGGGCGCCCCGCCGCTCGCCGTGCTCGACCGGATCACGGCCGGCATCCAGGTCCTGGGCGGCCGGGAGAACGGCGGGGTGGGCAGCAGCATGGCGCCACCCGCGCCCTGAGCCACCGCCCCGGGGGCCTCACAGGAACGTGCGCCCCTCGCCCCGGTACGTGGGGACGGTCGCCGTGACCCGGTCGCCCTCCACCAGCACCAACTCGTCGAACCGCTCGCACAGTTCACCCGCCTTGGCGTGCCGGAACCACACCTTGTCCCCGATCAGCAGATCGTCGGCGGCCGAGCCGAGCAGCGGGGTCTGCACCTCCCCGGCGCCCTCCTGCGGGTCGTAGCGCAGCCCCTCGGGCAGGTACGGGACGGGCAGCCGGTCCACGCCCGCCGCCCCGGAGGCGGGGTAGCCGCCGCCCAGCACGGTGACCACGCCCACCCCCGGCCGGCGCACCACGGGCTGGGCGAACAGGGCGGCCGGACGCCCCGTGAACGAGGTGTAGTTGTCGAAGAGCCGGGGCACGTACAGCCCCGACCCCGCCGCGATCTCGGTGACGGCGTCCTCGGCGGCGGTGTGCTGCACACTGCCCGTCCCGCCGCCGTTGACGAACTCCAGGTCCGGCGCCACGGCCCGCACCGCCCGCACCACCTCGGCCCGGCGCGCCGCCAGCTCCCGGCGCGCGGCCGTCTGCATCAGCCGGATCGCGCGCGAGCGCACCGGCCGCCCCGCCACGGCGTCCCCGACCCCGGCGACATGGCCCTCGTACGCCATCAGCCCGACCAGCCGGAAGCCGGGGCGGCGGGCGACGGCACGGGCGAGCTCGGCCAGTTGCGCGGGCTCGCGCAGCGGGGAGCGGCGGGCGCCGACGCGCACGCGCCCGCCGAACAGCTGGAGCGAGGTGTCCAGCTCCAGACAGATCCGTACGGGTGTCTCGTCCCGGTCCCGCGCCCGGTCGATGAGGTCGAGCTGGGCCGGATCGTCGACCATCACGGTGATGGCCGCGGCGAGCTTGGGATCGGCGGCCAGCTCCGCGAACCGGGCCCGGTCGGCCGACGGATACGCGAGCAGGACGTCCTCGAACCCGGCCCGGGCCAGCCAGATCGACTCCGCCAGCGTGAACGACATGATCCCGGTGAAGCCGTCCCGGGCCAGTACCCGTTCGAGCAGCGCCCGGCACCGTACGGACTTGCTGGCGACCCGGATCGGTTTGCCCTGCGCGCGCCGGACCAGATCGTCGGCGTTGGCGTCGAACGCCTCCAGGTCCACGAGCGCGAGGGGGGCGTCGAGATGGGCGGTGGCCCGGTCGTACCGGGCCCGGTCAGCGGCGCGGGGAGTCATGGGCAGAGCCTGCCAGAACGGCCTACCCGGGGGTAGGGGGACGAGTCGGTGCAGATCCCCCGAGCCCGGACCGCATCCCTGCTCTCCCGGTCCAGCCCGTAAAGTAGCGCCCACGCGGCGACGAACGGCCCTGCCGGCCAAGCCGATCCGCAGCGCGGGCACGACGGGTACGAGGGGGGCCATTGACCACGGACGCACAACGCCCCCCGGCCGCGGCGCGCCGCCCCGCGGAAGGGGACCCGGGCCGGGAGGCCCCGGCGGCCGGTCCGCACGGACCGGCGACGTCCGCCCACCCCGACCGCCGGGCCGCGCCCGCGTCCCCCGCGCCCCACGAAGCACCCCGTGACGGCTCCCCTGCCAGCTCCTCTGCCGAGGACGCTGCCGCCCGCACCGGCGTGCCCCCGCGCTCGGCCATCGACCTGCTGGACACGGGCCTGGCACCCCGGCCCCGGATACCCGCGCGGCCCACGACGGCCGACGCCGCGCGTCCGACGGCGCGCACCTCCCCGCAGCCCGCGCGCCCGCCCCTCCCGCCGCACCCCGCCCCGACCCGCCCCCCGGCCCCGCCGACACCGCCCCCGACCGCCGGACCGGCCGCCACGCCCGCCGCACCCCACCCGGTCGCGCCGCCCGCCCCGGCGCACCCCGCCGCGCCCCGGCCCACGGCCCCGCCCGCCGCCTCCGGCTCCGCGGCGCCCCCGGTCGCACCCGTCGCCCCGCCCCGGCCCGCCGTGCCCGCGCCCCGGGCCCCTCTGCCGCCGCTCCCGGCGTCCCCTCCGCACCCCGCGCCGTCCATACCCGCGGCCGACGCCCCGGTGGGCGGGCGGCGCCGCGGCCGGGTCGTCGCGGCGGCCGTCTGCCTGGTCCTGGGGATCGGGCTGCTCGGCGGCGCCGCCGCCGGGAGCTGGCTGAGCGGGGAAGCCGGGGGAGCGGACCCCCGCGGCGGCTACACCGCCGCCCGCGAGATGTGGCACAGCACCCCCGTGGACACCCTCTTCCCGCCGACGCTCACCGGCAACGGCGCCGGCCCCGGCGGCGCCGACCGCGTCTGGACCCGTGTCGGGGTCGCCCCCGACTCCGTCTGCGCCGGAGCCCTCGACCCGCTGCTGCTCAAGGCGCTCCGGCCGGTCGGCTGCGTACGCCTGCTGCGGGCCACGTACACCGACGCCACCTCCAGCGCCGTCACCACCGTCGGGCTCGTCTTCACCGAGGCCGGCCCCGACGCGATGGCGGCGCTGCGCACCCGGTTCGCCGACGAGTCCCTGGGCGACCGCGACGACCTGATGCCGCGCCCGTACCCCGTCAAGGGCACCCCCGCCGCCCGTTTCGGGGACCGTCAGCGGGCGAGCTGGACCGTACGCGTCCTCACCGACGCCCCCGTCGTCGTCTACTCCGTCACCGGCTTCGCGGACGCCCGTACCGTCACCGACCCCCAGCCCGCCGACCGCGCCCTCGAAGAGGGGACGACGGACGCGCCCGTCGAGGCGGGACTCACCTACGACGCCAAGGGCATCGCGGACCGGGTGGAACGCGCCCTGCGCAAGACCGCCGCCACCGGAACGAAGAAGCCGTCATGACCACGCCCCGGGCCACCGCCCGCCGGTACCGCGCCGCCGCCCTCGCCGCCGGTGCCTGCCTCGCGCTCCTGCTGCCCCCCGCCCCCGCGCGGGCGGACGTCATCCGGGACCGCCAGTGGGAGCTGGCCGCCATGCACACCCAGCAGGCGTGGCGCACCACCAAGGGCAAGGGCATCACGGTCGCCGTGCTGGACACCGGTGTCGACGCCACCCACCCCGACCTCGCCGGACAGGTGCTCACCGGCAAGGACCTCGTCGGCTTCGGGGCCGGCCGGGGCAGCCGGGACTGGGCCCGGCACGGCACCGCCATGGCCGGGATCATCGCCGGCCACGGACACGGGCCGGACCACGGGGACGGCGTCCTCGGTATCGCACCCGAGGCCAGGATCCTGCCGGTCCGGGTGATCCTGGAATCCACCGACCCGGCGCGCAAGAAGGCGCGCGAGTCACGCGGCGGCGCGCTCGCCGAGGGCATCCGCTGGGCCGCCGACCACGGCGCCGACGTCATCAACCTCTCCCTCGGCGACGACAGCGCCTCCGCGCACCCCGAGCCGTCCGAGGACGCCGCCATCCAGTACGCCCTCTCCCGGGGCTCCGTCGTCGTCGCCTCCGCGGGCAACGGCGGCGAACAGGGCGACCACGTCTCCTACCCCGCCGCCTACCCGGGCGTCATCGCCGTCGCCGCCGTCGACCGCTACGGCACGCACGCGGCCTTCTCCACCCGCCGCTGGTACGCCACCGTCTCCGCGCCCGGCGTGGACGTGGTGATAGCGGACCCGGACCGCAAGTACTACGAGGGCTGGGGCACCAGCGCCGCCTCCGCGTTCGTCTCCGGCGCCGTCGCCCTGATCCGCTCCGCCCACCCCGGTCTCTCCCCGGCCCAGATCAAGACCCTGCTCGCGGACACCGCCCGCAACGCGCCCCGGGGTGGCCGCGACGACGCCCGTGGCTACGGCAGCGTCGACCCGGCCGCCGCCCTCGCCGAGGGGGCCCGTCTCAGGCCCGAGGCGCGCGCGAACACGGCGACCGGGCGCGCCCGCGCCTACTTCGGCAGCGGCCCCGACAAGGAGAAGGAGAGCGGTCACCGCGCCGACTGGCTCGCTGCCCTCGCGGCTGCCGCCGGGGCCCTGCTGCTCGCCGCGTCCCTCACCCTGTGGCGCGGCAGCCGCACGGCCGGCCGGACCTGAGCCCTGGGGAAATCCCCTGCTGCGGAGGGCGGGGCGGCCCCCGGTTAGGCTCGTGCCGTGGCGCTCAAGAACATCCCGGACCCCGGTTTCTCCGACGACGACGGCACCGCCGATCCCGAACTCACGGCGGCCCTCGCCGCCTGGGACCGGGACAGGGGCAGCGGCGCGGCCCGCTCGCGTGTGCTGGCCGCGCTCAAGGACGCCCGGCTGCTCGTCCCCGTCGTCGCCGTGCTCGGTGAGGTGGAGACGGACGAGAACGGACTGCGGCGCGAGAAGACCAGCGACATGGCGGTGCCCACGCTCACCGCCGGCGACCGCAAGGCGCTGCCCGCCTTCACCTCGCTCGCCTCGCTGGCGCTGTGGGACCCCGAGGCCCGGCCCGTCGCCGTCCCCCTGCACCAGGCGCTCCAGGCCGCCGCCCACGAGCGCGCCGACACGGTCGTCCTCGACCTGGCGGGCCCTGTCGCCTACGAGCTGACGGGCGGGGCGCTGCTCGCCCTGGCCGAGGGCCGCACCAGCGCGGACCCGCTCGACGACCCGGCGGTCGTCGAGGCCG
Source organism: Streptomyces sp. NPDC031670 (assembly GCF_055580545.1). NCBI lineage: Bacteria > Bacillati > Actinomycetota > Actinomycetes > Kitasatosporales > Streptomycetaceae > Streptomyces > Streptomyces sp. NPDC031670. Next base: position 34,624 of record NZ_JBVILC010000012.1, on the reverse strand, counting down.
TGCGCACGGCCGTCGCCGCGGAGCCCGCCGTGCTCCGCGCCCACCTCGGCCCCGGCACCGCCGACGGCACGCTCGCCCTGGTCCTGGCCGAGGGCGCGGCGCCCGCGGAGGCCGCGCGCCGGGTCGCCGAGCTGCTCGCCGCCGACGAGGTGCTGCGCGCCCGTCTGGTGCGCGGCCTCGACCTCGCCCTGCTCCCGGCCGCCGCCCCGCGGCCCAACGAGCCCCTGTTCACGCGCTGAGCGCGGCTGCGTACGTACGAAGGGAGCGCCCCGGTCCTCCGGGGCGCTCCCTTCCTACGTACGCGAGGGCCGGGGACTAGCCGTAGACCGGGCCCGTGTACTTCTCGCCCGGGCCCTGGCCCGGCTCGTCCGGGACGAGCGACGCCTCACGGAAGGCGAGCTGCAGCGACTTCAGGCCGTCGCGCAGCGGGGCGGCGTGGAAGGAGCTGATCTCGGTGGTGCTGGCGTCCAGCAGACCGGCCAGCGCGTGCACGAGCTTGCGGGCCTCGTCCAGGTCCTTGTGCTCGTCGCCCTCCTCCGTCAGACCGAGCTTCACCGCGGCGGCGCTCATCAGGTTCACGGCGACCGTGACGATCACCTCGACGGCCGGGACCTCGGCGATGTCGCGGGTCATGGTGTCGAAGTCGGTGGTCTCGGGGGGCTGGGGGGAGGTCTCACTCATGCCCCACACGATAGGCGCTGCGAGGGTGTGCGCACGATTGGCCCCCATGCCGGTGTGCTGCTAACCTGGTGTAACGACCGGCCAGGCACTCCCATGTGTCCGGCCCACAAGTGGAGGCTCCGATCTCCCACCCGACCACCCTCCGGGGCGGCGGGTCATCCGGTCAGACGGTAGCCATCGTTCCGTACGGACGATGGAGCCGTCCGATGTGCGCCCCGCGGTTGACCGCGGCGGTGCTCCGGTAGTCCATGGAGCCCCGCCTGTGTCCCGTCCGGGGCATTTTTCATGTGCCGTGATGGTTGGTCCGAAGTGAAAGTACGCGCTTGTCTGCCAGACGGGCGTGTGGTGCTACCGAGGAGGATCCATCAGCGCCGAGCCCCGCATCAACGACCGGATTCGCGTTCCCGAAGTGCGTCTGGTCGGTCCCAGCGGCGAGCAGGTCGGGATTGTTCCGCTTGCCAAGGCCCTGGAGCTCGCACAGGAGTACGACCTGGACCTGGTCGAGGTCGCGGCGACCGCCCGTCCGCCCGTGTGCAAGCTCATGGACTACGGGAAGTTCAAGTACGAGTCGGCCATGAAGGCCCGTGAGGCGCGCAAGAACCAGGCGCACACGGTCATCAAGGAGATGAAGCTCCGGCCGAAGATCGACCCGCACGACTATGACACCAAGAAGGGTCACGTCGTCCGGTTCCTCAAGCAGGGCGACAAGGTCAAGATCACGATCATGTTCCGTGGTCGCGAGCAGTCCCGGCCGGAGCTCGGCTACCGACTGCTGCAGCGTCTCGCGGAGGACGTCCAGGACCTCGGCTTCGTCGAGTCGAGTCCGAAGCAGGACGGCCGGAACATGATCATGGTGCTCGGTCCGCACAAGAAGAAGACCGAGGCGATGGCCGAAGCCCGCGAGGCGCAGGCCGCCCGCAAGGCGGAGCGCCAGGGCCACGCGGCCGACGCGGAGGGCTCCGCGGAGGAGCCCGTCGCCGAGGCGCCGGCCGAGGAACCCGCCGAGGCCTGATCCCGGGCAGCCCGCCCAGGACTACCGATACATATGACGCTCCCGCGCGCCGGTCTCCGGACCGGCTGGGGGCGCCACTGACGAGGAGATAACGGCGCTATGCCGAAGAACAAGTCGCACAGCGGTGCCAGCAAGCGCTTCAAGATCACCGGCTCCGGCAAGGTGCTCCGTGAGCGTGCCGGCAAGCGCCACCTGCTCGAGCACAAGTCGTCCAAGCTGACGCGTCGCCTCACCGGCAACGCCGAGATGGCCCCGGGCGACGCCAAGAAGATCAAGAAGCTTCTCGGCAAGTGACGTTTCTCCGCCCCCGGTGACCGGGGGCGGAACGTCGAGACCGGGACCTATTCGAATTCGGGCCGTGTGATCACCGACCACGGCCCCGCTACAAGGAGTTAACAAGTGGCACGCGTCAAGCGGGCAGTCAACGCCCACAAGAAGCGCCGGGCGATCCTCGAGGCGGCCTCCGGCTACCGCGGTCAGCGTTCGCGCCTGTACCGCAAGGCCAAGGAGCAGGTCACCCACTCGCTGGTCTACAACTACAACGACCGCAAGAAGCGCAAGGGCGACTTCCGTCAGCTGTGGATCCAGCGCATCAACGCCGCTGCCCGCCAGAACGGCATGACGTACAACCGCCTCATCCAGGGTCTGAAGGCCGCCAACATCGAGGTGGACCGCAAGATCCTGGCCGAGCTCGCGGTCAACGACGCCAACGCGTTCGCCGCGCTCGTCGAGGTCGCCCAGAAGGCGCTTCCGAGCGACGTCAACGCCCCGAAGGCCGCGTAAGCGCCTGACGGCCTGTTGAGCCGGACCCGGACCCGCAGGCCATCGGCCTGCGGGTCCGGGTGCGTTGGTACCCGGGCCCCTGTTCGTCCGCGGGCCGTCTGTGGCCGGTCGCGCCCACGCGGCGGAGCCGCACATGTCACAGCCCCGCGCCCCTGAAAGCGCCCCTTCGGACGCCCAGGGGACTGCCGCGCAGCGGCACGCAAGGGGCGCGGGGAACTGCGCGACCCGCCCCCACCCACCCGCAGACGAACACCGGGCCCAGGCCCCCCGCCCCCTCCCAGAGAGACCGCGAGTACATGCCCACGCCCGAGCTGATCTCCCCGCGCTCCCCCCGTGTCGCCGCCGCCAAGCGGCTCGCGCGGCGCAACTTCCGGGGGAAGGAGCGGCGGTTCATCGCCGAGGGGCCGCAGGCCGTGCGGGAGGCCGTGGAGCACCGCAGCGGCGGTGAGGCGACGCTGACCGAGCTGTTCACCACCGTCGAGGCCGCCGAGCGGTACGCGGACATCGTGGCCGCCGCCCGCGACGCCGGGGCCCGGGTCCACTACGCGGACGACGAGGTGCTCGCCGAGGTCTCCCAGACCGTCACCCCGCAGGGCCTCGTCGGCGTCTGCCGCTTCCTGGACTCGCCCTTCGAGGACATCCTCGCCGCGCGCCCCAAGCTCGTCGCCGTCCTCGCGCACGTCCGCGACCCCGGCAACGCCGGCACCGTACTGCGCTGCGCGGACGCCGCCGGCGCCGACGCGGTCGTCCTCACCGACGCCTCCGTGGACCTGTACAACCCCAAGTCGGTACGCGCCTCGGTCGGTTCGCTCTTCCATCTGCCGGTCGCCGTCGGCGTCCCGGTCGAGCAGGCCGTACGGGGGCTGCGGGACGCCGGGGTGCGCATCCTCGCCGCCGACGGGGCCGGTGAGGACGACCTCGACGACGAGCTCGACGCGGGCACCATGGGCGGCCCCACCGCCTGGATCTTCGGCAACGAGGCCTGGGGCCTGCCCGAGGAGACCCGCGCGCTCGCGGACGCCGTGGTGCGCGTCCCGATCCACGGCCGGGCCGAGAGCCTCAACCTGGCGACCGCCGCCGCGGTGTGCCTGTACGCCTCGGCGCGGGCCCAGCGCACCCGCACGCCTCGCTGAGGGGGTCCGCACCATCACCTCCAGCTAGTAGGGTGACGGGCTCGGGGGCCCACTGTGTGCTTCGGAGAGGTGGGATACGGGGTATGGCTGTCGGCGTGAGGACCATCGGCGAGAACGCCCTGGTGCGCCCTGCTGCCCAGGACGACCTGGGGATGGACCCCGAGGACCTGCCGGACGGACTCGTCGTCGCCGACGAGAAGGGCCGGGTCATCTGCTTCAACACGGCCGCCGCCCGGATCACCGCGGTCTCCCCGCGCGACGCGCTCGGCCTGGAGCTGGAGCGCGCCCTGCCGCTGGAGGACCTCAAGGGCCGCCGCTGGTGGCAGCTGACCGACCCGTACGGCGGCCTCGCTATCCGCGTCGGCCAGCCCGAACGCAACCTGCTGCTGCCCGGCGGGCGCGAGGTGCTGGTCTCCGCGCGGTACGTCCGTGAGCACCCCACCGGCCCGGTGCGCCGGGTGGTGGTGAGCCTGCGCTCGACCGAGGCGCGCAGACGCACCGAGCGCTCGCACGCCGAGCTGATCGCCACCGTCGCCCATGAGCTGCGCTCCCCGCTGACCTCGGTCAAGGGGTTCACCGCGACGCTGCTCGCCAAGTGGGAGCGGTTCACCGACGCCCAGAAGCGGCTGATGCTGGAGACCGTCGACGCCGACGCCAACCGCGTCACCCGGCTGATCGCCGAACTCCTCGACATCTCCCGGATCGACTCCGGCCGTCTGGAGGTGCGCCGCCAGCCGGTGGACATAGCGGCGGCCGTCGGCCGGCACATCCAGGCCCATGTGGCCTCCGGCCAGGTCCCCGACCGCTTCCTGGTGCGCATCCAGCGCCCGCTGCCCGATCTGTGGGCGGATCCGGACAAGATCGACCAGGTCCTGGGCAACCTGCTGGAAAACGCGGTGCGCCACGGCGAGGGAACCGTCACCATCGAGGTGGCACCCGCGCCCGTCCGTATCGACGAGCACGACGAGAAGGGAACGGCCGTCACCGTGAGCGACGAAGGCCCCGGCATCCCCGAGGAGTCGATGGGCCGTGTCTTCACCCGTTTCTGGCGGGGCAGCAAACGCGGTGGCACCGGCCTCGGCCTCTACATCGTCAAGGGCATCGTGGAGGCGCACGGCGGCACCATCGCGGTGGGCCGCGGCTCCGGCGGCGGCGCCGAGTTCCGATTTATCCTGCCCGTCGGCGCCCCGGCCTACCTCCAGTAGGGGCCGCCGGGCGGCCCACGGGCGCGTACGTACATTCCCACCCCGTTAGACTCGGTCTTTGGCGCGTTCGTGTCTCGGCCATCGCGCGACGGTCTCCGCGCGGACGAACCGCGAGGCGGTACCGCGCGGGCGAGTCGCTGTCGCGGTGGCGGGACCCCCAGCCAAGCCAATCGGAAGTACGGGAAGAGATGTCGGCACCCAATAAGTCGTACGACCCTGTTGAGGTCGAGGCACTGAAACCGGAAGAGATCGAGCGCATGCGGGACGAGGCGCTCGCCGCCTTCGCCGCGGCCGGTGACCTCGAAGCGCTCGCACACGCGAAGACCGCGCACGCCGGTGGCACCTCGCCCCTGTCGCTCGCCAACCGTGAGATCGGCGCCCTGCCGCCGCAGGCCAAGGCCGCGGCCGGCAAGCTCGTGGGCATGGCCCGCGGCGCCGTGAACAAGGCGCTGGCCGCCCGCCAGGCCGAGCTGGAGGCCGAGCGCGACGCGCGCGTCCTGGTCGAGGAGGCGGTGGACGTCTCGCTGCCGTACGACCGTGTACCGGCCGGCGCCCGCCACCCGCTGACCACGCTCTCCGAGCGCATCGAGGACATCTTCGTGGCCATGGGCTACGAGGTCGCCGAGGGTCCGCAGGTCGAGGCCGAGTGGTTCAACTTCGACGCGCTCAACATCGGCCCGGACCACCCGGCCCGCGGTGAGCAGGACACCTTCTTCGTCGAGGGCCCTGGGGGAGGCTCCGCCGACTCCGGCGTCGTGCTGCGCACGCACACCTCCCCGGTGCAGATCCGCTCGCTCATCGACCGGGAGCCGCCGGTCTACGTGATCTGCCCCGGCCGGGTCTTCCGCACGGACGAGCTGGACGCCACGCACACCCCCGTCTTCAACCAGGTCGAGCTGCTCGCCGTCGACGAGGGCCTGACCATGGCGGACCTCAAGGGCACCCTGGACCACATGGTCCAGTCGCTCTTCGGCCAGGACATGAAGACCCGGCTGCGGCCGAACTTCTTCCCGTTCACCGAGCCGTCCGCCGAGATGGACATGGTCTGCTACGTCTGCCGCGGCGAGTCCGTCGGCGACCCCGACCGCCCCTGCCGCACCTGCTCCAGCGAGGGCTGGATCGAGCTCGGCGGCTGCGGCATGGTCAACCCCAAGGTCCTCACCGCCTGCGGCGTCGACCCCGGGAAGTACAGCGGATTCGCCTTCGGCTTCGGCATCGAACGGCTGCTGATGTTCCGCCACAACGTCGAAGACATGCGAGACATGGTCGAGGGTGACGTCCGGTTCACCCGGCCGTTCGGGATGGAGATCTGATGCGGGTCCCGCTTTCCTGGCTGCGGGAGTACGTCGACCTGCCGGCGACGGAGACCGGCCGTGACGTGCAGGCCAAGCTCGTCTCCGCCGGCCTGGAGGTCGAGACGGTCGAGCAGCTCGGCGCCGGCCTCAAGGGCCCCCTGGTCGTCGGCCAGGTGCTGACCATCGAGGAGCTGGAGGGCTTCAAGAAGCCCATCCGCTTCTGCACGGTCGACGTCGGCACGGCCAACGGCACCGGCGAGCCGCAGGAGATCGTCTGCGGCGCGCGCAACTTCCAGGTCGGCGACAAGGTCGTCGTGGTCCTGCCCGGCGCCGTGCTGCCCGGCGACTTCGCCATCGCCGCGCGCCAGACGTACGGCAGGACCTCGCACGGCATGATCTGCTCCGGCGACGAGCTGGGCATGGGCGACGACGGCAGCGGCGGCATCATCGTCCTGCCGCCGGAGCACGAGGCCGGCACCGACGCCATCGAGCTCCTGGAGCTCGTCGACGAGGTCCTGGACATCGCCGTCACCGCCAACCGCGGCGACTGCCTGTCCCTGCGCGGTGTGGCCCGCGAGACCGCCATCGCCTACGGCCTGCCGCTGCGCGACCCGGCGCTGCTCGACGTGCCCGTGCCCAACTCGTACGGCTACCCGGTGAAGATCGCCGACCCGATCGGCTGCGACCGCTTCACCGCGCGCACCGTCGTCGGCCTCGACCCCGAGGCCCGCTCGCCGATCTGGCTCCAGCGCCGGCTCCAGAAGGCCGGGATGCGCCCCATCTCGCTCGCCGTCGACGTCACCAACTACGTGATGATCGAGCTGGGCCAGCCGCTGCACGCCTACGACCGCACCCTGGTCGACGGGCCGATCGGGGTCCGCCGCGCCGAGCCCGGCGAGGTCCTCACCACCCTCGACGGCGCCAAGCGCACGCTGGACGCCGCCGACCTGGTCATCACCGACAACCGGGGGCCGATCGGCCTGGCCGGTGTGATGGGCGGCGCCAACACCGAGATCGCCGACTCGGTCACCGACCCCGAGACCGGGCAGGTCAGGGGCACCACCGAGGTGGTCATCGAGGCCGCGCACTTCGACCCGGTCGCCATCGCCCGTACCGCGCGCCGCCACAAGCTGTCCTCCGAGGCGTCCAAGCGCTTCGAGCGCGGCGTCGACCCGCAGGCCGCCTCGGCCGCCGCCCAGCGGACCGTCGACCTGCTGGTGCTGCTCGCGGGCGGTACCGCCGAGGCCGGCGTCACCGAGGTCCTCGCGCCCTCCGCGCCGCGCACCATCTCCGTCCCCGCCGACCACCCGGACCGGGTGGCGGGTGTGGAGTACGGCCGCGAGACCGTCGTGCGCCGCCTCCAGGAGATCGGCTGCGACGTCTACGGACAGGACGAGCTCGTCGTCACCGTGCCCTCGTGGCGCCCCGACCTCACCGAGCCGAACGACCTCGCCGAGGAGGTCATCCGGCTGGAGGGGTACGAGAACCTGCCCTCGACCCTGCCGAAGCCGCCCGCCGGCCGCGGTCTGACCGAGCGCCAGCGGCTGCACCGCCGGGTGGGCCGCGCCCTCGCCGGCGCCGGTTACGTGGAGGCGCCGAACTACCCGTTCGTCTCCGAGCAGGTCTTCGACCAGCTCGGCCTGGCGGCGGACGACCCGGGCCGCCGCGTCGTGAAGCTGGTCAACCCGCTCAACGACGAGGAGCCGGCGCTGCGCACCACGCTGCTGCCGGGGCTGCTCACCGCGCTGCGCCGCAACGCCGGCCGCGGCAGCCACGACCTGGCGCTCTTCGAGACCGGTCTGGTGTTCAAGCCCACCGAGCGGCCCGGCGTCGCCGGCCGGCTGCCCGTCGACCGCCGCCCCACCGACGAGGAGATCGCCGCGCTCGACGCCGTGCTGCCCGCGCAGCCCCGGCACGCGGCCGTGGTCCTCGCCGGTGCGCGCGAGCAGGCCGGCTGGTGGGGCAAGGGCCGTCCGGCGGACTGGGCCGACGCGGTCGAGGCCGCCCGGACCCTGGCCCGCGAGGCCGGCGCGGAGCTCATCGTCCAGCAGGGCCAGTACGGGCCGTGGCACCCGGGCCGCTGCGCCGAGCTCGCCGTCGTCATCGACGGGGAGATCGTCGCGATCGGCCACGCGGGCGAGCTGCACCCGCGCGTGGTCAAGGCGCTGAGCCTGCCCGAGCGCGCCTGCGCCATGGAGCTCGACCTGGACCTGCTGGCGAAGGCGGGGGAGGGCACCCTGCGGGCGCCGCGGATCTCCACCTTCCCGGTGGCCACCCAGGACGTGGCGCTGGTCGTCGACACCGAGGTCCCCTCGGCGGTCGTCGAGTACTTCCTGCGCGGCGGCGCCGGTGAACTCCTGGAGTCCATCCGGCTGTTCGACACCTACACCGGTGAGCAGATCGGCGAGGGCAAGAAGTCGCTGGCGTACGCGCTGCGCTTCCGCGCCCCCGACCGCACGCTGACCGTCGAGGAGGCCTCGGCCGCCCGCGACGCGGCGGTGGCCCTGGCCGCCGAGCGCACGGGCGCGGTGCTCCGCGGGGCGTAACACCCGCACGGCAGTACGCAAAGGGCGCGTCCGGATCACCGGACGCGCCCTTTCCGCATGTGCGCCGCCTTCCCGCGCCCCGCCCTCGCGCGGCCCCTCCCTTCCCACGCGTTCCTGCTCACTCGTTCGGGTGAGAACGGGGAGCCAGGTACGCGGAAGGGGACGGCAGGTGGACAGAATCAATCCGGCCGTGAAGGCCGGGGCAGGGGCGAGCGGCGCAGAGGCCTAGGGGGGCCGACGGCATGGTCCGTACCGGGAGTTGGACGGCGGCCTGCGCGCGCGCCCTCGGTACGGGGCGGGGTCTCGCGCTGTCGCTGCCCGTCCTCTGGCTGGTCCTGGTCGTCGTCTGGCAGCTGACCTGCCCCCTGGGCACCGACGACTCCCTGGGCCTGCGGATCGCCACCTGCGTCGCCTTCCTGACAGCGGTGGTCTGCCTGGTGCACGGCGTCCGGCTGGCCGCGGCGCGGGAGCTGCGGCTCGTCCAGGAGGTCGCGGACGCCGCCCAGCGGGTGCTGCTGCGCCCGCCGCCGCCCCGTGTGGACGGGCTCATGGTGGCCGCCGGGCAGCTCTGCGCGGGCCGGGGCGCGGTGGTCGGCGGCGATCTGTACGAGGTGATGGCCACGCGGTACGGGGTGCGGGTCGTCATGGGGGATGTGCGCGGCCACGGCCTGGGCTCGCTCGGCGCGGTCGCGGCCGTGCTCGGCAGCTTCCGCGAGGCCGCCCACGACGAACCGGAGCTGGCGGGCGTGCTGCGGCGCCTGGAGCGGGCACTGCAGCGGCATCTGCGCGAGCGGGCCCGCACCGAGCACCCCTCGTGCCGCACGGGTGCGCCCGAGAGCCCGCTCGCCGAGGAGTTCGTGACCGTACTGCTCCTGGAGATCCGCGCCGACGGCCTGGTGGTCGCCCTCAACTGCGGCCATCCCTGGCCCTACCGGCTGTGCGGCGGCGCCGAGGCCCTGCTGCCCGGCGACCCGCTGCCGCCGCTCGGCTCCTTCCCCCTCCCCGCCGACCTGCCGCTGCACCGCTGCACCCGGCTGCTGCCGGGGGAGGCGCTCTGTCTGCACACGGACGGCGCCGAGGACGCCCGGGACCGCGCCGGGCGGTTCTTCCGGCTGCAGGAAGTACTCGCCCGGGCGGCCCTGGACACCCCGCTGTCCCCCGCCGCGGTGATCCACCGCGTACAGCGGGAGCTGCTGCGCCACACCGGCGGCCGGCTCGCCGACGACGTGGCGCTGATGGTGCTGCGCAACGACCGGGTGCGCGTGCCCGCGCAGCCCGCCGCCCTCCCCACCGCGCGGGCCCGGCGCTGAACCGGGCGGGCGTGCGCCGTCGGCCCTGCCGCGGAGTGACGGGCAGTTCGGCAGGACCGGCGGCGCCGGGAGCGGGCCGCCGCACTGTACGAGGGGGAGCCGGCGGCCCGGCACGCCTCTGTGGAGAGGCAGTTCAGTCAATCCGGAGCCGTCCGGCGGCGGCAGAGTGCGCGGCGCACGAATGCGAGCACTCCCATCACACCCCGTGTGAACGCGCCTCCTCTACGCTGGGTCCACCGAGCCAACGGAGGGCCTGATGCAGCCCAATACCCTGCTCGACGCGCTGGTCGACGAGGCAGGCATCTCGAACGCCGGGCTCGCGGCCCATGTGAACCAGGCGGGCCGTGCCCGGGGGCTGGCGCTGAGGTACGAACACACCGCGGTGGCCCGGTGGCTGAAGGGCCAGCGCCCGCGCGGACAGGTGCCCGACCTGATCTGCGAGGTGCTCTCGGCCCGGCTGCACCGGCCGGTCACCCTCGACGACATCGGGCTGGGCGTGCCGGGCGAGCCGGCCGCGCCGGTGGGCTCACCGCTGGCGGGGTTCGTGGAGCGCGCCACCGCCCTGTGGCGCTCCGACGAGCAGCAGCGCCCGCACATCCTGGGCGCGCCCGCGGTCACCGGCACCCCGGCCGTGATGCCGGTGTGGGAGTGGGAGAACCCGCCGGAGGACACCGATGTGTCCCGGCACGGGCAGACCGCGGTGGGCGAGAGCGACATCGAGATGCTGCGGGCCGCCCGCGAGCACTACGAGCTGATGTACCGCAAGGCCGGGGGCATCGCCACCCGTTCGCGCATCGTGGGCTTCCTCAACTCCGAGACCGCCCCGCTGCTGCGCGGCTGCTACACCGACGCGACCGGCCGGAAGCTGCACCGGGCGACCGGCGGTCTGGTCGCGGTCGCCGGGATCTGCGCGTACGACTCCAACGCCCAGGGCCTGGCGCAGCGTTACTTCCACCAGGCGCTGCGGCTGGCGAAGGCGAGCGGGGACCGGGGGCTCGGCGCGTATGTGATCGCGCTGCTGGTCAACCAGTCGCTCTTCATGCGCGACTACCGCCAGGCGGTGGCCTTCGCGGAGGCGGCGCTGCGGGCGGCGGGCCATCAGCTCACCCCGGCGCTGGCCGCGGATCTGCACGCGATGCAGGCCAAGGCGTACGCGCACCTCGGTGACGGGCCGAGCGCGCTCGGCGCGATCCGTGGCGCGGAGCGGGCGGCCGAGCGCATCCGGCCGAAGAAGGAACCCGCCGAGACCGGCTATGTCCAGCCGGGCCTGGTCAACGTCCAGGTGGCGGAGGCCCTGCTGCGGCTCGGCGATCTGTCGGCCGCGCGCGAGCAGGCGGGACTGGCGGCGCACGCCCCCTCGCACGACCGGGGCCGGGTGCACCGCCTGGCGATGCTCGCCCAGATCGAGCTGCGCCAGGGCGACGCGGACCGGGCCGTCGCGACGGCGGTCGAGATGGCCGAGCGGGCCCGGGGGATGGAGTCGCAGCGCCTTCGCGACCGGTTGCGCGTCGTACGCGAGCACCTGGTCGAGAGCGGTTGCGCCGGCGCCGACGAAGCCGCCGAGCTGATCGACGGGGCACTGCGCGTTCCCCTGTGAGCGCGTGCCTGCTGCGATATTGCCATCCTCTTGTCGGAAGGTGGCAAAAACGTGCAGTGGACGAACCTGAGTGAGCAAACTGTCTATGAGAACCGCTGGTTCCGCGTCAATCTCGCCGATGTCGCGCTCCCGGACGGCCGACACCTCGACCACTTCCTGATCCGGCTCCGCCCGGTCGCCGTGGCGACCGCGGTCAACGGGGCCAACGAGGTGCTGCTGCTCTGGCGGCACCGCTTCATCACCGACAGCTGGGGCTGGGAGCTGGCCGCGGGGGTCGTCGAGGACGGCGAGGACATCGAGGCCGCGGCGGCCCGCGAGATGGAGGAGGAGACCGGGTGGCGGCCGGGCCCGCTGCGCCATCTCCTCACCGTCGAGCCCGCCAACGGGCTCATCGACGCCCGCCACCACCTCTACTGGTCGGAGTCGGCCGAGTACATCGGCCACCCCGAGGACGACTTCGAGTCGTCGCGGCGCGAGTGGGTACCGCTCAAACTGGTACCCGACATGATCGCCCGCGGGGAGGTGCCGGCCGCCAACATGGCGGCCGGACTCCTGCTCCTGCACCATCTGCGGCTCGGCGACGGCTGACCGCCGCCGTCCGCCGGTGTTCACCGCCCCAGCGCCTGCCAGACGGCGACGGTCAGCGCGCCGAGGGCGGTGAGCGCCGTGAGCGCGGGCAGCGGCCACCTCGTGTGTTCCAGGGTCGCCACCCGCACGCCCAGTTCGGCCAGTTCGCGTTCGCTCTGGTCGTCGCGGTGGGTGAGCAGTGTCAGCTGCCCGTCGATGCGGGCCAGGCCCACTTCCAGGGAACGGCGTAACTCGAACAGTTCGTCGACGGCCATCGGGAGGCCGGGGTCGCTCGGCACGGCGAGGCTCCTTCGTCAGTACGGCGGAATGCCATTGACTTTTCGCCAAGGAGTCAACTCGCCCTGCTCGCGGGGCGGGAGAGTGTGCGAAGAGCATATGCGGGCTCGCGCCGCACACCCGGTGTGAACGCGGCGGGCCCGGCCCTCGTCCGAAGGGGCCGGGCCCGGCGTCGGCCGTCGCGCGGTGGTCAGGCGTCTCGCGGGGTCAGGCGTACGTGTAGAAACCGGAGCCGGTCTTGCGGCCCAGACGCCCCGCGTCGACCATGCGCTGCAGCAGCGGCGGCGCCGCGTACAGCGGCTCCTTGAACTCGTCGTACATCGAGTCGGCCACCGAGGCGACCGTGTCCAGACCGATGAGATCGGACAGCTTGAGCGGACCCATCGGGTGGGCGCAGCCCAGCTCCATGCCGTTGTCGATGTCCTCGCGGCTGGCGATGCCCGACTCGAACATCCGGATCGCGGAGAGCAGATACGGGATGAGCAGCGCGTTGACCACGAAGCCCGAGCGGTCCTGGGCGCGGATCGCGTGCTTGCCGAGGACCTTCTCCACCATGGCCTGGGCCCGGCTGAGGGTGCCCTCCGAGGTGGTGAGCGCCGGGATCAGCTCGACGAGCTTCTGCACCGGCGCCGGGTTGAAGAAGTGGATGCCGATGACCTGGTCGGGCCGCGAGGTGGCGACCGCGAGCTTCACCAGCGGGATGGAGGAGGTGTTGGAGGCCAAGATCGCGTCCGGGCGGGTGACCACCTGGTCGAGGACCTGGAAGATCTCGGTCTTGACCTGCTCGTTCTCGACCACGGCCTCGATGACCAGATCGCGGTCGGCGAACTCGCCGAGGTCGGTGGTGAAGCTCAGCCGGGCGAGCGTCGCGTCGCGCTCCTCCTCGGTGATCTTGCCGCGCTCGGCGGCCTTCGAGAGGGAGTTGTGCAGCCGGGTACGGCCGATCTCCAGGGCTTCGCCGGTGGTCTCGGCGACCTTCACGTCCAGGCCGCTACGGGCGCAGACCTCCGCGATGCCGGCTCCCATCTGGCCGCAGCCCACCACTCCGACGCGTGCAATATCTGCCGTAGGGTCCGTCACATCGTGCCTTTCGCTTCTGACAGAAAAGTCCCGGCGGGTCCCCCGTATGAGTCCGGCGCCCGACCCGGCCCCACGACGTTACTCCGCGCCTGCGTGGGATCAGGGGGTGGGGCGGGCATGCTGTGCGCAACACCGGACATTCTCGGCGACGAGGGGGGCACCAAGTGGGACGGATCACTCGGCGGGGACTGCTGGCGGCGACGCTCGCCGCCGGCTCGACTGGCGCGGTGAACGGCCTGGTCACAGCGGATGTGGCCGCCGCGCAGGACGTGCCCGGAGCCCTCGCGGCCCCCTCTGCCGGCCGCCCCTGGCACGCCCCGCGGCCCCTGGAGTTCCGGGGGGTGTGGCTGGCGACGGTGTCCAACCTCGACTGGCCCTCGCAACCGGGTCTGCCCCCGGACCGGCAGGAGGCCGAGCTCATCGCCCACCTCGACCGGGCCGCCGCCCTGCGGCTGAACGTGGTGGCGCTCCAGGTCCGCCCCACCGCCGACGCCCTGTGGCCCTCGCCGTACGAGCCGTGGAGCCAGTACCTCAGCGGGGTCCAGGGCCAGGACCCCGGCTGGGACCCGCTGGGCACGGCCGTCCGCGAGGCCCACCGGCGCGGCCTGGAGCTGCACGCCTGGTTCAACCCGTACCGGGTGGCCAACCACACCGACCCGTCCAGACTGGTGCCGACCCATCCCGCGCGCGTGCACCCCGAGTGGGTCGTGGCGTACGGCGGAAAGCTCTACTACAACCCCGGGATCCCGGAGGTCCGCCACTTCGTGCAGGACGCGATGCTGGACGCGGTCGCGCGCTACGACGTGGACGCGGTGCACTGGGACGACTACTTCTATCCGTACCCGGTCGCCGGTCAGACCTTCGCCGACGACGACGCCTACGACCGGTACGGCGCGGACTTCCCCGACCGGGCGGCCTGGCGCCGCGACAACATCGACCGCCTCGTCCGGGAGACCGCGGACCGGATCAAGCGGATCCGGGGCCGGGTGAAGTTCGGGATCAGCCCCTTCGCGGTCTGGCGCAACGCGGCGACCGACCCGCTCGGCTCGCCCACCAGGGCCGGCGTGCAGACCTACGACGACCTGCACGCCGACACCCGCAAGTGGGTGCGCGAGCACTGGATCGACTACATCTGCCCGCAGGTGTACTGGAACATCGGCTTCCAGGCCGCCGACTACGCCGAGCTGGTGCCCTGGTGGGACGCGGTCGCCCGGGGCAGCGGCACCCAGCTGATCGTCGGTGAGGCCCTGTACAAGGCGGGCAACCCCGCGCAGCCCCCCGCCTGGCAGGACCCGGCCGAGCTGTCCCGCCACCTCACGTTCGCCCGGCGCTACGCCTCCGTGCGGGGCCACTGCTTCTTCTCCGCCAAGGACGTCGCCGAGGACCGGATCGGCGCGATGGCCCGTGTGGTCGCGGACCACTATCCCGGCCGGGTGCGGCCGTGACCGCCCCGCGCGGATGGTTTCAGGCCGCCGCGCGCTGGGTGACGGCGATGCACACCAGCACACCCGCCGCGGCCAGCGGGGCGGCGGGGGAGAGGTGTTCGCCGAGCAGCAGGACCGCCCAGACCAGTGTGAGCAGCGGCTGCGCCAGCTGGAGCTGACTGGCCCGGGGCACCCCGATGGCGGCCATGCCCCGGTACCAGACGTACAGCCCGAAGAACTGCGAGCCGGCCGCCACCCACAGCACCCCCAGGACGCCGTGCGCGCCCAGGTGGACCGGTTCGGCGGCGAGGGCCGCGGCCGAGCCGACGGCGGCCAGCGGCAGGGTGAGGATCAGCGCCCAGCCGATCACCTGCCAGCCCGGTATCACCCGGGCGAGGCGTCCGCCCTCGGTGTACCCGGCGGCGCAGACCAGCAGGGCGGCGAAGAGGTAGAGGTCGCCCGTGGAGAGGGCGCCGCCGCTCTGCTGCACGGTGAAGGCGACCACCACCCCGGCTCCGGCCAGCGCCGCGGCCCAGAAGGCGGGGGAGGGCCGGCGCCCGGTCCGCAGCGCCGAGAGCGCGGCCGTGGTCAGCGGCAACAGGCCCACCACGACCGCCGCGTGCGAGGTGGTGGAGGTCCGCAGGGCCATGGTGGTCAGCAGCGGGAAGCCGACCACGGTCCCGGCCGCGACCACCGCGAGGCCCGCCCAGTGCCGGCGCTCGGGCAGCGGAACCCGGCCCACCAGCAGGAAGACCCCGGCGATCACTCCGGCGAGCAGACTGCGGACGGCGACGAGCGACCAGGGTCCGAAGCTCTCCAGGCCCCAGGCGGTGGCCGGGAAGGTCAGGGAGAAGGCGACGACACCGAGTCCGGCCAGGAGCGCGCCCTGCCGGGGGTCGGTGGCCGCCGCCGGGGCCGCCACGGGGATGCGGGCCGGGCGGCTGTCGACCGCTATCGTCGTGGAGGCAGTAGCGCTATCCTGTGCTGTCATGCAAGAGCGTAGCAGTGTGGCCGACCTGGCGACCATCCTCAAAGATGAGCTCGACCGCTACTCCGTAGGTGGAAAGCTGCCGTCGAGCCGGGCCCTCGTCGAGCGGTACCGGGTCTCGCCGGTGACCGTCTCGCGGGCCCTGGCCAGGCTCGCCGCCGAGGGCCTGGTCGTCACCCGGCCCGGCGCCGGGGTCTTCCGCGCCGAGCCCCGTACGTCCGCGACCCGCGCCGGCGACACCTCCTGGCAGGAGGTCTCGCTCAGCGCCGACGGCGCCACCGACGCGGTACCGCGCGCGGTCGACGCCTCCGGGGTCCTGGCCACCCTCGCCGCGCCGCCGCCCGGGGTGATCGAGTTCAACGGCGGCTACCTCGCCCCCGCCCTCCAGCCGGAGCGCGCGATGGCCGCCGCCCTCGCCCGGGCCGGCCGCCGCCCCGGCGCCTGGGGCCGGCCGCCCACCGACGGGCTGACCGAACTGCGCGAGTGGTTCGCCCGCGAGATCGGCGGCACGGTCACCGCCGCCGAGGTGCTGATCTGCGCCGGGGGGCAGTCCGCGCTCACCACGGCGCTGCGGGCGCTCGCGGCACCGGGGGCGCCGGTCCTGGTGGAGTCGCCGACCTATCCCGGCATGCTCGCGGTGGCCCGTGCCTCGGGGCTGCGGCCGGTACCGGTCCCGGTCGACACCGACGGGGTGCGGCCCGACCTGCTCGCCGCCGCCTTCCGGGCCACCGGGGCGCGGGTCCTGGTGAGCCAGCCGCTCTTCCAGAACCCCACGGGCGCGGTGCTCGCCCCGGCCCGGCGGGCCGAAGTGCTGCGGGTGGCACGGGAGTCCGGGGCGTTCGTGATCGAGGACGACTTCGCCCGGCTGCTCGTCCACGCGGACGCGGGCCCGCTGCCCGCGCCGCTAGCCGCCGACGACCCCGACGGCGTCGTCGTGCACGTCCGCTCGCTCACCAAGGTGGCCTCTCCCAGTCTGCGCGTGGGCGCGCTCGCGGCCCGGGGCCCGGTCCTGGAGCGGCTGCGCGCGATCCAGGTCGTGGACAGCTTCTTCGTCCCGCGCCCGCTCCAGGAAACGGCCCTTGAGCTGGTCGGCTCCCCTGCCTGGCCCCGCCATCTGCGGGCCGTCTCCCAGGAGCTGGGAGAGCGCCGCCAGGCCATGGCGACCGCGCTGGCCCGCCATCTGCCCGGGCCGGCCGTGCCCCATCTGCCCTCCGGCGGCTACCACCTGTGGCTGCGCCTGCCGGACGGCACCCCCGAGGCCGCGCTCGCCGCCGCGGCCCTGCGCGCCGGGGTCGCGGTCGCCCCCGGCCGCCCGTACTTCAGCGCCGAGCCCCCCGCGGCCCACCTCCGGCTGTGCTTCGCGGGCGTGGCGGGCCGGGCCGAGATCGAGGAGGGGGTACGGCGGCTGCGTACCGCCTACGACGAGGTCGGCGCCGCGACCCCTTGACCGACCGCGCGTCCGGTCGCACGATCACGGCCATGACTGTCCGGCTCACGCTGGTCGCGGCGGCGCGCTGCTCGGCGCTGCCGGTCGAACGCTTCGCCGACGACCGCCCGCTCGACCCGGCGGCCCGGCGCGAGGTCGCGCTCGCCGCGCCCTCCCTGGTGCCGCTGGGCGTGGCCGAGCTGCGCTACTGCTCGCCGACCGCGCGCAGCCGGGCCACCGGCGAGGCCCTGGGGTACGCGCCGATGGTGCAGCCCGCGCTGCGCGACTGCGACATGGGCCGCTGGCGCGGCTCCACCCTGGCCGAGGTCGCGGCCCGCGAGCCCGAGGCCGTCGACGCCTGGCTCGCGGACCCCCGCGCGGCCCCGCACGGCGGCGAGCCGCTGCTCGGGTTCATCGCCCGGATAGGGGGCTGGCTGGACACCCGGCCCGCGGAGGACGGCGCGATGGTCGCGGTGGCCGAACCCGCGGTCGTCCGGGCGGCGCTGGTGTACACCCTGAACGCGCCCCCGTCGGCGTACTGGAACGTCGACGTGCGCCCGCTGTCCACGGTGACCCTGACCGGCGGGGCCCACCGCTGGCACCTGAGCCTGCTGAGCCTGGCGGGGTAGCCGCGGGGGCGGGCCCGGGTGCGCCGCCCCGCCCCGGAGCCTGGCCCCCTCAGCCGAGCCGCCGCGCCACCCTGGCGGGGTTGCCCACCGCGAGCACCCCGCCGGGCAGGTCCCGGGTGACCACCGACCCCGCGCCCACCACCGTGTCCGCCCCGATGCTCACGCCCGGGCAGACGATCACCCCGCCGCCGAGCCACACGTTGTCCCCGATCGTCACCGGCTCGGCCTTCTCCCACCCCTGCCGGCGCCGCTCGGCGTCCAGCTCGTGCGTGGGGGTGAGGAGCTGGACGTTCGGCCCGATCTGGACGTCCCGGCCCACGGTGATCCGGCCGGTGTCCAGGAAGACGGCGCCGAAGTTCACGAACGTACCGGCGCCGATGGTGATGTTGTAGCCGAAGTCGCAGGAGAACGGCGGCCGTACGCGTACGTCCTCGCCGACCTCGCCCAGCAACTCCGCGAGCAGCCTGTGCCGTTCGGCGGGCGGGGAGCCGCCCGCCGCGTCGTAGGCGGCGCACCGCGCGATCCGGCGCTCGGTGTCGGCGGCCAGCTCGGGGTCGTCGGGCAGATACCACTCACCGGCCAGCATGCGCCGTTTGTTCTCACCCACGGGAGCCCTCCTCGTCTCGTGCGGCCGGGATCACCCTTACCCGTGGGACGCCGTGTCCGGAAGAGCGCCGGCCGCGCGGAGGCAGGCACATCGACCTTTGCATAAAACTGCATGACTGCGTATAGTCATGCCATCGACGAGGAGGCTTCGATGGCGGTACGAGCGGCAGTGGCCGGGGCGAGCGGGTACGCGGGCGGGGAACTGCTGCGGCTGCTCCTCGCGCACCCGGACGTCGAGATCGGCGCCCTGACCGGGAACAGCAACGCCGGGCAGCGGCTCGGCGCGCTCCAGCCGCATCTGCTTCCGCTGGCCGGGCGCGTCCTGGAGCCCACCACTGTCGACGTGCTGGCGCGCGATCACGACGTGGTCTTCCTCGCCCTGCCACACGGTCAGTCCGCCGCCGTCGCCGCACAGCTCGGCGCGGACGTGCTGGTCGTGGACATGGGCGCGGACTTCCGGCTGAAGGACGCCGCCGACTGGGAGACGTTCTACGGCTCGCCGCACGCCGGGACCTGGCCGTACGGGCTGCCCGAACTCCCCGGTGGCCGCGCCGCGTTGGAGGGGGCCCGGCGTATCGCGGTCCCGGGTTGCTATCCGACCGCGGTGTCGCTGGCGCTCTTCCCCGCGTACGGGAGCGGCCTCGCCGAGCCCGAGGCCGTGATCGTCGCGGCCTCCGGCACCTCCGGCGCGGGCAAGGCGGCCAAGCCGCACCTGCTCGGCAGCGAGGTCATGGGGTCGATGTCGCCGTACGGCGTGGGCGGCGGACACCGCCACACCCCCGAGATGGTCCAGAACCTCAGCGCCGCGGCCGGTGAGCGCGTCACCGTCTCCTTCACACCGACCCTCGCCCCCATGCCGCGCGGCATCCTCGCCACCTGCTCCGCGAAGGCGAAGCCGGGGGTCACCGGGGAGGCGGTACGGACGGCGTACCAGAAGGCCTTCGCCGACGAGCCGTTCGTCCATCTGCTCCCCGAGGGGCAGTGGCCCGCCACCGCGTCCGTGTACGGCTCCAACGCCGCGCAGATCCAGGTGGCGTACGACGGGGGCGCCCACCGGATCGTGGTGGTCACCGCCATCGACAACCTGACCAAGGGCACCGCGGGCGCCGCGGTGCAGAGCATGAACATCGCCCTGGGGCTGGATGAGACCACGGGCCTGACGATGACAGGAGTTGCGCCGTGAGCGTGACGGCAGCCAAGGGGTTCACGGCGGCGGGCATCGCCGCCGGGATCAAGGAGAACGGCAACCCCGACCTGGCCCTCGTGGTCAACCAGGGGCCGCGCCGAGCCGCCGCGGGCGTCTTCACCTCCAACCGCGTCAAGGCCGCCCCCGTCCTGTGGTCCGAGCAGGTCCTCAAGGGCGGCGCGGTCACCGCCGTGGTCCTCAACTCCGGTGGCGCCAACGCCTGTACGGGCCCGAAGGGCTTCCAGGACACCCACGCGACCGCCGAGAAGGTCGCCGAGGTCCTCGACGGGCACAGCGCGGGCGAGGTCGCCGTCGCCTCCACCGGGCTCATCGGTGTGACCCTGCCCATGGACAGGCTCCTGCCGGGCATCGAGAAGGCCGCGGCCGAACTCTCCGCGCACGGCGGCGAGAAGGCCGCCATCGCCATCAAGACCACCGACACCGTCCACAAGACGTCCGTCGTGACCAAGGACGGCTGGACGGTGGGCGGCATGGCCAAGGGCGCCGGCATGCTCGCCCCTGGCCTGGCCACCATGCTCGTCGTCCTCACCACCGACGCCGACCTGGAGGCCCCGGTCCTGGACCGCGCGCTGCGCGACGCCACCCGTACCACCTTCGACCGGGTCGACTCCGACGGCTGCATGTCCACCAACGACACCGTGCTGCTGCTGGCCTCCGGCGCCTCCGGAACCGCCCCGGAGTACGCGGAGTTCGCCGAGGCCGTCACGACCGTCTGCGACGACCTCGCCCGCCAGCTCATCGGGGACGCCGAGGGCGCCAGCAAGGACATCCGCATCGAGGTCGTGAACGCGGCCAGCGAGGACGACGCCGTCGAGGTCGGCCGCTCCATCGCCCGCAACAACCTCCTCAAGTGCGCCATCCACGGCGAGGACCCCAACTGGGGCCGGGTGCTCTCCGCCATCGGCACCACGAAGGCCGCCTTCGAGCCGGACCGCCTCAACGTCGCCATCAACGGCGTCTGGGTCTGCAAGAACGGCTCGGTGGGCGAGGACCGCGACCTCGTCGACATGCGCTACCGGGAGGTCCGCATCACCGCCGACCTCGCCGCCGGCTCCGCCGGGCCCGTCGTCATCTGGGCCAACGACCTCACCGCCGACTACGTCCACGAGAACAGCGCGTACAGCTCATGAGCGCCCGCCCGTCTCCCGCCACCACCCTTCCAAGGAATGGGCTGCGCCCATGAGTACGCGAAAGCACACCGCGCTCCCCAAGGCACGCATCCTCATCGAGGCGCTGCCGTGGCTGACCCGCCACCACGGCCGGACCGTCGTCATCAAGTTCGGCGGCAACGCCATGGTCGACGAGGCGCTCAAGGCCGCCTTCGCCCAGGACGTCGTCTTCCTGCGGCACGCCGGGCTCAAGCCCGTCGTGGTGCACGGCGGCGGCCCCCAGATCAGCGCCCAGCTCGACCGGCACGGCCTGGTCAGCGAGTTCAAGGCGGGCCTGCGCGTCACCACGCCGGAGGCGATGGACGTCGTACGGATGGTGCTCGCCGGGCAGGTCCAGCGCGAGCTCGTCGGGCTGCTCAACCAGCACGGTCCGCTCGCCGTCGGGATGACCGGCGAGGACGCCCACACCATCACCGCCACCCAGCACCGGCCCGAGATCGACGGCGAGCTCGTCGACATCGGACGGGTCGGTGAGATCACCGCGATCGACACCGGCGCCATCGAGGCGCTGCTGGAGGACGGCCGGATCCCGGTCATCTCCTCGATCGCCCGCTCCCAGGACGACGGACATGTCTACAACGTCAATGCTGATACGGCGGCTGCGGCTCTTGCGGCTGCGCTGGGCGCCGAGACCCTGATGGTCCTGACCGACGTCGAGGGCCTGTACGAGGACTGGCCGCACAGCGACGAGGTCATCAGCCGACTCACCGCCCGCCAGCTGGAGAAACTGCTGCCCGACCTCTCCAGCGGCATGGTCCCCAAGATGGAGGGCTGTCTGTTCGCCGTGCGCAACGGCGTCAACACCGCGCGCGTGATCGACGGTCGCGTCCCGCACTCCATCCTTCTTGAGATCTTCACGGACGAGGGCATCGGCACCATGGTCGTGCCCGACGACCAGCAGGGGGAAGCACAGTGACCGGTCAGGAGCTGGCCCAGCGCTGGCAGCGGGTCATGACGGACAACTACGGCACTCCGAAGCTGGCGCTGGTGCGCGGCGCGGGCGCCAAGGTGTGGGACGCGGACGGCA
Source organism: Streptomyces sp. NPDC031670 (assembly GCF_055580545.1). Taxonomy (NCBI): domain Bacteria; kingdom Bacillati; phylum Actinomycetota; class Actinomycetes; order Kitasatosporales; family Streptomycetaceae; genus Streptomyces; species Streptomyces sp. NPDC031670. Next base: position 12,642 of record NZ_JBVILC010000012.1, on the reverse strand, counting down.
CCGAGTACACCGACTTCGTCGGCGGTATCGCGGTCAACGCCCTCGGTCACGGCCACCCGGCCGTCGTCGAGGCGGTCTCCCGTCAGATCGCCGAACTCGGCCATGTCTCCAACCTGTTCGTCGCCGAGCCGCCGGTGGCGCTCGCCGAGCGGCTGATCGAGCTGTTCGGACGGCCGGGCCGGGTCTTCTTCTGCAACTCGGGCGCGGAGGCCAACGAGGCCGCCTTCAAGATCGGGCGGCTGACCGGCCGCGGCCACATGGTCGCCACCGAGGGCGGTTTCCACGGCCGGACGATGGGGGCGCTCGCCCTCACCGGTCAGCCCGGCAAGCAGGCGCCCTTCCGTCCGCTGCCCGGCGATGTCACCCATGTGCCGTACGGGGACGCCGAGGCGCTGCGGGCCGCGGTCACCGAGGAGACCGCGCTCGTCGTGATCGAGCCCATCCAGGGCGAGAACGGTGTGGTCGTCCCGCCCAGGGGCTATCTGCGGGCGGCCCGTGAGATCACCGCGGCCACCGGCACACTGCTGGTCCTGGACGAGGTGCAGACCGGCATCGGCCGCACCGGCACCTGGTTCGAGCACCAGCAGCACGAGGGCGTCCTGCCCGACCTCGTCACCCTCGCCAAGGGGCTCGGCGGCGGTCTGCCCATCGGTGCCACCGTCGCCTTCGGCCCGGCCGCCGAGCTGCTGACGCCCGGTCAGCACGGCACCACCTTCGGCGGGAACCCGGTGGCGTGCGCGGCCGGACTCGCCGTTCTGGACACGCTCGCCGCCGACGGAGCGCTCGACCGGGTGAAGCGGCTGGGCGAGCGGCTGCGGGGCGGAATCGAGGCGCTGGCACACCCGCTGGTCTCCCATGTCCGTGGCGCGGGCCTGCTGCTGGGTATCGTGCTCACCGAGGCCGTCGCCGCCAAGGTGCAGCGGGCGGCCCAGGATGCCGGCTTCCTGGTCAACGCGCCCGCCCCCGATGTCGTACGGCTCATGCCGCCGCTGATCATCGGTGACGCGGAGGTGGACGCGTTCCTCCAGTCGCTGCCCGGTGTCCTCGACGCGAGTGTCAACGGGGACGGACGATCCGGAGAATGAGACGACGATGACCGACGAGGCGCAGGACCAAGAGCTCGGCGGCCCCGCCGTACCGCAGACCCGCACCGCCCGGCACCGCCGGATCGTGGACATCCTCAACCGGCAGCCGGTGCGGTCCCAGAGCCAGCTCGCCAAGCTGCTCGCGGACGACGGGCTGAGCGTCACCCAGGCGACGCTCTCGCGCGACCTGGACGAGCTGGGCGCGGTGAAGATCCGCAACACCGGCGGCGAGCTGATCTACGCGGTGCCCAGCGAGGGCGGCTTCCGCACACCCAAGGCCCCGCTCGGCGAGTCGGCCAAGGAGGAGCGGATGCGGCGGCTCTCCGCGGAGCTGCTGATCTCCGCGGAGGCCTCCGCCAACCTGGTGGTCCTGCGTACGCCGCCGGGCGCCGCCCAGTTCCTCGCCTCGGCCATCGACCAGGCCGAGCTGCACGACATCCTCGGCACGATCGCGGGCGACGACACCCTGATGCTGATCAGCCGGGACCCGGCCGGCGGCCAGGCCCTGGCGGACCATCTGCTGCGGCTGGCACAGAACGACCGCTCGGCCTGAGGAGCGGTCAGTAGCGTGTGATCGCGGTCGGCCCGGACGCCGTGCCGATCGCGATGTGGGGGTGCCTGGCCGGGTCCGCCCAGGCCAGGATGGCGGCCATCGCGTCCGCCGGGACCGAGACGCAACCGGCGGTCGCCCCCTTCCCGTTGACGTGCAGGAAGATCCCCGCACCCCGCCCGCGTACCGGCCGGTCGTAGTTGAACCCGACCACCAGGGCGCGGGCGTACTGCGTGGGGAACGCGGTGATCTGCTCGGACTCGCTCGCCCGGCAGTCGGCGGGCAGCCCCTCCACCCAGCGGTTGTACGCCTGTGAGGCGGTGTCCTCGCACCACCAGGACTTCGTGGTGGCGCGACGGTAGTCGAACTTCGTCCCCCGGGGCGCGGCCGTGGTGCCGAACGCGTACGGCAGGTCGTACAGGCCGGTCGGGGTCGTCCCGGTGTTCTGCCGGCGGGCCGTTCCCTCGACCAGGCCATGGGCGCCGAACCTCGCGTCCGCCCGGCCCACCGCCACCCACAGCGGCCCGCGCCTGTCCCACCAGGTCACCCGGCCCGTGGTGGAGCCCGGCGCGGGGGCCTCGGCGGTGATCAGCTGGGTGCCGCCGCCGGTGTCGGCCATCCGGTTGGGCAGCTGGGGCGGGTGGAAGGGGCGGGAGTCGGCCGTCGCGGCCGGGGCCGCCAGCGCGAGCAGGGCCGCACCGAGTGCGAGAGCGGTACGCATCATGCCCGTGACCGTACGCGGCCCGCCCGTTGACGTCCTGCCGGGGGACCGAACCGTTACCCCGGTCGCGTGGCGCGCGTTCTCCTTCTGCCCCCCGTCGGTCCCTCCCCACCCCCTCGTTGACAAAACATACGGACCACTGCATAGTTATACCCATCACCGAATGCACCGTAAGGAGAAACCCGTGACCGAGCGCGTCGTACTCGCCTACTCGGGCGGTCTGGACACCTCCGTCGCCATCGGCTGGATCGCCGAGGAGACGGGCGCCGAGGTCATCGCCGTTGCCGTGGACGTCGGCCAGGGCGGCGAGGACCTGGACGTCATCCGCAAGCGCGCGCTCGCCTGCGGTGCCGTCGAGGCCGAGGTCGCGGACGCCCGGGACGAATTCGCCGACGAGTACTGCCTCCCGGCGATCAAGGCCAACGCCCTCTACATGGACCGCTACCCGCTGGTCTCGGCGCTCTCCCGGCCGACCATCGTCAAGCACCTGGTGGCCGCCGCCAGGAAGCACGGCGCCACCACCGTCGCCCACGGCTGCACCGGCAAGGGCAACGACCAGGTGCGGTTCGAGGCCGGCATCGCCGCCCTGGGCCCGGACCTGAAGTGCATCGCCCCCGTCCGCGACTACGCGATGACCCGGGACAAGGCGATCGCCTTCTGCGAGGCCAAGAACCTCCCCATCGCCACCACCAAGAAGTCGCCGTACTCGATCGACCAGAACGTCTTCGGACGGGCCGTCGAGACCGGCTTCCTGGAGGACATCTGGAACGCGCCGATCGAGGACATCTACGAGTACACCTCGAACCCGGCCGAGCTCCGCGAGGCCGACGAGGTCGTCATCTCCTTCAAGGAGGGCGTCCCCGTAGCCATCGACGGCAGGCCCGTCACCGTCCTCCAGGCGATCCAGCAGCTCAACGAGCGGGCCGGAGCCCAGGGCATCGGCCGGATCGACATGGTCGAGGACCGGCTCGTGGGCATCAAGTCCCGTGAGGTGTACGAGGCGCCCGGCGCGATCGCGCTGATCACCGCCCACCAGGAGCTGGAGAACGTCACCGTCGAGCGCGAGCTGGCCCGCTACAAGCGGCAGGTCGAGCAGCGCTGGGGCGAGATGGTCTACGACGGCCTGTGGTTCTCCCCGCTCAAGCGCGCCCTGGACGGCTTCATCAACGAGGCCAACCAGCACGTCACCGGCGACATCCGGATGACCCTGCACGGCGGTCGCGCCGTCGTCACCGGCCGGAAGTCCGAGGAGTCGCTCTACGACTTCAACCTCGCCACCTACGACTCCGGCGACACCTTCGACCAGTCCAAGGCGCAGGGCTTCATCGAGATCTTCGGCCTCTCCTCGAAGATCGCCGCCAAGCGCGATCTGGCGTAACGGCGACGCGTTGTACAGGCCGCCTCCCCGACTTCGCGGCGGGGAGGCGGCGGCATATCCACCCTTGTGAGGAGCAGCAGCTGTGAGCAGCAACAACGGTGACGTCCGGCTCTGGGGCGGCCGGTTCGCCGACGGACCCGCCGAGGCGCTGGCGAAGCTGTCCGCGTCGGTCCACTTCGACTGGCGCCTCGCGCCGTACGACATCGCCGGCTCCCGCGCCCACGCGCGCGTGCTGCACAAGGCGGGCCTGCTCACGGCCGACGAGCTCCAGCGGATGACCGCCGGTCTGGACCGGCTGGAGGCCGACGTCGCCGACGGCTCCTTCACCGGCACCATCGCCGACGAGGACGTTCACACCGCCCTGGAGCGGGGCCTGCTGGAGCGGCTCGGCCCCGACCTCGGCGGCAAGCTGCGGGCCGGCCGCTCCCGCAACGACCAGGTGGCCACGCTCTTCCGGATGTATCTGCGCGACCACGCCCGGATCATCGGCGGCCTGGTCGCGGAGCTCCAGGACGCGCTGGTGGGTCTCGCCGAGGCGCACCCGGACGTGGCGATGCCCGGCCGCACCCACCTCCAGCACGCCCAGCCGGTGCTCTTCGCCCACCACGTCCTGGCCCACGTCCAGTCCCTGTCCCGGGACGCCGAGCGGCTGCGGCAGTGGGACGAGCGCACGGCGGTCTCCCCGTACGGCTCGGGCGCGCTCGCGGGCAGCAGCCTCGGCCTCGACCCGGAGGCGGTCGCCGCCGACCTCGGCTTCGAGCGCGGCAGCGTGGCCAACTCCATCGACGGCACGGCCTCCCGCGACTTCGTGGCGGAGTTCGCCTTCATCACCGCGATGATCGGCGTCAACCTCTCCCGGATCGCCGAGGAGGTCATCATCTGGAACACGAAGGAGTTCTCCTTCGTCACCCTGCACGACGCCTTCTCCACCGGCTCCTCGATCATGCCGCAGAAGAAGAACCCGGACATCGCGGAGCTGGCGCGCGGCAAGTCCGGCCGCCTGATCGGCAATCTGACCGGTCTGCTGGCGACCCTGAAGGCGCTGCCGCTCGCGTACAACCGGGACCTCCAGGAGGACAAGGAGCCGGTCTTCGACTCCTGTGACCAACTGGAGGTGCTGCTGCCCGCGTTCACCGGGATGATGGCGACGCTCACGGTCAACCGGGAGCGTATGGAGGAGCTGGCGCCCGCGGGCTTCTCGCTCGCCACCGACATCGCGGAGTGGCTGGTCAGGCAGGGCGTGCCGTTCCGGGTGGCGCACGAGGTCGCGGGGGAGTGCGTCAAGGTCTGCGAGGCGCACGGCATCGAGCTCGACGAGCTCACCGACGAGCAGTTCGCCGAGATCTCCGAGCATCTGACGCCCGAGGTGCGGACCGTCCTGAACGTCCCCGGCGCCCTCGCCTCCCGGGACGGCCGCGGCGGCACCGCCCCCTCGGCCGTCGCCGTCCAACTCGCCGAGGTCAAGGCCGACCTGGCCGTCCAGCACGCCTGGGCCGACGCCCGGAAATGACATACCGGTACGGGGTGTGCGCGCCGCGCATGCCCCGTACGGATGGAGTGCGCCGCCGATGTCGATCAGCGGCGCCCTTTTCGTGCGACGATGGTCCCTTCGGCGGTGAGGGAGTTGGACGTGGGGGACGTGGCGGTCGGCGCGCAAGAAGGACACGGGGACGCCGAGCGGCCCCAGCCGGGACCGGCGGGAACCGAGGGGCTCGACCGGCCCCAGGGACCCGGGGGGACGGCAGATTCCGGTCCGGCGCCCGATGCGGCACCCGACGGGACGGCCGACGGAACGCCCGGGACCGACGGGGAGGCCACCGGGCCGAAGCCCAGGCAGCGCTCCTTCTGGAAAGAGCTGCCGCTGCTGGTCGGTATCGCGCTGATCCTCGCCCTGCTGATCAAGACGTTCCTGGTGCAGGCCTTCTCGATCCCCTCGGACTCGATGCAGAACACGCTCCAGCGCGGTGACCGCGTCCTGGTGGACAAGCTGACCCCGTGGTTCGGCTCCGAGCCGGAGCGCGGCGAGGTCGTCGTCTTCCACGACCCCGGCAACTGGCTCGAAGGCGAGCCCACCCCGCAGCCCAACGCCGTGCAGAAGGTGCTGAGCTTCGTCGGGCTGATGCCGTCGGCGGAGGAGAAGGACCTGATCAAGCGGGTCGTCGCGGTCGGTGGCGACACCGTGGAGTGCAAGGGCACCGGCCCCCTCAAGGTCAACGGCAAGGCCCTGGACGAGCCGTACGTCTTCGCCGGGAACACCCCGTGCAGCACCGACCCGGAGAGCCAGTTCAAGATCACCGTGCCCAAGGGCCGGATCTGGGTGATGGGCGACCACCGGCAGAACTCGGCGGACTCCCGCTACCACCGGGACCAGTCGGGCGGCGGCTCGGTGCCGGTCGACAAGGTGGTGGGGCGCGCGCTCGTCGTCGCCTGGCCGCTCGACCGCTGGAACACCCTGCCGGTCCCGAGCACCTTCGGCCAGCAGGGCATCGGCACCGTCGCCTCGGCGGCGCCCGCCGCGCTGGGCCTGCTGGGTGCGGCCCCGGTCGTCCTGCTGCGCAGGCGCCGGCGCGCCGGTCGCTGAGCCATCGGCGGGCCAGGGGCCCGGACGGTCCGCACGGACCGTCCGGGCCCTTCGCGTCAGGCCCCGACCGTCCCGTCGATCCCCTCGCGCAGGAAGTCGGCGTGGCCGTTGTGGCGGGCGTACTCCAGCAGTACGTGGACCATCACCAGCCGCAGCGAGACATCCGTGTCCCAACGGGGGTTGTGCGCGACCACGTCCAGCGACTCGGCCTCGCGCTCGATGCGGCGGGAGTGCTCGACCTCGGCCTGCCAGCGGGCGAAGGCGTCCGCGCGGGTGGCGCCGCTCGCGTCGTAGGCCACCTGGTAGTCGTTCACGTCCGAGTAGACCAGCGTGATGTCCTCGGCGCCCACGACCCTGCGGAACCAGGTGCGCTCCACCTCGGCCATATGGCGTACCAGACCGAGCAGCGAGAGCGTCGACGGCGGCATGGACGTGGTGCGCAGCTCCTCGTCGGACAGGCCCTCGCACTTCATGGCCAGCGTGGCGCGGTGGTAGTCGAGGAAGGCCCGCAACGTCTCGCGCTCCCCGGCGAGCAGGGGCGGCGGTATGCGGTCGTCGGTCACTACGGGTCCTTCCGGTGGGCGGGCGGGGCGCCCGCCACGCTAGTGATCCAGAAGCCGTGAGTCGACGGGAATTCGAGCCGCCGGGCCGCCGAATCCCCGAATGAGACATCTATGTCTCATTCGGGCTATGGTTGTCTCATGACTGTGGACCGTGACCAGGTGCTGCGCACGGCAGCCGCCCTGCTCTCCCGCAAGGCGACCGCGACGATGGACGAGGTGGCCCGTGCCGCCGGCATCGGGCGCGCCACCCTGCACCGGCACTTCGCCGGGCGGGACGCGCTGGTCCGGGCGCTGGAGAACTTCGGTATCGAGCAGTTCGAGGACGCCCTGGACGCGGCCCGGCTGGACGAGGGGACCGCCCCGGAGGCGCTGCGCCGGCTGATCGCCGAGGTGGAGCCCGCCGCCGGACTGCTCGCCTTCCTCGTCACCGAGAACCAGCTCTTCGAGGGCGACCAGATGAACGAGGGCTGGGCCCGGCTCGACGCGCGCGTCTGCGCGCTCTTCCGGCGCGGCCAGGAACAGGGCGACTTCCGGATCGATCTGACCCCGGCTTGGCTCACCGAGGCCCTCTACGGCCTGATCGGCACCTGCGCCTGGGCCGTCCAGGTCGGACGGGTCGCCGCGAACGACTTCCAGCACATGATCGTCGAGTTGCTGCTCGGCGGAGCGCGACGGAGCGTGGAGAAATGACCAGTACCACTTCCCGGCCCGAGTCCGCGCACGAGACGCGGCAGCCGGGCCGCTGGCTCGCCCTGGCCGTGCTGGTGCTGGCGGTGCTCCTCGTCGCCGTCGACGCCACGGTGCTGGGCCTGGCCACCCCGTTCCTCAGCGAGGACCTCAAGCCGTCGGGGACGCAGCTGCTCTGGATCGGCGACGTCTACTCGTTCGTCATCGCGGGCCTGCTCGTCTCCATGGGCAGCCTCGGCGACCGGATCGGCCGCAAGCGGCTGCTGCTGTGCGGCGCGGTGGCCTTCGGCGCGGTCTCGGTCCTCAACGCGTACGCCTCCAGCCCCGAGATGATGATCGTGGCGCGGGCGCTGCTCGGTGTCGCGGGCGCGACCCTGATGCCGTCCACGCTGGCGCTGATCCGGAACATCTTCCACGACCCGCGCGAGCGCAGCCTCGCCGTGGGCATCTGGGGCGCGGCGGCCTCGGCGGGCGCCGCCGTCGGGCCCGTGGTCGGCGGCTTCCTGCTGGAGAACTTCTGGTGGGGCTCGGTCTTCCTGATCAACCTGCCGGTGATGGCCGTGCTGGTGCTCGTCGGCATCAAGCTGCTGCCCGAGTCGCGCGATCCGAGCCCCGGCCCCTGGGACCTCGGGAGCGTGCTGCTGTCACTGGTGGGCATGGTCGCGGTGGTGTACGCGGTGAAGGAGGCCGCCGTCCACGGCTTCAGCCCGAGGATCGCGGGGGTCGCCGCGGTGGGGGTACTGGCCCTGGTCTGGTTCGTACGCCGTCAGCTCACCCTCGAGTCGCCGCTGCTGGACATGCGGCTCTTCCACCACCGGGGCTTCTCCGGCGCGGTCCTGGCCGACCTGCTGACCATCCTGGGCCTGTCCGGGCTGGTGTTCTTCCTCTCCCAGTTCCTCCAACTGGTCCAGGTCCGCTCGCCGCTGGAGGCCGGTCTGATCGAACTGCCCGCGGCCGTCGGCGCGGTGGGCGCCGGTCTCGCGGCGGGTTACGTGGCGCGCCGGGCCTCGGTGCGCAGTGCGGTTGCCGGAGGACTGGCGGCGGTGGGCGCGGCGCTGGCCGCCTGTATGGCGGTCACGGCCGACACCGGGGTGGTGGCGCTCGGCATCGCCCTGTTCGTGGGCGGCCTCGGCGCGGGTCTCGCCTTCACGGTCACCGCCGACGTCATCCTCTCCAGCGTGCCGAAGGAGCAGGCGGGGGCGGCCTCCGCGGTCTCCGAGACGGCGTACGAGCTGGGCGCGGCCCTGGGCATCGCGCTGCTCGGCTCCGTGGTGACGGGGATCTACCGCGGCTTCACCGCTCCGGCGGACCTGCCCGCGGGGGTGTCCGACGCGGCGCACGACTCGCTCGGCGGCGCGGTGGACGCGGCGGCCCGGCTCCCCGCCGAGCAGGCGGCCCCCATGCTGAGCGCCGCCCGGGACGCCTTCACGGACGGCTTCCAGACGGCGGCGGCGGTGGGGAGCGGGGTGCTGTTCGCGACGGCGGTCGCGGCGTGGTTTCTGCTGCGGGGGCAGCGTCTGGAGGAGGGGTTGGAGCACCCCTAGCATGTGCGGGCGCGGTGTCCGTTTGTCTTGGTCCGGTGGTTCCCAGGGGCGCGGGAGGTGCGGAGGTGCGGGCTCGACCCCGTGTTTCCCAGGGGCGCGGGGAACCGCGCGCTCAGCCCAGGACGGCCCGCAGCCGACGGACTGCATGAGTCCCGGCTGCGGGCCGCCTGTGGCTGGTCGCGCAGTTCCCCGCGCCCCTGAAGGGCTCGGCCGCTACGCCGCCTTCGCCTTTGTGGCGTACATGTCCACGTACTCCTGCCCGGACAGTCGCATGACCTCCGCCATCACCGAGTCCGTGACGGCCCGCAGCACATAGCGGTCCCGGTCCATCCCCTCGTACCGCGAGAACTCCATCGGCTCACCGAAGCGGACGGTCACCTTGCCGGGGCGCGGCAGCCCCGCCCCACCGGGCTGGATCTTGTCCGTGCCGATCATCGCGAACGGCACGACCGGCGCGCCGGTCATCAGCGTCAGCCGGGCGATGCCGGTGCGGCCCCGGTAGAGGCGGCCGTCGGGGGAGCGGGTGCCCTCCGGGTAGATGCTGAAGACCTTGCCCTCGTCCAGCACCTGACGTCCCGTCATCAGCGCCGCGACACCGCCGTGGCCGCCGTCGCGGTTGACCGGGATCATGCCGACGCCGCTGAAGAACCAGGCCATCAGACGGCCCTTGAGACCCTTGCCCGTGACGTACTCGTCCTTGCCGATGAAGTACACCGGACGGTCCAGGCACACCGGCATGATCATCGAGTCGATGAAGGTCAGATGGTTGCCCGCGAGGATGACCGGACCCGTCCCCGGGATGTTCTCGACGCCCTCCACCTGCGGACGGAACATCAGGCGCATGATCGGTCCGAGCACTGCCTTGATGAGCGCGAGTCGGGACAACGCTTTCCTCCGGTGTCGTGGGCTGACGGGTCCGCGCGGAGTGAGGTCCGCGCAGGTGAGGACGATACTCGCGGGCGCCGTCCGATCGCACATCGGGTTCACACGGTGGATACGCGATGTTGACACGTGTTCGCGCCACGTTCCGCCCCGATTGGCCGAAAAGGCTCCCCCGCTTAAGGGGGATACGCCTACGCTCGTCCCCTCCCGTTGACAGGTGCGGGACAGGCGATCAGGCACGGCACACACCACTTCACAAGGAGCGTTCATGACACAGGGTGAGCGGATGAGCCCCGGGCGGCGCACCGTGCTCGGCGCGGCGGTTCTGGGCACGGCGGCCACCGGGCTGCCCGCCGCGACCGCGAGCGCGCGGCCCCGGGAGAACGGCGGGGCGCGCCGCCACGGCACGTACAGGGATCTGCCGGTCCCGTACGTGATAGGGCACCGCGGCACCGCCGGATACCGTCCCGAGCACACCCTCGGCTCCTACCAGCACGCCCTGGACCTCGGCGCCCATGTGATCGAACAGGACCTCGTCCCCACCAGCGACGGGCATCTGGTCTGCCGTCACGAGAACGACATCACCGCTACGACCGATGTCGCCGACCGCCGTGAGTTCGCGGGCCGCAGGACCACCAAGAAGGTGGACGGCGCCACCGTCACCGGCTGGTTCACCGAGGACTTCACGCTCGCGGAGCTGAAGACGCTGCGGGCCAAGGAGCGCCTGCCCGCGGTGCGGCAGCGCAACACGCTCTACGACGGCCGCTGGTCGGTTCCCACCTTCGAGGAGGTCCTCCAGTGGGCCGAGCGCGAGGAGCGCCGCCTCGGCCGCCGGATCTGGCTGCACACCGAGACCAAGCACCCCACCTACTTCCGCGGCATCGGGCTGCCCCTGGAGGACCGGGTCGCCAAGCTGCTGCGCCGGTACGGGCGCCACCGCGCCGACTCCCCCCAGTTCCTCCAGTCGTTCGAGCCGAGCAGCATCCAGCGGCTGAGCCGTCTGGTGGACACCCCGTCGGTGGTCCTGCTGTCCGGCACCGGCACCAAGCCGTGGGACTTCGTGGTGAGCGGCGACCCGCGCACCACGGACGACCTGGTCGAGCCCGAGGGCCTGAGGTGGATCGCCTCGTTCGCGCAGGGCATCGGCCCGACCCTGGACCTGATCATCCCCAAGGACGCGGCGGGCCGGCTGACCACGTCGACCACCCTGGTCCGGGACGCCCACGCGCACGGGCTGATCCTGCACCCGTACACGATGCGCGACGAGAACACCTTCCTGCCCGCCGACTTCCGGCGCGGCACCGACCCCAACGCCTACGGGGACGCGTTCGGCGCGTTCCGGACGTACTTTGCCACCGGGATCGACGCCGTGTTCTCCGACAACGCGGACACCGCACTGCTCGCCGCCGCGGACTTCCGGGCGGGGCACCCGCCCCGCGGTTAGCACGGGCGTACGGGCCTTCACGTACGGGTGACGTACGGCCGCCGTCGAAACCGCCCCCGACCGTGGCCGCGTCCCGCCCGGCATGGACCTCGTCAAAGAGCTGAGCCCGCTGGTGGCCGCCGAGGCCGCCGCGGAGGCGCCGGGAGCCGGAGTCGACCCCGCCGACCTCGAACAGGACGTCTGGGTGCGGCTCCTCGAAAGCCGTCCGGCGGACCCGCTGCCCTGGGTGCGCTGGGCCGTCCGGGCGGAAGTCAGACGAGCCCGCCGCCGGGCACGGCGCGAGCTGCCGTTCGCCGCCGAACCGGCCGCCGACCCGGAATCGGGCCCGGAACGCACGGTTCTGAGCGAGGAGCTGAGCCGTGCGCTGCGTACGGCCGTGGCCAGGACGCCGGGAAACTGCCCCCGGCTGCTGACCGCACTTCTCTCGCCCAGCGACCCCACTTACCGAGAAATCGCAGGGGAGTTGGATATCTCACAGGGGAGTCTGGGGCCGATGCGTTCCCGTTGCCTGGGATGCCTGCGCAGAATGCTCGCGGCGGAGGTTGCGGCTCCTGACCCGCGGGGAATGGAGCGTTAGACAACCGGTGGACGGGTGAGCGGAAGGCATGCACACATGGGCATGAGTGTGACCATCTCTGCGGCGCGTGAGGGTGACTGCGAGCAGATCCTCAAGCTTCAGTACCTCTGCTACCAGAGCGAGGCGGAGCTCTACGGCGACTACTCCATCGAACCGCTCACCCAGACGCTCGACGGCCTGCGCAGCGAGCTCGGCGGCGGCTACGCGCTGGTGGCGCGGCTCGGCGACGAGGTGGTCGCGTCGGTCCGGGGCAGCGTGGACGCCTCGGGTACCGGCCGGATCGGCAAGCTGATCGTGCACCCCAGGATGCAGGGCCACGGTCTGGGCAGCCGGCTGCTGAGCGCCATAGAGGAGCACTTCGCGGGCCGGCTGTCGGCCAAGCGGTTCCAGCTCTTCACCGGCCACCGCAGCGAGTCCAACCTGCGGCTCTACCGCAAGCACGGCTACGCGCCGGTCGCCACGGAGGCGGCCGGCCCGAAGCTGTCGGTGATCACCCTGGAGAAGGACGCGGCTGCCCCGCAGTTCGTCGCCAGCGCCTAGGTGTGTTGTCCCGGGACGTTGGTGACACGCGTGCTGGGTGCTTGAACGAGGTGAGGGCCTTCTGGCTCGGTGTGGATTGCGACATCTGCA
>NZ_JBVILC010000011.1:147984-262339 GCF_055580545.1 Streptomyces sp. NPDC031670 | reverse complement strand
ACCTCTCCCCCCCCCCCCCCTCCCCCCCTCCCCTCCCCCCCCACCCCCCCCCCCCCCCCCCCCCCCCCCCCCCCCCCCCCCCCCCCCCCCCCCCCCCCCCCGCGCCCATGCGGCGGGAGGACGGAGGAGACGGGCGGAATGATCTTGTTCAGGCAGCTGGGACCACCCGCGGTCGCCGGACTTCGGGCACCGGCCGCTCGCGCTCTCGTGCTAGCTTCGGTCAACTGGAGGACGCGGGGCGGCGTCCCTATGAGCGATGGGACGAGAGACGTCCTGAGACTGTGTGAGGCGGGAGAGCCGCAGTGACCACCGCTGAGCCGACGCCTGCACGCGCCGACGGCAGCAGCCCTTCTCGGCCGGACGGGCGAATACAGGACGAGAGCAGGGACCCGGTGCGGGACCAGAACCTGACCGGGCCCCTCGACGTGGCTCCGGCCGCGGACACGGGCCGGGACGAGGCCACGAAGACGGCCGCGGCCGGGCCGACGCACTTGGACCCGGCCCCGGACCCGGCCCCCGCGCCGGCCCCGGGCCGGAACGTGGTGTCCCGGGTGCGCGAGTTCACGGCCCGGCACCCCGTGATCGCCGTCACGGCCGTCGCCGCCGTCGGGCACATCCTGTGGTTCATCTTCTTCGCCAACAGCGGCGGCGACCTCGCCGCGCAGGACGCCTGGGCCGAGTTCGTCGGCCGCCACCCCGCCTCCGCGTACAACCTGGCGTGGTACGGCGGTATGCACCCGGTCTCGTACAGCGTCGTCTCGCCGTATCTGATGTCGCTGCTCGGCGTCCGTACGACGATGATGATCGCCGGAACCGTCTCGGCCGGGCTGACCACGCTGATCCTGGTGCGGGTGCGGGCCGTCCGCAATCCGCTGCCGTGCGCCTTCGCGGCCCTCTTCGCCTTCCTGTGCAACGCCTGCTCCGGCCGGGTCACCTTCGGGCTCGGCACGATGTTCGCGCTCGGCGCGGTCGCGGCGGTGTTCTGCTGGCCGCACCGCTGGCGCACCGAGCGGTGGGCCAAGGGCGTGGTCGCCGCGCCGCTGGCCGGGCTCGCGACGGCGAGCAGCCCGGTGGCCGGGCTCTTCCTCGGTGTGATCGCCGCCGCGCTGTTCCTGAACCGGCGCCGCCCGGGCGCGTACGCCCTCGGTCTGCCGCCGGTCGCGGTCGTGGCGCTCTCCGCGCTGCTGTTCCCGTTCTCGGGCACCCAGCCGATGTCGCTCGCCTCGGTCTCGCTGCCCTTCCTCTTCTCGGTGATCACGCTCCTCCTGGTGCCCCGGGAGTGGAAGACGGTCCGCACGGGCGCCGTGGTGTACGGCGTGGGCGTGCTGCTCACCTGGATCATCGACTCGCAGATCGGGTCCAACGTGACCCGGCTCGCGATGCTCTTCGCCGGTGTGGTGATGCTGGCCGCCCTGCCGTACGCGGTGCCGCGTTCGCGCAAGTGGTACGTGCTGGTGGTCGCCTTCGTCGGGATGAACGTCTGGGTCGGGGTCAAGGCCGTCGACGACATCGTCAGCACCGCCCCCGCCGCGTCCTGGGCGCGGGCGCTCGCTCCGCTGGTGGACCAGCTCCAGCAGGTCGGCGCCGAGCGCGGGCGGGTCGAGGTCGTACCGGCCTCCAGCCACCGCGAGGCCTCCGCGGTCGCCCCCTACGTGAACCTCGCGCGGGGCTGGAACCGTCAGGCCGACATGGAGCGCAACCCGCTCTTCTACGACGACACGCTGGACTCGGCGAGCTACCGGGGCTGGCTGGACCGCTGGGCCGTCCACTACGTGGTGCTGCCCATGGGGCCGCCGGACTCCAACGGCGCCGAGCAGGAGGCCAAGCTCATCCAGAAGGGCCAGCCCTATCTGAAGGAGCTGTGGCACAACCCCGACTGGCGGCTGTTCGCGGTCGAGAACCCGACGCCGCTGGCCGACCCGCCCGCGACGGTGGAGCGCGCGGGGGAGGGCGAGTGGACGCTGAAGGTGAGCGCGCCCGGCCGGGTCCTGGTCCGTATCCCGTACTCGCCGTGGCTGAAGCTGGTGGACGAGAAGGGAAAGGGTGTGGAGCCGCCGCAGGAGACTCCGGAGTCGAAGCGGCGGGGGCACGGGGTGCCGAAGACGTACACGAACCCGAACGGCTGTCTGTGGAAGGCGTCCGAGGACGCGGCGGGGGACGAGTGGACGGAGCTGCTCGCGCCTCGGGCGGGTACGTACCGGCTGGCGTCGCCGTACAGCCTCCGCCGCGGGACGGCCTGCCCGGCGGAGCTCCGCCCCGACCGCTAGCCCCACGGGGGCCCGGTCTTCGGCGCGCCCCTGAGTGCCGTGTGTACCTGCGGCCCGGTGGTGGGTTGCTCGCGCAGTTCCCCGCGCCCCTGGAGGTTGCCCAGGGGCGCGGGGAACTGCGCGAGGAAGCCCCACCGGGCCGCACTTCGGGAACGACCTCAGGCCCCCCTAGGGGCGCGGGGAACTGCGCGAGCAACCCACCACCCACCCGCAGCCGAAGCCCGGGCGCGAGCAACCCCGCGCATCACGTCACCACCCGCGGCACCCACTCCCCCCCGTCCCAGAACCCCAGCTGCCGCCCCTTCGGCACGTCCGCGACGCGCGGCCCGCTCGGGTCGCCCAGGAGCAGCGTGCTCGGGCGGCCGGGGGCGAAGGGCGGCCACGGGGGGACGCCGGGGGCCGTCGGGACGCCGGTGCGGGCGAACGACGCCACCAGGTCCATGAAGGCGTCCCCGACCCGCACCTCCCCCGGCCCGTCGCCGCACGCCTCCACGTTCCCGGGCAGCTCGTACGTGCCGAAGAGGAACGGGGAGGTGTGCTCGTGCGGTGTGCCGAACCAGGGCGCGCGGGCCGGGTGGGCGAACTCCATCAGATACCCGGGCGCCGTCCCCGTACGGGCGTGCCGCTCGGCGAGGCGGACGTTCAGGTACCGGAAGAGGCCGTCGCCCCACACGTCGGTCCACAGGGAGACCGGGTCCAGCGGCAGCCCCTCGGCCACGGCCGCCGCCCGGTAGGCGTCCACGCAGCCGTCCACCAGCGAGTCGGGAACCCGTGCCGCGCCCTTGAGCAGCACCCCGCGCACCGCCTCCCGCAGCGAGGCGTCGTCGGTGGGCGCGGGGGTGGGGATGGGGGAGCCGGGGCCGGTGTAGAAGGAGCCCTCGGTGCGGGTGTGGACGGACAGGACGGGCACCGCGGGCGTGGCGAGCTCGTGGTCGAAGGCGCGCATCCACCGCCCGTCGACGACCGGCCCCCGGTACTCGCGCCCGCTGCCCACGGTCCGGCCGCCCGGCGCTCCGGAGAAGACCGTGAACCAGGCGTCCTGGACCGCCGCGGCGGGCGCGGCGCGCAGGCCCCGTACGGTCGTGCCCAGCCGGACGGCCACCTCCTCGTACACGCGGCGCGCGTCCGGGACGGTCAGCGAGGTGGCGGGTGCCCAGACGTGGCAGGCGCTGATGGGGACGATCCGGCGGATCAGCCCGCGCAGTTCGGGGCGCAGGGCGAGCTGCCAGGCGGAGGCGCCGCCCGCCGAGGTGCCGGCGAGGGTGATGTTGCCGGGGTCGCCGCCGAACGCCTCGGCGTTCTCCCGTACCCAGCGCAGCAGCGCGGCCTGGTCCTGGAGGCCCCAGTTGGCGCAGTCGCCGGTGAGGTCGTCGGTCAGCTCCTCGTGGTAGCCGAAACCGAAGGCGCCCATCCGGTAGTTGAAGGTGATGACGACCAGGTCGCCGCGGACCGCGAGGCGGCTTCCGTCGTACGTGGGCAGGCTGCCCGCGCCGACCTGCCAGCCGCCGCCGTGGATGTAGACGAGGACCGGGCGCCGTCCGCGCGGACCGGGCGTCCAGACGTTGGCGTACAGCCCGTCCTCGCGGCCGGCGGGGTCGATGGTCTGGAGGAAGGGCGGGGCGAACCGGGTGGCGTCGCGCACCCCGCGCCAGGGCAGGGGCGGCCGGGGCGAGGCGAATCTGAGCTCCCCCAGCGGGGGCCGGGCGTACGGCACGCCCCGGAACACCAGCGCCCCGCCCTCGCGCGCCCCGGCCACCGGCCCGGCGGTGGTGCGGACCACCGCCGGGCCGGCGGGTCTCGCCCCGGCCGCCGGGCGGGCGGCGGCGGCCGGCGCCGCGCCCGCCACGGCGGCGGCGGCCGTGGCCGCGAGCACCGCCCGGCGGCCCGGCGGGGAGGCGGCCACCTCAGCCCGCCTCGGGCACGAACCGGACGCCGAGGTCGCGGATCCAGGCGTCCAGGTCGACCAGCCGCTCCATGACCGCGCGCCCGCTGTAGGGGCCGCCGATCGCGTACGAGCCCACCGGCCGCTCCAGCAGGCGCCGCAGCCCCTTGGGGTCGACCAGGTCGAGGACGGGCGAGTCGCCCGAGGCGAGGGCGGTGACGCGGTCGCGCAGGGCGAGCTCGTAGCGGACGTCCTGGGTGGAGGGGTACGGGCTCTTCTTGCGCTCCACGATCGAGCGCGGCAGCACGTCCCGGGTCGCGGCCCGCAGCAGGCTCTTCTCGCGGCCGTCGAACGTCTTCATCGCCCACGGGGTGTTGAAGACGTACTCGACGAGGCGGTGGTCGCAGAACGGGACCCGGACCTCCAGGCCCACCGCCATGCTGATGCGGTCCTTGCGGTCGAGCAGGAAGTTCACGAACCGCGTCAGGTGCAGATGGCTGATCTCGCGCATCCGGGCCTCCTGCGGGCTCTCGCCGGGCAGGGCCGGGACGTCCGCGATCGACTCCTTGTAGCGCTGGTCGATGTAGGCGCCGAGGTCGAGCCGGTCCCACAGGCCCGTGGCGCGCAGGGCGTCCTGGCCGCCGGCCCGCCGGAAGGGCAGATGCCAGGGGAAGGTGGCCGAGGAGACCGCCTCGGGGTCGTGGAAGTGGCTGTAGCCGCCGAAGAGCTCGTCGGCCGACTCGCCCGACAGGGCGACCGTGGAGCGGGCCCGTACCGCCTGGAAGAGCAGGTAGAGCGAGTACTCCATGTCGCCGGTGACGGTCGGCAGGTCGAGGGCGCGCAGGACCGCTCCGCGCACCTCGGGGGTGAGCAGTTGCGCGTTGTCCAGGACGATGTCCTCGTGGTCGGTGCCGATGTGGGCGACGGCCTCCTTCACGAACGGGGCGTCCGGCGCCTCCCACACCGCGTTGGCCTCGAAGCGCTCGGCGTGGCCGGTGAAGTCGACGGAGAAGGTGCGGATACGGCCGCCGTCCTCCTCGGCGAGCGCCCGGGCGGCGAGCGCGGTGACCGCGCTGGAGTCGAGGCCGCCGGAGAGCAGCGAGCACAGCGGTACGTCCGAGACGAGCTGGCGGCGCACGGTGTCGTCGAGGATCTCGCGGACCGTGCCGACGGTGGTGTCGAGGTCGTCGGTGTGCGGACGCGACTGGAGCTGCCAGTAGCGGATCTTGCGCAGTCCGCGCCGCGAGAGACGGACCATGCTGCCGGGCCGTACCTCGTACATGCCCCGGAACACCGCGTTCTCGGGCGTCATGGTCAGGCCGAACACCTCGCGCAGGCCCTCGGCGTCGACGACCGGTTCGGCCAGCGGATGGGCGAGGATCGCCTTGGGTTCGGAGCCGAAGAGGACCCCGTCGTCGGTGGGGTAGTACAGCAGCGGTTTGACGCCCATCCGGTCGCGCACCAGGAGCAGTTCCTCGGTACGGGTGTCCCACAGCGCGAAGGCGAACATCCCGTTGAGCCGCTCGACGAACGCCTCGCCCCACTCCAGATACGCCTGGAGCACCACCTCGGTGTCGCTCTCGGTGCGGAACCGGTGGCCCCGGGCGCTCAACTCGGCGCGCAGCTCGCGGTAGTTGTAGACCTCGCCGCTGTAGGTGACGACGGCCTCGGGGGTGACGCCGAACCCGGCGGCCATCGGCTGCCGGCCGCCCTCGATGTCGATGACGGCGAGGCGCCGGTGGCCGAGGGCGGCGTGCCGTCCGGTCCACACCCCGCCCGCGTCCGGTCCCCGGCACACCATGGTGGCGGTCATGGCCCGGACGCCGTCCTCGTGCTGCCTGACGTCGTGGCCGTAACCGACCCAGCCCGCTATACCGCACATGTCTGTGGCCCCCCTCTCGTCAGGCGTAGGTGTAGTACCGGCGGTGGTCGACGACCTCGGCGACGGTCCGGGTGTGCCAGGGGAAGAGCGGGGTGCTGGGGTCGGCGACCTCGGGGGTGGGCTCCTGCGGGAGGTAGTGCGGTACGTCCGGGTGGAGCGTCTGCCAGTCGGCCCAGATCTTGTCGATGAAGCAGTGGTGCAGGAAGAAGACCGGGTCGTTGGGGGAGGAGATGTACATCATGTGGCCGCCCACCCACTGGTGGCCCGCACCGTGCAGCTTCCCCGCCGGGGGCTCCCAGGCGAAGTTGGTATAGCCCTCCAGGTGGTTGCGGAAGCTGTTGTACGGCGGCTGGCTGCCGGAGGTGTAGTTCCACGGCGGGCAGTCGTAGACCGGCAGGTCCATGGTCTGCTTCAGCTGCTCGGGCGAGGGCAGCGAGGGCAGCTTCTGCCCGATGCGCCGGATCAGGAACTTGCGGTCGTCCACGGTGTAGTGGCCGTTGAGCGCCGGGTTCTCGTCCCCCTCCGGCTGGACGTTGACGCGCAGCTCCCAGCCGTTGGGGTAGGCGAAGGGGCCCGTCATCACCATGCCGTCCGAGGGCCGCCCGTCGCCGCCCATGAAGTCGTCGGCCCACAGCGGGGAGTGGGG
This sequence comes from Streptomyces sp. NPDC031670, assembly GCF_055580545.1. Lineage (NCBI taxonomy): Bacteria > Bacillati > Actinomycetota > Actinomycetes > Kitasatosporales > Streptomycetaceae > Streptomyces > Streptomyces sp. NPDC031670. The sequence goes on along the minus strand of NZ_JBVILC010000011.1, from coordinate 255,662 downwards.
CGACTGGTCCTTGGTCCAGTCCCAGTACGGCAGGGTCACCGTCGGGTCGACCCGGCGCAGCTCCTTCTCGAACTCCATCAGGTACTGCCGGTGCCAGGGGAAGAACCCCGGGTTGATGTGGCCGACCCGCTTGCCGGTGTCCTTGTCCAGGTAGTCCTGGGAGTTGACGTCGACGTGGAGCTTGACGAACCGGTCGTAGATCCCGCGCCGCTTGATCTCCAGGACGGCCTTGATGAACCGCCGCCGCTCGCCGCGCGACATGTCCAGGTGGTTCCTGCGGACGTGTGTCATGGTCCTGTTCCTCAATCTCGCGGGATCACATGGAGTGGTGGGAGGCGTCGCCGAGCGGTACGAGGTTGGCGCCGTGCAGTTCGTCGACGGCCGCGCGGGCGGCGTGCAGCGGCGTCTTGGCGACCTCGTAGTGGCACAGGGCGCTCAGATAGGCGCCCTCGCCGAGCTTCATCAGGTGCAGGGGCTTGCCGTCTATGGAGACGGCGTGGTCGGCACCGGTCTGGGTGACCCGGATGACGCGGCCCTTGTAGGTCTCGGTGTGGTCGTCGCCGCTCCGGGCGGCGGCGACGGGGGAGCCGTCGTTACGGGTGCCGTACACGGCGACCCCGCCGGCCCCGGCGAGCCCGGTGGCAACGGTGGCGGCGACGGCGCCCCGCTTGATCACATCGCGGCGGTTGAGCATGGGGGAGTCCTTTCTGTGGTGGGGGTAGGGGGCGCGGCGGTGCGACAGGGCACCGCCGCGCCCGTGTTACCTGAGGGGCGCGGGGAACTGCGCGACCAGCCCACGCCGGCCCGCAGACGAACGACGACGCGTCCCGCGCCCCGCACAGCGCAGCGACCCGTCACTTCTCCAGGCAGAACTCGTCGATCGGGTAACCCACGTGCCGGTCCTCGCTGGGCAGGAACCCCAGCACCTTGTCGCCCGGCTTCAGCTCGGTGCTGTTCAGCACCACACCCCCGGGCCCCAGGACCCGTACGTGCCAGTCGTCCTGGAGGATCAGGTTCACCTGCTGCCCGTTGGGCGCCACCGCGTCGATCGAGATGAGGGGCCGCGACTCGATCTTGACCCGGCCGACCGTGACCAGCCGGGTCTGGCCCTTGATGTCGACGGCGAGGACCTTGCTGCCCGCCTTGAGCTCGCTGAGGTAGTGGGTCCGCTCGTCCTTGGAGAGCGTGTACGAGTGGATCGCGCCCGCGTTGACCCGGAACGGCCGCGTCGGCATGTACGGCAGCGGGTGCGTCTCGCTGACGCACAGGATCATGCCCTTGGAGTGCGAGCCGACCAGGATGCCCTCGTCCTCGCGGAAGTACGTGCAGGTGTCGACGCAGGCGCGCTCGCCCATGCCGATGTGCTCGGTGTGGCGCACCTCCAGCTCGACCAGGTTGAGGTCGGGCACGTCGGCGGTGGCGGCGGCCTTGAGGTGGGCGGCGTCGCCGACGGCCCTGGGCGCCATCATCACGCCGTCCGAGCCGTGCTCCAGCACACCGAAGATGATCTCGGCCTCCTCCACGTCCTTCGCCACCGTGATCATGCTGCCGGTGGCGCGGGCCGCCGCCGCGATCACGATCTCCAGCGGGATCTTGGTGGGGTCGCGGAAGAGGAGCACGCTCCACTTCTCGGTGCGCGCCGACTCACAGGCGTCCTCCAGGGTCGGCGCGTCGACGATCTCCACGAAGCGCCCGAACTCCACCTCCGGGTGCTTGAGGGCGAGTTCGGCCGGCGTGATCCCGTGCCCGGCCGGGTCCACGATGACCACGGACGCGTCCCCGAACTCGGCGGGCAGCGGCTTGCCCTGGGGGAACAGCACCTTGGTGACGGTCGGCGGCAGGTCGGCGAAGTCGGCGGGGTCGTCGGCGACGATGCCCTCCAGCCGGTAGTGCAGGGCCTCCTGGAGGATGGCCTCCTTGGCCTCGCCGAGCGAACGGGCGTCGAGCCAGCTGAGCTTCATGGGGCGAACTCCTCTTAAGAGACGGTGGTCAGCGGTACGGCGGATGCGTCGGGGACCGCGTCGGACGCGGGCATCTCGTGCGGGTGCGGTACGGGGTGGACCAGCCGCGCGACCTTGGCGGCCATGGCGCCGGGGTCCGGGGCGAGGAAGACGTTGCGGCCCATCGCCACCCCGCTGGCGCCGCCGCGCAGCGCCTCGTCCACATAGGCGAGCACCCGGTCCTCGTCGGGCTCCCGGGGGCCGCCCACCACGACGAGCGGGACCGGTGAGGCGGAGGTGATGTCGCGCATCTCGGCGACGGTCTCGGCGCAGACGGTCTTGACGACGTCGGCACCCAGATCGGCGGCGAGCGAGGCCGCGTGGGCGATCAGCGCGGGGTCGCGCGGGTTGGTGATCTTCGGGCCGCGCGGGTACATCATGGCGAGCAGCGGCACGTTCCACCGGTCGCAGGCGTCCGCGACCGCGGCCATGTCCGCGATCTGCCGCCGCTCCTGGACGGAGCCGAGGTTGACGTGCACGCTGACCGCGTCCGCCCCCAGGCGCAGGCTCTCCTCGACGCTGGCGACCAGGTACTTGTCGTTGGGGTCGGGGGCGTGCACGGTGCTGGCGCTCAGGTGCACGATCAGCGAGGTGCGGGCGAAACGGGCGGAGTCGACGTACCGCAGACTGCCCTTGTGCAGGACCACCGCGTCCACGCCGTTGTCCGCCAGCCGGCCGACCAGGTGGTCGAGACGGTTCCCGCCGGTCAGCGGGCCGTCGGTGACCGAGTGGTCCAGCGGGACGATCAGCAGCCGGTCGCCGCCGTGGCGGTGGATCCGGCGCAGCCGCAACTGCCGTGCGAACGAATGGTGCAACATCATCACAACCTCCTCTGTCGGATCAGGCGGGTACGGGCGCGGTGACGTCCGTACCGGCGTTGAGCGCGGTCAGGCCGAACTCGTCGTGCAGGACCCGGGCGGCCCGTACCGCGTCGTCGTCCGGGACGGTCACCGAGATCCGCATCTGCGAGGTGGACACGGAACTGGGCGCGATGGCCGCCGACTTGAGGCAGCGCAGCATGCGTGCGGTGCTGTCCGGGCGGCTGAGCAGTCCCGTACCGACCAGGGAGAGCTTGGTGATCCCCGCGTCGGACTCGATGGCCCGGCCCGGGGGCCCGGGGCGCCGCGCCAGGTAGTCCCGCAGCGGCTGTACGTCGTCGGTGTGCAGGGTGATGCCGATGTTCACACCGGTGCTCTCGTCCGAGAGCGCGGCCATGTCGACGGTGAGGGACTCGCGGGCCAGAAAGGCGAAGACGTCGGTCGCCGCGTCCGCGTCGCCCGCGTCGAAGCGCAGGGTGACCCGGGCCACGTCCGCGTCGAGGACCACTCCGGTGACGGTCGTCGCTGATTCGAGCATGTCGGCTTTCGTCTCCTCCCTGGCGGCGATCACGGTCCCGGGACCGGGCCGTGCGGAGTGCTTGACGTGGATGTCGACCTTGCGCAGCGCCGCCAGCTCCACGGCCCGGGCGTGCATGACCCGGGCGCCGGCGAACGACATCTCGGCCATCACGTCGACGTCGACGGCCGGCAGCACCCGGGCGCCGGGCAGCAGCCGGGGGTCGGCGGTGAACACCCCGTCGACATCGGTGTAGATCTCGCAGTGGGCGGCGCCCAGTTCGGCGGCCAGCGCCACCGCGGTGGTGTCCGACCCGCCGCGTCCCAGCGTGATCACATCGCGCCGGGCGGTCAGCCCCTGGAACCCGGCGACCACCGCCACCGCGCCCCGGGCGAGCACCTCGTCGATGGTGTCGGTGTCCACGGTGACGATCACGCCGCGGCCGTGCGAGCCGGTCGCCAGGATGCCGGTCTGGGCGCCCACCAGGGACACCGCCCGCACCCCGGTCCGGTGCAGCGCCATGGCGAGCAGCGCGGCGGACGCGTTCTCGCCGGTCGCGAGCAATTGGTCGGTCTCGCGGCCCGCCGGGGGCGCCCCGACGGCCTCGGTCAGCCGGAGCAGCCGGTCGGTGGTCTTCCCCCGGGCCGAGACCACGACGACCACCGGACGGCCGGTGCGGTGTGTGGCCGCGACCCGCTGCGCCACCGCGCGGATCTGCTCGATCGTGGCGAGCGAGCTCCCGCCGTACTTGTGCACCACGGGTCCGCGCCGGTCGGGGCGTACGGAACCGTCGGGGTGTGCCGGTTCGCCGGGTTCGCCGAGGCCGCCGGGGTCAGCGGGGCCGGCGTGGCCGGTGCGGTCAGGGCCGGGTCCGGCCGGGCCGTGCGGGGAGGGCGCCATGAGAGGGGTCACCTCCGCCGTTCGAGAGAGCCATGAAGCAGTCCTTTCACGCGGCTTCGGCGAGGCTTTCTCCCGGTTCCCCGTTCCTTTCCGGTCCGGCCCCACCGGCGGTGACGCTGCCAAAGACGCGTATCGGCCAGGTTTCACGCGGATATCGCGGCCGGGCGCGCGGCGATACCGGACGCGAAATGCCCCGTGCCGAAAGCACGGGGCATTGGGGAAAACGCTGGTGGGAACGGTGCCCACCCGATTTCGTCAGAGTTTCAACGTCGCCTGGAGGCGGAGATTGGCCTGCTGCAAACTGGTCAGCCGGGTGCGCATCGCCAGGGTGTGGTCGGTCCAGGACGTCTTCACCGCCCGGTGTGCGGGCTGGCGGATCAGGGACGCGACCGGTGCCGCACGGCCCGCCTCCACCGGGCCCGGGCGGCCGGGTGCCCCCAGCGACGGGTCCTCGGCGAGGATGGCCCGCTCCAGGGTGCGCAGCGACTCCCCGGGGTCGATGCCGAGCTCCGCCGAGAGGAGCGTGCGGGTCTCGCGGAACTGCCGCAGCGCGTCGGCCTGCCGCCCCGAGCGGTACAGGGCGAGCATGAGCTGGGCGCACATCTGCTCGCGGTAGGGGTTCTCGGCGACCTGCCGGTACAGCTCCCCGACCACCTTGCGGTGCCGCCCCATCTGGAGCTCCAGGTCGACGCACTCCTCCAGTACGGACAGCTGCTCCTCGCGCAGCATGGTCGCGGCCTGCCGCAGCACCCTGCTCTCCAGCCCCGCCGCCACCGGGCCCTTCCACTGCGCCAGCGCCGAGCGGAACAGGTCGACCGCCTGCTCGGGCTGCCCCTCGCGGGCGGCTGAGCGGCCCAGCGCCGCCAGGTGCGAGAAGCGGGCCAGGTCCAGCGCGGTGTTCGGCACCCGGATGCGGTACCCGGCCGGGTGCGTCTCGATGAGGTCCCCCACGCCCGCCCCGACGAACTGGCGGCGGATGGCGGAGACGCAGATCCGTACCTGCCCCTTCGCGGAGGCGGGCGGGGTGTCCTCCCAGATGGCCTCCAGGAGCCGTTCGATCGGTACGACGTGTTCGGCTTCCAGCAGGAGCGTGGCGAGCAGTGCCTGTTGTCTGAATCCACCGAGACGGACCTTGCGGCCCGCGCATTCGACTTCCAGTGGACCGAGTATTCGGAAAGTGAATGCCTGGTTAACCGCTGACTGCATTGGCTGAGCCCTCCCCAAGTCGGCGTTCTAGCATCTCTTTTCGGCCGCCGGGGGCCGTTTCGGCCGCCGGCGGCAAGCATTCCGGCCCGGCCGATGCGGCGGCCGGGCGGAACGTCTTCGGCAAGGATTTCAGATGGGCCGTCGAGTACGCGTGGAGCGGGTCGTGGCGGGCGCCCCCTACCGGGCCGGGGCGGCGGTGGGGGCGGTCGCCGCGGGGGCCGCGGCCGGCCGGTTGATGCGCAGGGAGAGCGCGAGGACGCCCAGCGCCACGATCCCCACGACGAGCGCGGCGTAGCCGACGCCCGAGGCTCCGTCGGCGGCGTAGCCGGCGGCACCGGCCACGCCCCCGGTGCTGATCCCGATGTAGATGGTGCTCTGGTGCAGACCGAGCAGGAGCGGGGCGGACTGCGGCGCGGTCGCCACCAGCCGCATCTGCTGCGGCACGTTGATCATCCAGTGGCACACGCCCCAGGCGACGGCCAGCGCGATGCCCGCGCCCAGCGACGTGGAGAGCAGCGGGGTCAGTGTCGCGGCGGTGACCAGGAGGGGGGCGGCGACGGTGATGGTCCGCACCGGCCCGATCCGGTCGGTGAGGCGCCCGGTGAGCAGGTTGCCCGATACCGCCCCGATACCGAAGCACAGCAGGATCAGCGAGGTGCGGCCCGCGTCGCCGCCGGTCGCCTCGTCCATCACCTCGTCGATGTAGTTGTAGACGGTCCAACTGGTGCTCAGGCAGAGCCAGGTGGCGATCAGCGTGACCAGGACGCGCGGCTGCCCGAGCGGCGCGAGCCGGGCCCGCAGGGTCGTCGCCGCCTGCCCCTTCAGGTGCGGCACGGTCGCCGCGATACCGGCGGTGGCCGCCGCGGTGAGCCCCACCACCAGCCACAGGGCCGCGCGCCAGCCCGCCTCGTCGCCCAGCCAGGCGCCCAGCGGCAGACCGAGCACGATGGCCGCGGTCAGGCCGCCCACCACCAGCGCCGCCGCCCGTCCGGCCCGCTCGGGCGGCACCATCGCCCGTGCCACGGCGAGGGAGTTGGTGGTGTACATGGAGGCCCCGGCGCCGGCCACCACCCGCCCGGCCATGGCCCAGGAGTAGTCCCCGGCCACGGCGGTGAGCGCGTTGCCGACCGCGAACACGCCGAGCGCGCCCAGCAGCAGCTGACGGGGCGGGCGGTGGCCGGTGGCGGCGGCGAGCAGCGGCCCGCCGATCGCGTACGCCAGCGCGAAGGCGGTGATCAGCCAGCCCGCGGTGGTACGCGAGACGCCGAAGTCGTCGGCCATGGGGTCGAGGATCGGCGCGATGATGAACGTGTCGACGCCCATCGCGAAGTTGCCCAACGCGAGGACGAGTAGGCGCAGACGCACGGTGACTCCTTCGGAGTGTGCGGGGAAGGGGGCGGGGACGGCCCGTCGGGGAGGGGGCCGGTCGGGACACGGGCGCGGATACGGTTACGGATACGGGCGTACGGGCGCGGACGCGGATGCGCACGGGGGCGGGGGCCTCCTCACCCGTCGGGCAGGAGCTTGATGCCGGCGTCGCGGCCCAGACCGAGCCGCTCGATGAGTTCCATGCACAGCAGCGCCATCTGCTCCAGGACGTGCGCGTTGCGCAGATCGCCCGCGTCGAGACCGCGCAGCCCCGCCCGGTCGATGAGTTCGATGACCGGGATCTTGGCGCTGTAGTCGTCGCCCGCCACGAACACGTCGAGGTGGGCGCCGTCGACCCGGCCGGCGAAGAGGGTGGCCGCGCAGGTGGTGTTGAACGCCTTGACCACGGATGACTGGGGCGCGGCCCGGGCGATCAGCTCGGTCATGCTGGGGCCCGCCCGGCCGAGCGCCGCCGCCCCGGCCTCTTCCACCGGGTTGGTGGTGTCGATGAGGATCTTCCCGGCGAGGGCGGCGCGGTGCCGGGTGACGAAGGCGAGGGTGTCCTCGCTGCCCATGGCGAGGGTGATGAGGTCGGCCTCCAGGACGCCGTCGACGTCATGGGCCTCGACGCGGCCCCGGGTGCCCGCGCCCGCAGCCGCCGCCGCCCGCACCGCGCGCTCCGGGGAGCGGTCGGTGAGCCGTACGGTCTCACCCGCGAGCGCGAACTGCCGTGCCGCGGCCCGGCCCATGGGCCCCGCGCCGATCACCCCGATTCTCACGCCGGCACCTCGCTCGCCAGGGCCGCCGGGGCGATGTTGTGGTTGACGCGGAAGACGTTGGCGGGGTCGTACCGCGCCTTGAGCGCGCCGAGCCGGGCGTACGCCTCGGGGGTGAAGGCCGCCCGGACGTGGTCGTCGCCGGCCGAGGCGTCCAGGAAGTTGAGGTACCTGCCGCCGGTCGCCCAGGGCGCCAGCCGCTCCAGGAGCAGGTCGTCCTGGCCCTGCCCGGCCGGGCGCGGCCCGCCGGGGGCCACCGTGAGCAGGCAGAAGCGCGCGTCCCGGTTGCCCACCGCGTTGTCGTGCCGCACCGGCCGGGTCAGCGCCCCGCCGAGGTGGCGCAGCTCCACCAGCCCCAGCGAGCACCCGGAGTCCGGCCCGGCCACCGCGAGGAGGCGCCCGGCCGCCGTCCGGTCCAGTTCGCCGAGCATCATGGTGCGTTCGTGGTACGGGTACGGCTCGGTCGGGTCGCCGTGGATCGAGGCGACGTCCGCGTACGGCATCTCCCGTACGGTGTCGAGCACGCGCCGCCCCGACTCCCGCAGCGGCGCCACGAGCCGGGCGCCCTCGGCGGCCGTGCCGGTGAACGCGATCCGCACCTGGACGACGAACCGGCCGCGGACCTCGCCGGGCAGCGCGGGGTCGTCGGGGAAGCGGACCAGCGCCAGCGAGGAGCTCATCTCCCGGGGCGCCGACGCCGTCCAGTCCAGCCAGGCGGGCAGCACGGCCGGGGCCGCCGCCCCGTCGAAGGTGAGCGCCCCGCCGTACAGCCGGGACACCGGCATCAGACCGATCTCCATCGAGGTGACGATCCCGAAGTTGCCCTTGCCGCCGCCCAGCGCCCAGAACAGCTCGGGCTCGCGCTCCGGGTCCACCTGGCGCAGCACACCGTCGGCGGTGACCACGTCGAGGCCGCGGATGTGGTCGGCGGCGTACCCGAAGGTGCGGGCCAGCACCGCGAGGCCGCCGCCGAGCGTGTACGAGACGGCGCCGACCAGCGGGGACGAGCCGTTGAGCGGGGCCAGGCCGTGGGCCGCGCCCTCGTGGACGACCTGCTCCCACAGCACCCCGGCGGCCATCCGCGCGGTGCCCCGGTCCGGGGCGATCCGCAGCCCGGTCATCCGGCGGGTGGAGACGAGCACCGCGCCGTCGGCGGGCCGGGCCGCGCCGTGGCCGGTGGCCTGCACCGCGACCGGCAGCCCGTGCGCGGCGGCGAACCGGACCGCCGCCGCCACGTCCGCCGCCCCGGTCGCGCCCACCACCAGCGCGGGGCGGTGCTCCAGCAGGGTGTTGAAGCCCGCGCACTCCTCGGCGTAACCGTCCTGGCCGGGCAGGAGGACGGGCCCCCGGACGGCGGCGGCGAGCGCGGCGACCAGGTCGGCGGGGAGGTGCGGGGGGTGCTGCACGGCGGATCGCACGGTGGGTGCCTCCTGGTTCGGCGCGGGGCGGGGGCGGGTCGCGTGGTCCATCGTCGGCGGCGCGGGCCCCCGGACGACATCCCGAGATCTGGGTGTTGGCGGGGCCCCACCCCCCTCAACTGAGGGGGGTGTGCCCGGCGTTCGGGTGCGGGAGCATGGAGGGCAGACGCGCACCCGAGGAGACCCACCCGTACGCGAGGGGTGGCGAGCGAGGAGTACCGGCCCGTGACCGTGCCCAGGAACGCGAGCACCACCCACGCCATCGACACGCTCCTGACGGCCATCGGCGCGGCCCCCGACGCCCTCGCCCTGTTCGCGACCGCCTCCGAGCAGTTGCGCCGCCTCATCCCGTACGACGCCTCGGTGTGGCGGGCCACCGACCCGGTGACGGGGATGATGACCTCGCCGATCCGGGTGGAGAACCTGACCGAGGAGGGCTGCTCGGTCTACTGGGAGTCCGAGCTGCTCACCGAGAACATCAACCTCTTCCGTGACCTCGCCCGAGCGCCGCTGCCGGTGGCGGGGCTGCGCGAGGCCACCGGCGGGCTGCCCGGCCGCAGCACCCTCTACCGCGACTTCCTGGAGCCGCGCGGCCTCGACGACGAACTGCGCGCCGTGCTGCGGGTCGGCGGCCACCCGTGGGGCCAGGTCAGCCTGTTCCGCGCCCAGGGGGCGCCGGCGTTCGGCGCCGACGACGCGCTGGTGGTCAAGGAGCTCTCCGCCGCGATGGCCCGGCGCCTGCGGTCCTTCACCGAGCCGTCCGCGGACCCCACCCCGAGCCACGCCCCCGGCCCCGGGCTGCTGCTCTTCGACGCCTCGGGCCGTCTTCTGTCGGTCAACGACGAGGCCCGTGAACTCCTGGACGACCTGCTGCCGGGCCCCTCGACCCCGACCCCGCTGGGGGTGTCGGTGCCGGCCTGGATGCACAGCACGGCGAGCAAGGCGCGGGCCATCGCCGCGGGCTGGGACAAGGGCGTGGCGCGGGTGAGGGTGCGCAGCAGGGGTGGCCGCTGGCTGGCCTGTCACGCCTCCTGTCTGCGCGGCGCGGACGGCGAGCTGGGCGCCTCGGCGGTGGTGATCGAGCGCGCCTCGATCTCGGAGGTCGCCCCGCTGATGGTGAAGGCGTACGAACTGACCGACCGCGAGCTGGAGATCACCCAGCACATCGCGCGCGGTCTGGGCACCGCGGAGATGGCCGGGAAACTGTTCCTGTCGCCGCACACGGTCCGGGACCATGTGAAGGCGATCTTCGAGAAGGTCCGGGTGTCCAGCCGCGGCGAACTGGTGGCGAAGCTGTTCACCGAGCACTACGCGCCGCTGGGGGAGGAGTCGGAGCAGCGGGTGTGGGGGTGAGGGTGGCGGCGGGCCCGTCGGCCGCCGCGCCCACGGGAGCGCGTGGCGGACCGTCGGCCGCCGGATCCCCATGACTCCCCCCTTCCGCCTCCACACAACGCGCACATATCTTGGGCGCGGAACGCTGAGGGGGGTCGCCGATGCGTATCGCTGAGGCCGACGCGTCCGGGGGGAGGCTTGTGGTGGCGAAGGGGACGGCGGCACACGGGGAGCCGGGCGACGAGAGCGGCGAGAGGGGTGGCGCGGGAGCGTTACGCATCCTCGAACTCCTCGCCGCCCAGGCCCCGTTGGACGCCATGGAGGAAGTCCTGCTCAAGGCCCACGACCGGGGCGCGACGGCGGACGAACTGGCGTTGATCCACCGGGCGGGCCGGCTGGGCCGGACGGTCCACGGCCTGCTCGACCGCCGCCGCCGGCGCGAGGCGGACCTCACGGCCCTGCTGGACACGGCCCGCGAACTGGCCTCGTCCTGCGACGTGGACGGCCTGGTGAAGACGGTCGCCCACCGCACCCGGGCCCTGCTCCACGTGGACACGGCGTTCGTGGCGCTGCTGACGACGGGCTCGGGCGACTCGGTGGTCCGGGCCTCGGCGGGCGCCACCACCTCGCTCCACATCGGGCTGCACCTCTCGGGCGACCACGGCATCGGGGCGGTGGTCAGGGGCACGGGCGCGCCCTTCTGGACGCCCGACTACCACGCGGACACCCGGATCGAGCACGACGCGGCCCTGGACGCGGCCATCGCCCGCGAGGGACTCCGCTCGGTGCTGGCGCTGCCGCTGCACCACGCGAGCGGCACGGTGGGCGTGCTGTACGCGGCGCACCGCGACGTACGCCACTTCGAGCCCGACGAGGCCGCCCTCCTCGGCTCGCTCGCGGACCTGGCGGCGGCGGCCGTCGACAAGGCCCAGTGGCTGGAGCTCTACAACGCCGAGGTGGCCAAGCTGGAGGAGCACAGCGCGCTGGCGATGGAGACGATCGAGAAGGAGCGCTCGCTGGAGGCGGTACGCGACCACATCATCGGCTTCGCCCTCTCCGGCCGGGGCGTGGCGGGCCTGGCGGCGGAGGTGGGCGTACTCCTCGACGCCGACATCCTGGTCCGCGACCACCGGGGCCGCGTCCTGGCGGGCGGCGAAACCCCCTGGCCCCCGCTCCCCGCCCCCGCCCCGACCCCGCGCGCCCCCCAGCTCCTCGACCAGGACACCTGGCAGGCGGCGATCTGGGCGGGCCCGACCTGGCTGGGCCACATCCTGGCCCGCCCCCGCACGACCCTCACCCCCGAGGGCGAACGGATGCTCGCCTACGCGGGGCAGGCGGTGGCGCTGGCGGTGGGGGTGGGAAGGGGACCGGCGGGGGTCGGCGGGTTCGACAGCCACTGCGCGTGAGGAGGGGCGGCGGACCGGGCCCCGGGCGGGACCGGGCCGTCATGGCCGCGGCCCCGCCGGGGCGCCGGCGTCAGGACGGGTCGCCGTACAGCAGACCGCGTCCGTTGGTGCCGACGTACACACGGCCGTAGACGTCCGGGTCACCCGTGATGACACCGCTCCCGGCGAAGTTGCCCCACTGGTGGGCGTCGTCGTTGACGCGGAGCCAGGTGGCGCCCTTGTCGGTGGAGCGGAAGACCCCGGTGACGTCCTTGACCGTACCGATCAGGTAGAGGGCCTGGTAGGAGGCGCCGGGCGCGGCCTTGCCGAAGCCGAGCGCGGAGGCGGACCGCACGGAGCCGAGCGTGGTGAACGTACGGCCGCCGTCGGTCGAGTGCAGCAGCCCCTTGCCGCCGCCGGAGATCCACAGGTCCCCGGCGACGCCGGGAACGGCCGCGAGCCGGCCCTCGGGCAGACCGGTGGCGCGGGCGGTGAAGCGCGCCCCGCCGTCGGTGCTGGCGTAGAGCGTGCCACCGGAGAGCGAGTAGAAGGTCCCGGCGGCGGAACGGTCGGCGACGACCACGGCGCCGGTGCCCAGACCGCCCGCCCGCGACCAGCTCGCCCCCTTGTCGGTCGAGCGGTACGGGGCCTGACCCGCCTCGGTCCAGACGATGACGGAGCCGTCCGCCGAGAGCGCGACATGACCGCTGTCGGCGCCGCCCACCGGCTCCGACCCGAAGCCCCTCCAGGTGCTGCCGCCGTCGGTGGAGTAGCCGCCGTCCTGCGCGCCGCCCCGGCCGACGCGGACCATCACCGACGGGTTGGACTGGGCGAAGTCGATGTCGCTGCTGTTCGTCATCGCCGGGTTCTTCAGCTGCCCGGCGGGCACCTGGGTCAGCGAGTCGTGGCGGAAACCGCCCTGGTCGCCCATGGAGGTGATGACGGCGGCGCCACCGGGCGGGGCGACCGCGTCCGCCAGCGCGGTCTCCTCCAGCCCCCTGGCCCCCACGGTCCAGTGGCTGGTGCCGCCGCTGTCGACGGTGTCGGCGTCCTTGCTGCCCCAGATGCCGCTGCCGGTGCCGTACAGCACATGCCCCGAGTCGAAGGGGTCGATGGCCAGGGCGGTCATCCAGTGCCCGATGCCGGTACCGACGTAAGGAGCGCCGGAGGCGTCCCGTACCGACTTCGAGGACAGGGCCTTCCAGGTCCCACCGCCGTCGGTGGTCCGGTAGATCTCGTCCTGGGGCCACCAGCGGTCCAGGGTGGTGACCATCACCGTGGACGGCCTGCGCGGGTCGACGGCCAGGCCGGAGAACCCGTAACTGCCCCGGGACGGGGAGACGTCCTTCCAAGCGCCGCCCTTCGGCGTGTACTTCCACACCGAGCCGGCCGTCACCCCATTGGGCCCCAGGGTGTTGGTGTACGTCAGATACAGCGAGCCGTCACCGGAGAACACACCGTGCTGCGGCAGCTGCCCGGTGGGCTGCCCGGAGACGGCCTGCCAGGTGCCGCCGCCGTCGGTGGAGCGGTACAGGGAGGTGGACTTGTCGGCGACCCCCACATAGACCGTCCCGCTCCCGGCCGGCCCGTACGTCACGAAGGAGATGCCGGCGCCGCTGCTCGCCCCGCCCTTCACCGGGAACGAGGAGACCTGACCCCACGTCACGCCGTGGTCGGTGCTGCGCCACAGTCCGTTCTTACGGCTGCCCAGCAGCAGGGTGCCGGGGTTCGCCGGGTCGATCGCGAGCCGCTCCCCGGCGCCGCGCCCGTCCTCGTTGCCGCCGATCTTGAAGGGCAGCTCGGTGCGCTGGAAGGTGCGGCCCCGGTCGGTCGAGCGCAGGATCGCGCCGTTGCCCGCCCACTCGTTGGTGTAGGTGCCGGCGGCGAGGTAGAGCCGGCCGGGGTCGACGGGGTCGGTGGCCAGCGAGTCGATGCCCAGCAGGTTCCAGTCCTTCTCACCGATCCAGTCGGTCAGCGGGATCCACTGCCCGGCCCCGGTGTCCCAGCGGTAGGCGCCGCCCATGTCGGTGCGCGCGTACAGCAGGCCCTTCTCGCGCGGGTTGAACACCAGCCCGGTGACGTAACCGCCGCCGACCACTTGGGCGTTCTTCCAGCTGTACGGCCCGGCGGCGGCCGGCGTCTGCGCCCCGCCGCTCCCGCTGCTCCCGTTCCCGTTCGCGGGTGCCTCGGCGACCTTGACCAGTTTCCACTGCTGGTTGGTGCTGCCCCGGCCCGGATACTGGACGACGGCGGCGCCCTCGGCCGAGGAACCCCCCAGCACGTCCAGCACCTGCCCGCTCCGGCGGGAGGTGAGGGTGACGGCCCCGGAACCGCCCACGTCGTCGATCCGCCACTGCTGGGAGGCGGAGGCCCGGTCGGTCTGCTGCTCGGCGACGGCCGCCTCGGCGGCCGAGTCGCGCGCTATGCCGAGCACCTTGCCGCTGTTGCGGTTGACGAGCTCGTAGTAGCCGCCCCCGGCGGGCTTCAGCCTCCACTGCTGGTTGGCGGTGTGCTGGTCGGTCCACTGCTGGATACGCGTGCCGTCGGCGGTGGAGAAGGCGTTGACGTCCAGCACCTTGCCGCTGCGCACGGAGACCAGCTGGTAGTAGGCGTCACCGTCGACGGTCGCGGCCTGCGAGTCGTCCTGCACGAACAGGAAGTACGGCAGGACGATGGCGGGCACGCCGAGCAGCAGCCCGGTGGCGGTCCAACGACGACGATGCCGCCCGCGGCGCGCGCCGTGCATGGGGTTGTTCATGAGGGGGGTGTTCTCCTTGCAGCCGTTCACCAGAGACCCGACGACCCCGCCGACGGGAGCCGGGGGGTCTGGTTACTTGTGGTCGCTGGGGGGTGAAAGGTTGCCGGGGGGGGCGGGGTTTTTTTGGGGCCCGCGACGCCGCCGGGGTCGTGGAGGGGTCGCTGCGCGGCGCGGCGGGACCAGCCCCGGCTTTCGGCTGTCAGGGCAGGTCGCGACGGACGAGCGCCTGAGCGAAGGGTTCGCCGGTGGCCCGGGCATGGGCCATCCGCTGGCGCACCTCGCTGAGGGTGCGGGGGCGATAACCGGGCCCGCCGCAACAGCTCTTGTGGAAGCGCACACCGGCGTGCAGCAGCAGGGTGAGGGTGCGCCAGGCGGCGGTGTCCCGCCTCTTGGGCGCCGCGAAGGCGGAGCCGGCATGGATCAGCGGTTCGGCACAGCGCGGACAGACCCGGTCGTGGCTGTGGGAGGCGGGGTGGGGCTGCTTGTACGAGGCCCGGCAGGGCAGGCAAACGTACGAGGTCTTTCCATGGGCCATGCGGGAAGGGTAGGGCCGACGCGGGGTGAGGCTCGACGGGTTATCCCGGTGCCGGTGCCGGTGCCGGTGCCGGTGCCGGTGCCGGGCCGGCTGGCCGTTCGAGGGCACCAGGGCACCATGTGACAGCTTCCCGCTGTCGGCGTGGATCCTCTGTGCCGGATGCGTGCTGCGATACCGGAGGTCCTGCCGCCCATGCGGACGAAAGGGCCTCCGGCCAGGTGTTTCCTAGTGCCTGGCAGGATCCGAAACGGCCACCCCCTTTGGGCGTTCGATCCGTCTGCGTTGGTTCGCCGCTGTACGTAGCGCTGTCAGCAGCTGGACACTGTTGCCGTTGGCGAGCGACCCACCCGAGGGGGCGTTGCTCCATAACCTGTGAAGTGACGAGTTGCACAGAGATGGGACAAGGCCGTGTCACCTGATGCCACCCCGGACCCGTACGTCGACCCGATTAGGTTCGGTCAGAGGACGCAGATCCTGCGCGAACATCGCGGCATGAGCCGGGTCGTTCTGGCCGGCCTTGTCGGTAAGTCGCCGTCATGGGTGAAGCGGGTCGAGAACGGGCAACTCCAGGCGCCCGGCATCGACACGGTGATGTTGATCGCGGAAGCCCTGCGCGTCCGGGACCTCGCCGACCTCACCGGCCGACCGGACATGTCCGTCGAGCTGTTCATTGGCCCCGGCCATCCGAGGCTTGCCGCTGGCTGCGGCGCCGTTGCCTGATGTGATGTTGTCTCGGTCGCTACCAGTCGTCGACGGCGGCCGGGGCAGGGCTACAGCGCGACGAGCCCGGTGAACGGTACGCCGATGGCGTCGGCGGTGAGGATCAGCGAGTCGAGGAGGGGCGAGGCGTGGCCCTGCTCGATGCGGTTGTACGTCGCCCGGTCGATGCCGGTCCGCATGGCCACCTGCTCCTGCGTCAGCTCTCGGTGGAGCCGCGCGGCACGTGCCCACGCTCGCGGGCGCGTGATCAATTGTATGCAGGGCAGGCCCTGCATCGAGCTGTGGGCCAGAAGTACTTGTGCCATAAATCGAATCCGCGTTCCCGTAAATGGCGGGTAGCCTGGCCCCCAAAATGTGCCGGGTGTCCGTAGGCACCTTCGAGCCCGGCACCGGTCGGCCCCCCGCTCCTCGCGAGCGGGGGGCTGTTCCGCGTGCAGCCCACTCCCACCAGGGAAGTTCGCGTGATCGTTTAGGCGATATTTAGGAGATCGCCACGCGGGGGAGACCGATTCGAGGACGTGTCAGACCGTGCGCAGCACGGGAACCACAGCAAAGGGCCAGGGCGGGAAACGTGTCCCGACCTGGCCCTTTGCCGCGAAGTGGCTGGTAGTGCTGGTGCCCCCGGCAGGATTCGAACCTGCGACACCCGCTTTAGGAGTTCTATCGCCAGACTAGGCGAGCTCGCTGAACGGGCTCTCGTGGCTGTCTGCCACGCCAGTTGAGGTCGCCGCTGTCCTTCCTCGTCTGACGTCGTTGATGTCAGTTGGTGATGTCAGCCAGTACCAGCCGAAGGCGGCGGATCTCGCAGGTCACTCAAGCGGGACGCGAGCCACAGGGAGCTGCTCGTTGTGCTGCCACGTGAACGTGCGGTCCGGTTCGAGGCGGGCCTCTCCCCAGTGAATGGCATGGACGCCGTTCTCCGCATCGGCTGTGAAGAAGACGCAGACCAGCCTAGTGGTCGCCCCTAACTCCTCGAAGGCTTCGTGCAGGCCCAGGTACTCATCGGTCGCCAGGCTGTCGTCGAGGTCGAATAGCCCTTCTGGCGGTTGGGGCCCGTGAGCCCGAAACAACCGGCGCCGGGTGGGCGACGCGTTTGAAGGCAACCGAGCACGATCAAGTGGCCTCGGTCTGTCTGCGTATCGGAAGGGGAAGAAGGCGTGATCGTTGATCACTGCGTACTCGTATCCGCGCACGTCCCGTACTGACTCCTCCAGCTCCCGCGCTGTCTGTGCCAGGTGCTCACGCACCAACCCGGCAAGGGCCACGCCGTATGGGCTGCGCTTCTTCAGCCCCACCGCAAGATGTGCGGCATGCGCCTTCCCGTGCGCACTGGCCAACTGCATCGGCACGGCTGCCGTCAGTGCGCCGGCATGCTTCCCGAACTTCTCGATCGCCCAAGCTGATGGTGTTATTGACCCTCCACCCGACACGGACATTGCAGCGTCCCCCTTCGCCCGATCGCCCTGCCTCTCAACTGTGTGACACGTGAACAAACCACGTACAAGGGAGCGTTCTGGCCACTGCGCGCGCACATGGACCAGTCCTCTGAACAGCCACGACTGATCATCGGCGGCCGTGACCTGCGCCCGTCTACTGGATCACCGCTCTGAACTGCGGCTTAGCTGTCGCCAGTTGTCAGCGCTGGTCACCAACGAGCGCCCTTCCACGGTTCCAGGACGGCCCGGGAGGGCGCTTCGCGTGGGCTGGCGACACTTCCTTTCTCGTTGGACTGTCGACTAGCTGAGTACGCGCACAGTCGCTGAGACGGCCAGCAGTATGAGACCGACCAAGAGGAAGCGGATCGCAAGCCCACCCCAAAAGTATTTCTTATGCGCTACCTTGGAATTCGCCCAGCCTTGGGCTGCAATTTCCTTAACGAGGCCCTCTGGGTTTCCCGTAAGGATTAGGAGGGCGTCGATGTATGTACTGTCGACGGCATGGGCTCGCGCGGTATGGCTGAAATAGAGGTGGCTAATTGGCTCTTCCTTGGTGCGCAGCCTTGGCCAAAGGACGAGCCCTGCGCAAATACCTGCGGCAGTTAGAGAAAAACCGCTCAGGAGAAGCACAATGACCAGTAGGACACTTGGTCCGTGGAGTTCCTTCGAAAGGTTGTACAGCATGACCCCCGATGCAGCCGTCGCGGCAAGGGTAGCTCCTGCTTTCGCTTCGGCGTGTTTGATCCAGTCAATTACGAGCCCGAGGACCTTCCAAGCCTGATCTGGGTTCGGTGCGGATTTCGGGAGTGGGTCCTGCTGTGATTCCTTGGGTCTTCTGAAGGGCAAGGCATTTCCTGGTGGTCAGTGTCTAGTTCTAGCGCTCATGCAGGGGTCAAGGTGTCCGGTGCGTGGCGTCCGTTATCCGTTGATTCCCCTTCGGATCTGTCGTGCGTTCGCCTCGCGAAAGTTCATCACCGCAAGGTACTGGTCCCGCATCCCCGCATGCCTGAAGCTATCGAGGTCAGGCCGCTTCCATGAACCAGCACAGACCTTCTCGCAGTATGAGTCTCCGCAGTTCTCGCACCAAGAGCTGGTCAGGATGAGTCCCTGCTTATCGCTCCCTGAAACCTTGTCGACCTCGCGATCTTGCCACAGCTCGGTCGGCGATGACTCGCTGCAAGCGCACGAGTAGAACAGATATTCATTCTTCCGCACGGCATCGGCGATGGGCTTGGTTACGATCAGCTCGTGCGCTTTTGCCTGTTGTGAGCACTTGGCGGCGTAGTTCACCGCTCGACCCGCCCAGACTGGAGCGTTATGTGAGGTGCCTGAAATTCCAATCTTTTTGGCTAGGAGGTCGCTGATCGCGATCCCAACCTTGAAACCTGTCTGAGGTGGATCGTGCGGCCACTTTGATTCGAGCGCAGGTAGCAGAACGTGTTCACCAAAAGTCTTGATCGTAATTCCGGCACAGATTGCCCGATTGCGTGAGTAGTCGCCGACGAAAAGTCCGAAAGCTGCATCACCCTGGACGTCGATGAAGTCGGCACCAAAATCATCAAGGATTACGACAGCGGGCTTAATGGCTGACTCGTAGATTGAAGCGGTCGAGGCTTCCCACTTTCCTCGACGTAGATTCGTTGATCCAGCGAGATCGGCAAATACGCACGTAACCTTTGGGTACTTTCTCCACTTCGGAACATTGATGTAGAGGTCGGAGATGTCGATCTCGCCCTCGGTGTTGATGACGTCAGGCGTGGCTTTGAGTTGCTCGGCAACATGCTGGTCGAACGTCTGCATCATTGCTGAGACCGTGGGGCGATTGTTCATCTTGCAACCCTCCTTGGAGGGTCAGTATGACCATGTCGGCGGGCGCTTGTCCGGCTTTTGACGGCTTGGGTTCCGGGGCCATGAAGCACGCGCCGCGGGCCGACCGCCCCAGCCATAGAGGGTGTCTTCCTGGCCTTCGCCCGCATGCACGCAGCGGGCCGCCGGGCCCGGCCAGCCGGGGCGCAGACAGGAGGCACGCCGGGCCGCTGAGGCGGCCCGCGCCCGCGCTGTGCGCGGGCCTTGACCGCCACCAGATCCCCGACCACACCCGCCATCTCATCGAGGCGTGCAAGCACCTCGATCCGCTCTACCCGGAACGACGGCTGTGGGCCTGGGCTCACATGCTCGGCTTCCGCGGCCACTTCTCCTCCAAGTCGCGCCGCTACTCCACCACCCTCGGCGAACTCCGCCAGGCCCGAACCGACTTCCGCGCTGCACAAGAACGCGTAGCCCTCGGCCTCGAGGACCGAGAGCCGGACACCGTCCTCGTCCTGGCCGACTGGCAGTACCCCGGCCACGGCCACACCCCCGGCGAATCCGCCCTCGCCGCCACCATCGCCCGCGACCTCCAGCACAACCGCGAGGCCCTACGCGACCAACTCGCCCTGGAAGGAGCCGCAGCATGACCACCGCTACCGCTGAGCTGCTGACCGTGCCGGACGTCATGGCACGGCTCAAGCTCGGACGCTCGAAGGTCTACGACCTGATCCGCTCGCAACGCCTGATAACGATAAAGATCGACGGCGCTCGCCGTATCCCCGCCGACGCTGTACGGGACTTCATCCTCAGCCAGATCGAGGAGGCTGCCTGATGGCCGGACAGCGTAAGCGCAACCCCAACGGGGCAGGCACGATCACCAAGCGCAAGGACGGGCGTTTTCAGTGAGCCGTCTACGTCCTCCAACCGGACGGCACTCGGGCCCGCAAGTTCGCCTGCGGCAAGACGTGGGCAGAGTGTGATGCCAAGCGGCGCGAGCTGCTCGCCAAGGTCGACCAAGGCGTGCCCGTGCCAACCGGTCGGCCAAGCTCACGGAGTGGCTGCCGTACTGGCTGGACAACGTGATCAAGCCTCGACGGAAGCTCAGCACGTACGACAAGTACGAGACGCACGTCCGGCTCTGCCTCGTGCCGCTGCTCGGCTCGAAGCGGCTCGAATCCCTCGGCGTCGCCGACGTCCGTCGCTTCCTCATTCGGATGGAGAAGGAGACCACAGCAGCAACGGCCAAGGAGTCCAACCGCGTGCTGCGTTCCGCTCTGTCCTCGGCCTGCCACGAGGAGTTGATCGTGCGCAATGTCGCCAAGCTCGTCGAGCCGCCCCGTACGGACAACCGGGAGCTGAAGCCCTGGACGCTGGACGAGACGTTGGACTTCCTCGCGGCATCGCGTCGAGATCCGCTCTACGCGGCCTTCGTGCTCGCCATCGCCATGGGGCTCCGACGGGCGAGATCATCGGCCTCCGGTGGTCTGATCTCGACCTGGACAACCGCGTCCTCTACGTCCGGCAGCAGACCCAGCGCCGTCGCGGTGTCCTCTACGACGACGATCCCAAGAGCCGTCGTCGCCGGGTCATCCCGTTGCCCGCGCTCTGCATCGCCCCATTGCGCTGGCACCGGATGCGACAGTCGGCGGCGCGGAGGATGGCGGGGGAGCAGTGGCAGGAGTCGGGATACGTCTTCACCACCCGCACCGGCCGCCAGGTCGAGCCGTGGAACGTCTACCGCTCCTTCACCCGAGTCGCCGAATCCGCCGGCCTCCGCGTGATCCGGCTGCATGACGCTCGGCACGGCACCGCCACCCTGCTCACGGCGGCCGGAGCCGCGCCCCGCGTCGTGATGGAGATCCTGGGCCACTCGCAGATCAGCATCACCATGGACGTGTACAGGCACGTCGTGCAGGACACTCAGCGCGAGGCCATGAACCACATGGACCGGCTGCTCAGGAAGCGGCCCGGTCGTCAGTGACCGTGCTCGTTGATGTCAGAAGTGGATGTCAAAGGCCACCTAGGAACGTTCCTAGGTGGCCTTGTCCCTTGTGCCCCCGGCAGGATTCGAACCTGCGACACCCGCTTTAGGAGAGCGGTGCTCTATCCCCTGAGCTACGGAGGCGTACCCGGGTCGCCCGTCGTAGGCAGCCCAGGACAGGGTAGCGGATGGTGCTGGGAGGACGGGGCGGGCGGGCCGGTGTGGGGGCGGAGTGGGGATCACCTCGTGTCCGGTGCGTTGTGCGGCGGCGGCTCCCCGGCCGTAGCCCCCAGCGCGCACCCCGCAGCGCGCACCCCCCAGCGCGCACCCCGCAGCGCCCACCCGTGCCCCCCCGCCCGGAGCGCCTCGGAGCGGAAGCCCCCGGGCCCTCCCCGGACCCGTACTCCGTCAGGTCCGCCCCCCGTCTGCCCCGTACCTGCCAAAGTCCCCGGCGTGCGGTTGCCGGCGCGGCGGGACCCGGCACAGGGTCGCGGTACGGCACGGCACCCGTGGCCCCCGGCCCGGCCCCGCCCGGCCGCAGGCCGAACCCGTACGCCGACGCAGTACTTGGAGGATCGCGCGATGTCCGAGACCACCCGGCCGCACACGTTCCAGGACGACGACGCCGCCGCCGAGGTCCGGCGGAGCAATCGGGCCGTTGTCGAGCAGTACATGAACTGCCGCGGTGAGGACCGGCTCCGGCGTCATCTGCTCTTCACCGAGGACGGTGTCGGCGGTCTGTGGACTACCGACACCGGCGAGCCCATCGCCATCCGGGGGCGCGACACCCTCGGCGAGCACGCCGTGTGGTCGCTGAAGTGCTTCCCCGACTGGGCGTGGATCAACGTGGAGATCTTCGAGACGCAGGACCCGGACCGGTTCTGGGTGGAGTGCGACGGCGAGGGGAAGATCCTCTTCCCGGGCTACCCCGAGGGGTACTACCGGAACCACTTCCTCCACTCCTTTGAGTTCGAGAACGGGAAGATCAAGCTGCAACGGGAGTTCATGAACCCCAACCAGCAGCTCCGCGCCCTGGGCATCCCCGTCCCGGTGGTGAAGCGGGAGGGCATCCCCACCTGAGCCCCCACCTGAACCCCCACCCGAGCCCCGCCCGCGCCCCGCCCAAGGAGCCGCCGTTCCATGCATGAGTACACCGTCGTGGACGCCTTCGCCCGTACCCCGCTCGAAGGCAACCCGGTCGCCGTCTTCTTCGACGCCGGGGATCTGTCGGCCCAGGTGATGCAGCGGATCGCCAAGGAGATGAACCTCTCCGAGTGCACCTTCCTGCTCCCCGCCCGGCACGGCGGCGACGCGCACGTGCGGATCTTCACGCCCGTCAACGAGCTGCCGTTCGCCGGGCATCCCATCCTCGGCACCGCGGTCGCCGTCGGGCGCCCGCGCAAGGCCGACCGGCTGGTCCTGGAGACCGCCATGGGCGCGATCCCCTTCGAGCTGGTCCACGGCGACGACGCCACCTCCGTACGGATGGCCCAGCCCGTGCCCGTCTGGGAGCCGTACGAGCACGCCGACGCGCTGCTCGCGGCCCTCGGGCTCGACACCTCGGTCACGCCCGTCGAGGCCTACCGCAACGGGCCCCGGCACGTCCTCGTCGGTCTGGGGAGCGTCGAGGCGCTCTCCGCGCTGACCCCGGACCACCACGCGCTGCGCGCCTTCCCCGACATGTCGGCGTACTGCTTCGCGGGGTCCGGCACGCAGTGGCGCGCACGGATGTTCTCCCCGGCGTACGGCGTCGTCGAGGACGCGGCGACCGGCTCCGCCGCCGGCCCCGTCGCCATCCATCTGGCACGCCACGGCCTCGCCTCCTACGGCCAGGACCTGGAGATCCTCCAGGGCGTCGAGATGGGCCGCCCGTCCCCGATGTACGCGAACGTCGAGGGCGAGGGGGAGAAGGTCCGCGCGGTGCACGTCGGCGGTCACGGGGCGGTCCTCGCGCGCGGCACGATCTACGTGTAGAGCGCGGCACGGTCTACGTGTAGGGCGGGCGCGGTCTCTTCCCGCGCCCCGCCCCCGTCCGCCCCACCTCGCGCCCCGCTCAAGCCGCGCTCCCCGCCCTGGTCAGGGCCCTTGACCCGCCCTTGACCCGTCCTACTCGGGAACGTAGGTTCGATGGGGGCTCGTGCCCTCTTCCGAGCCTATGGGGGGCGGCGGCATGGCGGACGGCAAGGCGCTATCGGACTCCCCGGCCCTGGTCGTTCTGGAACTGCTCGCCATCGACGCGCCGCCGGGCCACTTTCAGGAGCTGCTCGACCGTGCCCGCCGCGAAAAACTGCCGCCCGCCCCGCTGGAGGAGTGGGAGAGGGCGACCCGGCTCGCCCTGAAGATCCAGGCCTCCGGTCATCAGCGCCGGCAACGGGAGTCGGTGATGGCCGACTTGGTCGACACCGTCCACGACATGACCATCCCCTACGACCCCGACAGCCTGCTGGAGGTCATCACCAGCCGCGCCCGCAGGCTGCTCGGGTTCGACATGGCGTACATCAGTCTGCGTACGCCCGGCGGCGGTTCGTACGTCCACAGTTCGGACGGTGACACCACCTCGCTCAACATCGGGCTGGTGGTCGAGCGGAGCCGTGGTCTCGGTGAGCTGGCGCACGAGAGCGGCGCGCCCGCCTGGACCTCCGACTACCTCAACGACGACCGCATCCCGCACGGCGAGCAGCTCGACGCGGTCGTCCGGGCCGAGGGTCTGCACGCCATCCTGGTGGTGCCGATCCGTCAGGGGGGCGCGTCCATAGGGGCGTTGTACGGGGCCGACCGGGTCGTGCGGCACTTCACCCCCGACGAGATCAGCGTCATGCGGTACCTGGCGGACTTCGCCGCGGTCGCCCTGGAGAAGGCCCGGCTGCTGGAACGTTCGCGGCGGGAGATCGTCGCGCTGGAGTCGGCGGGCGTCCGCGCCGAGGCCGCCATCGCGCGGCTGCGGCAGCTCGCCGACGCCCGGGCGGCACTGGCCGCGCTGGTGCTGGGCGGCGCCGACCCGCAGGAGCTGGCCGAGGCCGCCGCCTCGGCGCTCGGCGCCGGACTCGTGGTGAGCGACGGCTGCGGGCGCGTCCTCGCGGGCGCCGGCCGGGCGCCCGACCTCGACGAGGAGTGGATACGAGAAGCGGCCCTGGAGGCGCACGCGGCGGGCGGCCCGGTGCGCGTCACCCCGGGTGTCTGGGCCGCGCCCGTCGGCGCGGGCGGGGAGCCCGGCCTCGTGCTGCTGCGGACCGGGCGGAAGGCGGCGGAGGACGGGCGTAAGCCCACCGAGAAGGAGCCGGAGCCCACCGATGACGAGCGGGCCTTCCTCGGGTTCGTGGGGCAGGCGGTGGCGCTGCTGCTCGCCGTGCGGCGCAGCACGGCCGGGGCCGAGGGGCCGCCCCGCGAGGAGTTCTTCGACACCCTGCTCACCACCACCGCCACCACCGCGCAGTCGCCGGACCAACTCGCCCGCCAGGCCCGGCAGCTGGGCCTGGACCCGGACGCGCCGCACGTCGTGGTGGTGGCCCGGCCGAACGGCGAGGAGCACGGCAAGGCCGTGGTGTGGGCGTCTTCGTACGCCTACCGCGGCTCGGGGCTGATGAAGGCGCGGGACGGCGACATCGTGCTGCTGCTGCCCGGCGCCGACGCCTCGGCCGTCGCCCGCGCGGTGTCCGGCGAGCTGTCGCCGCTGCTCGCCGAGCCCGTCACGGTGGCCTCGGCGGGCCCCGCCGACTCGCTCGCCTCGGTGGCCCCGGTGCACCAGGAGGCGCTGCGCTGCCTCGACGCGCTGCTCGCGCTGGACGGCGCGGGCAGCGCCGCATCCCTCGACGACCTGGGCTTCCTCGGGCTGCTGCTCTCCGACGACCAGGACGTCGACGGGTTCGTCGCCTCCGTCCTCGGACCGGTCCTCGACCACGACGCCGAGCGGATGACGCGGCTGGTGGAGACGGTGGAGGCGTACTTCGCCGCGGGCAGCAGTCCCACCCGCGCGGCGGGCGGTCTGCACGTCCACCCCAACACGGTCACCCGCCGCCTGGAACGCATCACCGAGCTCCTCGGCCCCGGCTGGCAGCGGCCCGAGCGCGCCACCGAGGCGCAGCTCGCGTTACGGCTGCTGCGCGCCCGGGACGTGCTGCGCCGCCGGCGCGAGGCGGTGCCCGGCAGACGGGAGAGCGCCGGGGGGCCTCAGGACACCTTGGGGAAGTAGCCCTCCACCGGCCCGCGGCGCGCGGTCAGGACGTGCAGGGCGTGGGCCGCCGAGGCGAGCGTCATATGGCAGTGCCAGCCCCGCAGGGAGCGCCCCTCGAAGTCCCGCAGCCCCGCCCGGTCGCCGTGCTCGGCGAAGTCCCGGCCGACCCGGTCGGTCAGCCGGGTCAGGCCCAGCAGGGTGGCGGCGGGCACCCCGCCCATGTTGGTCAGCCACAGCCCGCTGGGCGCCCCGTGCGGCTGCCGCCACTCCCCGAGCAGTGCCAGAGCGCCCTCGCGGGCGTCCCGTGGCACCGGTGTCCCGCCCGGCAGCCCCACCCGTACCTTGACCGCGGCGGTGTGCCGTACGCCCGAGGGGGCGGCCGGGTCGAACCCGCCGACCCGCTGGCGGCGGCCCCGGACCGAGTCGAGGATGCGGTGCGCCGGCAGCGCGCCCGTGCCGAACCGGGCCGGGGCGGGCTCCTCCACGGTGAATCGCGCCCCCGATCCGACGCGCACGAGCACCGGCACCCCGGCCGCGCCGAACCGCCGTACCACCGCCTCCGAGTCGCGTGCGGGCAGATCGAGGACCACGGGCAGCAGCGGGGCGCCGTGCAGGTCCGCGAAGTCCAGCGCCGCGGTGGTGGCGCACTCCTCGGGCGTCTCACCGGTGTGGCCGCGGTACCTTCCGCCGGGCGCGCCCGGGGCCGTATCCTCGCCCCGCCCCTCCGGCAGGACCAGCCGCCAGTTCACCGGCGCCGCCGCCTCCGGGGAGGCGCACCACACCCCGAAGGCCTGCTGGCCGTGGAACATCTGGTTGCGGTGGAGGTCGAAGCCGCGGCCCACGCCCACCGAGTGGCGGCCGGACTTGGGGATCGGGGTCTGCCGCACCACCCAGGCCCGTGGGGCGATGAGGTGGCCGAGCCAGCAGGCCAGCGCCTCGCGCACCGGCCGCCACTCCCAGGTGGAGTTGCAGATGAAGTGGTGGAGGGTCTGCTCCAGGGTGGGATCGCCCAGGCAGGCCGCCACGTTGCGGATGGAGCGGCGCCCCTTCGCCGTGAGCAGCCCGCGCAGATACTGCTCCCCCTTGTGGCGCTGGTCCCGCCTGGGCAGGGACGCGAACAGCGTGCTGCTCATGTCCCTGAGCATGAACTCGCGCTCGTACATCACCGCGGGCGAGGTGCGTTGCACCGCGGCGGCGGGACGGTGTCGGGCGGGCCTCGTACTGCCGGCGGGAACGTTCACGGGAACCCCCTGGAAGCTCTGGGCGGCCGGTCGGAGCCACCCCTTCGACAATGGCCGGGGCCCGGGGGAGGGGCGAGGTGCACGGGGCACCCCGTCGCGCCGCCGGGTGGGTGGCTCGCCACTGCCGGCCCGCCCGCGCACTCCTTCCCCGCGGGACGCCACGCGCCACCGTGCGCCCCGATGGTGACTGGACCACCGCCGCCCCCGGCGCCGGGGGCGGGGCGTTTCCTCCCGCCGGTACGGGAGCGGCGCGGCGGGGAGGGCCGCTCGGAACCACTCGGACGGACACTCCGTCAAGTCCGGCCCATGTTCGGCCCGCATGTCACGGAGTCCGTGATACGCCCTTCGGTTTTCCTCCCGCGGTCCGCGAGAGTCGGCGTCCGGCCGCCTCCTGATCCGCACCTCGGGTGAGCGGTGCCACGCCACGCAGGGAGGCATCAGGTGAACAGCGTCCACACGTTCCTCCGCTCGTTGCCCGCGGTGCAGCAACCGGACTGGGAGGACCACCCCGAACTCGTACGGGTGCGGCGCGAGCTCGCCGCGCTGCCGCCGCTCGTCGAGGCGGACGACGTGGACCGCCTCCACGCGCGGCTGGCCGAGGTCGCCGCCGGACGCGTCCAGGTCGTGCAGTGCGGGGACTGCGCCGAGGACTGGGCGGAGAGCGGCCACGGCGACGTGGCCCGCAAGACGGGACTGCTCGACATGCTCGCCGGGGTCATGCGGATGACCTCGCACAAGCCGGTGCTGCGGGTCGGACGCCTGGCCGGCCAGTACGGCAAGCCCCGCTCCCGCCCGACCGAGACGGTCGCCGGGGTCGAACTGCCCGTCTACCGGGGCCATATGGTCAACTCCCCCGAGCCGGACCCCGAGCTGCGCCGCGCCGACCCCACCCGGATGCTGACCGGCCACCGCGCGGCGCGCGGCATCCTGGAGCTGCTCGGCTGGAGCGGCCCGGGGCGCGGGGTGCGCCACGAAGCCCCGGTGTGGACGAGCCACGAGGCGCTGCTGCTCGACTACGAACTGCCCTCGCTGCGCGCCCGGGACGACGGCCGGCCGGTGCTCACCTCCACCCACTGGCCCTGGGTCGGCGAGCGCACCCGGCACCTCGGGGGCGCCCATGTGGCGCTGCTCGCGGCCGTCGCCAACCCGGTGGCGTGCAAGGTGGGCCCGGCGATGACCTCGGCGGACCTGCTGGCGCTCTGCGAGCGGCTCGACCCCGGACGGGTGCCCGGCCGCCTCACCCTGATCGCCCGGATGGGCGCCGACACCGTGGGGGAGCGGCTGCCGACGCTGGTCGCGGCGGTGCGCGCGGCGGGCCACCCGGTGATCTGGCTGACCGACCCGATGCACGGCAACACCGTCGTCGGGCCCGACGGACTCAAGACGCGGCTGGTGAAGACGGTCGTACGGGAGGTCGTGGAGTTCCACCGCGCGGTCACCACGGCGGGCGGCACCGCGGGCGGCATCCATCTGGAGACCACTCCCGACGACGTCACCGAGTGCGTCGGCGACCGGGACCGGCTGCACGAGGTGGGCGACAAGTACACGAGCTTCTGCGATCCGCGGCTCAACCCGCGTCAGGCGCTCACGGTGGCCTCGTCCTGGCTCGGCTGACCCGACCGCGCACCCGTACCGGCACAGCGAAAGGACGATCCATGGCGGGTCTGCCCACCATCGAGCCGTATCCGATGCCCGCCGAGGGCGACCTCCCCGCGAACACCGCGGCCTGGACGGTCGATCCCGCCCGGGCGGTGCTGCTCGTCCACGACATGCAGCGCTACTTCCTGCGGCCGTTGCCCGCGGACCAGTCGCCCGGCGGCCCCCTGGTGCGCAACACCGTGCTGCTGCGCGAGAGCTGCGCCGCCGCGGGCATCCCGGTCGCCTACACGGCCCAGCCCGGCGGGATGAGCGAGCGGGAGCGCGGGCTGCTGAAGGACTTCTGGGGGCCGGGCATGGGGGTCACCGCGGAGGACCGCCGGATCGTCGACGAGCTCGAACCGGGCCCGCAGGACTGGCTGTTCACCAAGTGGCGCTACAGCGCGTTCTTCCGGTCGGACCTGCTGGAGCGGATGCGCGCGGCGGGCCGCGACCAGCTGGTGGTCTGCGGGGTGTACGCGCACGTGGGCGTGCTGATGTCGGCGGTCGAGGCGTTCACCCACGACATCCAGCCCTTCGTGGTCGCGGACGCGGTCGCGGACTTCGCCGAGCGCCACCACCGTCTCGCCCTGGAGTACGCGGCCGGGCGCTGCGCGGTGGTCACCACCACCAAGGCGGTCCTGGCCGGGCTCGCCCCCGTGGACGGGCCGCACCGGTGAGCGACGGCCGGCCCCCGGCGGACCGCGAGGCGCCGGACCACGACCCGGTGGACGGCCTCCCGTTGGACGGCATCCCGCTGGACCGCGGCCCGCGCGGCCATGACCTGCTCGGCCGCGTGCTGGACCGGGACCCCGCCGCGTACGCCCTGCTGTACCGGCCCGAGACGGCCGGCCGGGACGTCCTTGAGGTGCTGCTCGGCGACGTCACGGCCGTCGGCACGCTGGCCGCGATCCCGCTGCCGGACGCGCCCGCCGGGCCGGGCGCCCGCCACGAGGTGCTGGCGGTCGTGCCGTACCGGCAGATCTCCGAGCGCGGCTTCACCGGCACCGACGACGGCGAGCCGCTGCTCGTGATGTCCGTGGCCGAGCAGGGCGAACTGCCGCTGGCCGAGGCCCTGCGGCGGCTGCCGGACGAGCCGGTCGTCCTCGCCGACGGCCGCTTCGACATCGACGACGCCCGCTACGCCGAGATCGTCCGGGAGGTCGTCGAGCGCGAGATCGGCAGCGGCGAGGGCGCCAACTTCGTCATCAAGCGCTCCTTCGTCGCGGACATCACGCCGTACACCCCGCACAGCGCGCTGTCGTTCTTCCGGCGGCTGGTGGAGCGGGAGTCCGGTGCGTACTGGACGTTCCTGGTGCACACCGGCGGGCGCACCTTCGTCGGCGCCGGTCCCGAGCGCCATGTCAGCCTGCGCGGCGGCACCGCCGTGATGAACCCCGTCAGCGGCACCTACCGCTACCCGGCGGCCGGCCCCGACCTGCCCGGGGTGATGGCGTTCCTGGCCGACCGCAAGGAGGCCGACGAGCTCTACATGGTCGTCGACGAGGAACTCAAGATGATGGCGCGGATCTGCGAGGGCGGGGGCCGGGTCGTCGGCCCGTACCTCAAGGAGATGGGCCGCCTCGCCCACACCGAGTACCTCATCGAGGGCCGCACCTCCCACGATGTGCGCGACATCCTGCGCGAGACGATGTTCGCCCCCACGGTCACGGGCAGCCCGCTGGAGAGCGCCTGCAAGGTGATCACCCGCTACGAGCCGGAGGGGCGCGGCTACTACAGCGGGGTCATGGCCCTCATCGGCCGTGACGAGCACGGCGGACGCGCGCTGGACTCCGCCATCCTCATCCGCACCACCGACATCAGCGCCGAGGGGCGGCTGAGCATCGGCGTCGGCGCGACCCTGGTGCGCCACTCCGACCCCGTGAGCGAGGTCGCCGAGACCCGGGCGAAGGCCGCGGGGCTCCTCGCCGCCCTCGACGCGGGCGCGGGCGGCGCACCCCGCCCGGGTCCCGCCGGACGGTTCGCCGGGCACGCGCGGGTGCGCGAGGCGCTGGCGCGGCGCAACGACCGTCTCGCCCGCTTCTGGCTGCGCGAGCCCGCCGGGCGGGCCGCACCCGTCGAGGAGCTGGCCGGGCGCCGGGTGCTGATCGTCGACGCGGAGGACACCTTCACCGCGATGATCGGCCATGAACTGGCCGCCCTGGGCGTGGAGGTGACGGTCCGCCGGTTCGACGAGCCGTACCGCTTCGAGGACCATGACCTGGTCGTCATGGGACCCGGCCCCGGCGACCCCCGGGAGACCGGCCACCCCAAGATCGCCCATCTGCGGGCGGCCGTGACCCGGCTCCTCGACGAGCGGCGCCCGTTCGTCGCGGTCTGCCTCAGCCACCAGGTCCTCGCCACCCTCCTCGGCCTCGGCCTGGCCCGCCGCGACACCCCCAACCAGGGCGTCCAGAAGGAGATCGACCTGTTCGGCGCGTACGAGCGGGTGGGCTTCTACAACACGTTCGCCGCCCGCAGCGCCGACGACAAGCTCACCCACCCCGAGCTCGGCGTCATCGAGGTCAGCCGTGACCCGGACACCGGCGAGGTGCACGCGCTGCGCGGCCCCGGCTTCGCCTCGATGCAGTTCCACGCCGAGTCGGTGCTCACCGAGGACGGCGTGCGCATCCTCGCCGAGGCGCTGACCGGCGTGGTCCGCTCCCGCCCGGGCGGTCTCCTGCCGGGCTGAGGCGGCGTCTATGTTACGGGGAGCCCCGCGCCCCGCACCCGCCGTCGAGGAGGGCCCCCGTGCCGCCGTACACCCCCGCCGCCGCAGAGGCGCTGCTGACCGCGCCCGGGGCGCCCTTCGAAGTCGAGCGGGGGCCGGACGGGGTGCCCGTCTACGTGGGGGGCCCGCGGACCCTGCGCGAGTTCGTGGAGGTGACCTGGGCCTACGGGGACCGGCCCTTCCTCGTGGCGGAGAGCGGCACGTACACCTACGGGGAGTTCTTCGCGGCGGCCTCCGCGCTGGCCCGGCGCCTGGTGGAGGAGTACGGGCTGCGCCGGGGCGACCGCGCGGCGGTGGCGATGCGCAACCTCCCCGAGTGGCAGATCGCGTTCTGGGCCGCCCAGCTCGCCGGGCTGGTGGCGGTGCCGCTGAACGCCTGGTGGACCGGGGCCGAGCTGGCCCACGCGCTCGACGACTGCGCGCCCGGCGTGCTGCTCGTGGACGGGGAGCGGGCGGCGCGGGTGGCGGACTGGGCGCGCCGGGCGGGGGTGCGGGGCATCGTCTTCCAGGGCTCGGGCGCGCCTCCGGAGGGCTTCGAGGCGTACGAGGACCTGGGCGCGCCCGACCCGTCGGCCGGGCCGCCGGACGTGACGGTGTCGCCCGACGACGACGCCACGATCATCTACACCTCGGGCACCACCGGCCGCCCGAAGGGCGCCGTGGCCACCCACCTCGCCCAGGCGGGCGCGGCGATGAACCCCCGTTTCCACGCGGCTGCCTCCGCGCTCGGCCGGGGCCTGGTGCCGGGGCAGGGGCCCGCACCGGTGTCCCTGGTCACCTATCCGTTCTTCCACGTCGCGGGCTTCAGCGGCTTCTACTCGGTGATGGGCTCGGGCGGCACCCTGGTCATGATGCGCGCGTGGGACGCGCGCCACGCCCTCGCCCTGATCCGTGAGCACGGCGTGACGCACTACGCGGGCGTCCCCACCACCGCCCTGCAACTGCTCGACGAGGCCGAGCGGGCGGGGGACGCGATGGAGTCCCTGCGGATGTTCAACACCGGCGGCTCCGCCGCGCCGCCGACCCTGGTGGAACGGCTCACCGCGCGGTACGGGGAGCGGGTGGAGCCGCGCAACGGGTACGGGCTGACCGAGACCAGCGGGGGCGTGCTGGCCGGCTTCGGCGCGGAGTACCGGCGGTGGCCGCTGAGCGTGGGCCGCCCGACGCCCACCACCGAGGTGCGGGTGGTCGGCGAGGACGGCAGGGACGTGTCCGAGGGCGAGGTCGGCGAACTGTGGCTGCGCGCCCAGGCGAACGTACGCGGGTACTGGAACGACCCCGCCGCCACCGCACGCGCCTTCATCGACGGCTGGTTCCGGACCGGCGACCTGGTGGTGGCGCGGGACGGCCGGATCGAGGTGGTCGACCGGATCAAGGACATGGTGATCCGGGGCGGCGAGAACGTCTACTGCGTGGAGGTCGAGTCCGTCCTCCACGGTCATCCGGCGGTGCTGGACGCGGCGGTGGTGGGGGTGGCGCACGCGGAGCTGGGGGAGGAGGTGGCGGCGGTGGTGCGGCTGGCCTCGCCGGTCACGCCGGAGGAGCTGCGGGCGTACGCGGCGCGGGTCCTGGCCGCGTACAAGGTGCCCGCGCACGTGCTGGCGCGGACGGCGCCGCTGCCGCGCAACGCGACGGGGAAGGTGCTGAAGGGGGAGCTGCGGGCGGAGGTGGAGGGGTGGCTGCGGGGGTGATCCCGGGGCTGTCGCCCGGGCCACGCGCGGTCCGCAGCCGGAACACCCTCAGCCCCGTGTCACCCGTACGCGATAGTTCCCCAGCTCGTCCGCCCCCAGGACCGAGACCCGTACGCCCCGCTCCCGGTCCGTGAACGTCTCGCCCGGGGCGAAGGGCGCGTCGGAGAGCTCGGCGTGCACATTGGGCCGCCGGGTGCACCCCCCGCTGTCCTTCGCGCTGTCGGCGACGGTGATCGGCCCCCGCCCCGTGTCGACGTCCGTACTGACGCGGTACACCAGGACCCCCGGCTTGCACACCGCCTCGTCGTTCCCGGTCCGCGTCCGCACCTCCACCGCGTATCCGCTCTCGTCCGACAGCGGCACGAACACCAGCTTGCGCCCCGGTCCGGGCGCCGCGAGCGGGGTCAGCAGGTACTCGTGGGCCCCCGCCCCCGCCGCACATCCCACCTGCGCGTTGTCGAGCCAGCCCAGCTTCCACTTGTGCCAGCCGAGCATGTCGTTGTTGGCCCCCCAGTCCTCGGACATGATGTCCCAGTGCCCGACCGCGCCCCCGCCGTCGGGGGTATAGAGGTCGGGCAGCCCGAAGACATGGCCGTTCTCGTGCGGCAGCACCCGGTAGCCCGTCTCGCGGTACGAGCCGGAGCCGTCGTCCTGGCGGCTGTAGACGAAGGACGTGTTGGAGAGCGGGACGCCGTCCGCGAGCGGCGCGTCCTCGTTCCCGGAGAAGGTCACCGAGAGCACCGTGTCCAGCGCGGACGGCCCGGCGTTCGGCGACATCAGGATGTTCACCAGGTCGTACGCCGCGAAGTTCACCCGTGAGTCGGCCGCCGCCACGATGTCCTTGACCAGTCGCCGGTAGCCCGGCTCGTACGGCGAGCCGCGTTCTATGCCGTACGCGGAGAACGCCTGCGGCATCCGCAGCCACTGCGGGAGGGGGACGTCGGGCCGGTAGTCCAGCCGCCCGTACGAGGCGGTGCGGAACCACTGGGTGGTCTGGGGGAAGAACTCCGCGTACCGGCTCAGCGCGGACTCGGTGCCCTGTGCGTCGGGGAAGTCGATCATCAGGGTCAGGGCGCGGATCGTGCCCGTGGAGTGGGTGTAGCCGGGCGGGGTGGGCAGGCCCTCGGACATCTGCACGCCGAGCGTCGTGTTGATCCGGCACGGGGCGAGCGCCGCCTCCCCGCCGGTGGCCACCGGGCCGGCCGACGCCCGCAGGGGGGCCGTCAGGGTGGTGCTGCCCGCGGTCACCGAGGCGAGCACCGCGGCGGCGAGGGCCGCGCCCGCGACGGTGCGGCGGCGGCGCGGATCGCGCGGCGGCCCGCCGGATATCCGACGGCGCGCTCTGCCGGACTCCTCCATACGCACGCTCGCCTTCGCCCACCGGCAGCCGGCCGCTCCTGGCTGCGCTCGTGCGATCACCCTGTGTCGGGCGTGTCGCGGGCGCGCGCTGGGTGGGCCGCGCGTGTGGTTTTCCGGAGCGGGAGATGTGACTCAGGTCACAGGAAACAGGGGCCGGGGCGGGAAATAACCGGGGAGCCTTTCCCCGTTTGCACCTGTGTCCCGCCGAAACGGGGAGAGCTTCCCCGGTTCCGGTTCGGACGACGACTTCGTCCCAGCAGAAGGAGCACGCCGTGTCCACCGCCACTCCGGCCATCGCAGCGGAGCCCCGTCGCGCCCCGCGACCGCGGGCCGACGCCCTGCGCAACCGGGAGCGGATCATCGCGGCGGCGCGCGAGATGTTCGTCGAGGAGGGCGCCATGGTGCCGCTCGACGAGATCGCCAAGCGCGCGGGCATCGGCAACGCCACGCTCTACCGGCACTTCCACGACCGCACCGAGCTGATCACCAGCGTGGTGCTCGCGGTGATGGAACGGGGGGCGGTGGCCGCGGAGACCGCGACCGCCGAGGAGCCCGACGCCTTCGCCGCGCTGAGCCGGTTCGTCTTCAACGCGGCCGAAGAGCGCATCGGCGCCCTGTGCCCGATGCTCTCCGAGAGCTTCGACAAGGACATGCCGGAGCTGAACGCCGCCCGGGAACGCCTCGACGGGGCCGTCCGCGACCTGATGGCGCGGGCCCGGCGCAGCGGCCAGTTGCGCGACGACGTCGACGTGGGCGATCTGATGGTCGCCCTCACCCAGCTCACCCGGCCGCTGCCGGGCACCGCGTGCCCGAACATGGACCGGTTCGTCCACCGCCATCTCCAGCTCTTCCTCGACGGGCTCATGGCCCCGGCGCGGTCCGAGCTGCCGGGAACGGCGGCGACCATGCAGGACCTCAGCCAGCCGTAACCGAACCCGCGTGGGGCGGCCGGTCCGCCAAGCGCACCAAGTCCTCCTTACCAAGCAGTAATTGGCAGTACTCAGCACTCCGCTCATCGCAACATCGCGTCCCAAGGTGGCTACACCCATGTCGAAAACAGTCGAGGCCCGGACAACCGAGCCCCGTGATCTCGCTCCCGATCCCAGCCGTTGGAAGGCCCTCGCCTTCATCGCGCTCGCCCAGCTGATGGTCGTGCTCGACGCGACGATCGTGAACATCGCCCTGCCCTCCGCCCAGACCGACCTGGGCATATCCGACGGCAACAAGCAGTGGGTCATCACGGCCTACGCCCTCGCCTTCGGTGGTCTGCTGCTCTTCGGCGGACGCATAGCCGACCTCTGGGGACGCAAGCGCACCTTCGTCGTCGGTCTGCTCGGCTTCGCCGCGGCCTCCGCGCTCGGCGGCGCGGCCACCGGCCAGGCCATGCTGCTCGGCTCCCGCGCGCTCCAGGGCGCGTTCGGCGCACTGCTCGCGCCCGCCGCGCTCTCCCTGCTCGCGGTGATGTTCACCGACGCCAAGGAGCGCGCCAAGGCCTTCGGCATCTACGGTGCGATCGCCGGTGGCGGCGGCGCCGTCGGTCTGATCCTCGGCGGCTTCCTCACCGAGTACCTGAACTGGCGCTGGACCTTCTTCGTCAACATCCCGTTCGCGATCGTCGCCGCGGCCGGTGCCTACTTCGTCATCCGTGAGCCCTCCGGCACCCGCAACCGCTCGCCGCTGGACGTCCCGGGCGTGGTCCTGTCCACCCTCGGTCTGGTCGCGCTGGTCTACGGCTTCACCCGCGCCGAGTCGGCCGGCTGGTCCGACGCGGTGACGGTGTCGATGTTCGTCGCCGCCGCGGTGCTGCTGTTCGCCTTCGTCGCCACCGAGGCCCGGGTCAAGCACCCGCTGCTGCCGCTGCGCGTCATCACCAACCGCAACCGGGGCGGGGTCTACCTCTCCCTCGGCCTCGCCATCATCGCGATGTTCGGCCTCTTCCTCTTCCTGACGTACTACCTCCAGGTCGTGAAGGGCTACTCGCCGGTCAAGACCGGCTTCGC
Organism: Streptomyces sp. NPDC031670; assembly: GCF_055580545.1. Taxonomy (NCBI): domain Bacteria; kingdom Bacillati; phylum Actinomycetota; class Actinomycetes; order Kitasatosporales; family Streptomycetaceae; genus Streptomyces; species Streptomyces sp. NPDC031670. The sequence continues at coordinate 219,875 of NZ_JBVILC010000011.1, read as the reverse complement.
GTTCCTGCCGATGATCGCGGGCATGATCACCGGTTCCACCCAGATCGGTGCCCGGCTGATGACCCGGGTGCCGCCGCGCCTGCTGATGGGCCCCGGCTTCCTGACCGCGGGTGTCGGCATGCTGATCCTCACCCAGCTCCAGATCGACACCTCCTACGCCGGGCTGATCCTGCCGGCGCAGCTCCTGCTCGGCCTCGGCATGGGCACCGCCTTCATGCCGGCCATGTCGCTGGCCACCATCGGGGTCGAGCCGCGTGACGCGGGTGTCGCCTCCGCCATGGTCAACACCTCGCAGCAGGTGGGCGGCGCCATCGGCACGGCCCTGCTGAACACCATCGCCGCCTCCGCCACCACGGCGTACGCGACCTCGCACGCCGCCGGCGCCAAGAGCCTGGAGCTGCTGAAGCTCCAGGCGATGGTGCACGGCTTCACCAGCGCCATCTGGTGGGCGGTCGGCATCCTGGTGGTCGCCTCGGCGATCGCGGTCACCTTCATCAACACCGGCCGTCCGGACATGGGTTCGCTCACCGGCTCCGGCGACGCCGAGGGCGTCGAGGACGAGATCCGGGTGCCGGTGGTCGCCCACTGACGCCGGCCGCCTACGTGGGGGACGCGTAAGCGGTCAGCAGAGCACACACCAGACGCGGACCTGTCCGGCTCAGCGGAGCCAGGGCAGGTCCGCTCCTGCGTCCTTGGGCTGGAGGCCCTCGGCGATCACCCGCATGATCTGCCCGAGCTGCTCGGCCTGCTCGGGGGTGAGCCGGTCGAACATCGCCTGGCGCACGGCCGCCACATGGCCGGGCGCGGTCCGTTCCACGACCGCGAAGCCCTCGTCGGTGAGCGCCGCGAACTGACCGCGCTTGTCCGAGGGGCAGTCCTCGCGCCGCACCCAGCCGTTCTTCTCCAGCCGCGCGATCGCGTGCGAGAGCCGGGACCGGGTGATCTTGGCGCCGATGGCCAGCTCGGTCATCCGCAGCCGCCGCCGGGGAGCCTCGGAGAGCTGGATGAGCAGCCCGTAGTAGATGTGCGGCATCCCGGCGTCGCGCTGGAGCTGGCGGTCGAGATGGTCTTCCAGGAGCGTGGTGGCGTGGAGGTAGGCACGCCAGGTGCGCTGCTCGTCGTCGCTGAGCCAGCGCGGCTCCTCGGCGGGGGTGGTGGTCATGGTCTCCACTGTACCGGCGCTTCTTGAAAGTTGAACAAGATATCACCTGTCCGGCCATTTCCCCCACCCCGTTGCGGTTGGGCCGAAAGGGGTACCAGGGAACCAGGGCAGTCTGGACATCCTGAGCAACCAGGAGGCGGCGCGGGCCGTCTTCACGGTGGGAGAGAGCGGAACGGGGGTTGGGTACTTCTGCGGTGAAGGCAACTGTTCCGGGTGTGACGCCGGTCTCAGAGGACGGGGGTCGCGGCCGGGGACCACGGGTCCCGGCACCTGGTCTGACCTGCGCCTCTGTACGTTCCCGCGGCATCCGTCCGCCACTGTGGCGGCACAGGGTACTGCATGATCCGGAAAATCGATGGTCCGGACGGGAATTCTGTCCGGATTCCAGCCGTTGTTTCCATCGGATGCAGGGCACCCGGGAGGGTGTCGCGACCTACACAGCAAGGGAGCACGCATGGCAACCCGCGCCGTCGCCCGCCGGACCGCAAGCAGCGGATCCGAGTCGGGGAGCAGTGTTCGCGCCGTCAGCGGCGAGATCGCCGACCGCGACCTGGTCGGAATGTACCTCGACGAGATCGCGCGGACGCCGCTGCTCGACGCCGCCAAGGAGGTCGAGCTCTCCCAGACCATCGAGGCGGGTGTGTACGCACGCCAGATCCTCGACGGCGAGGTGGAGAGCAAGGCCGGCGGCGCCTCCCGCGAGGAACTCGAAGCCCTGGTCGCCGCCGGTGACCGGGCCAAGGACCTCTTCATCCGCTCCAACCTCCGCCTCGTCGTCGCCGTGGCCCGGCGCTATCCGAGGGCGGGTCTGCCCCTGCTCGACCTGATCCAGGAGGGCAACGCGGGCCTGGTCCGCGCGGTGGAGAAGTTCGACTACGCCAAGGGCTTCAAGTTCTCGACGTACGCGACGTGGTGGATCCGCCAGGCCATCACGCGCTCGATAGCCGACCAGTCCCGCACCATCCGCCTCCCCGTCCACCTGGTGGAGGAGCTGGGCCGGATCCGCCGCGTCCAGCGCGAGTTCAACCGGGAGAACGGCAGGGACCCGGAGGCCGTCGAGGTGGCCGCGGAGCTGGGCTCCACCCCGGAGCGCGTCGCCGACGTCCTGGACTGGGCGCGCGACCCGGTCTCGCTCAACATGGCGGTCGACGACCAGGGCGAGACCCAGTTCGGCGACCTCCTGGAGGACACCTCGGCGATCTCCCCCGAGCAGTCGGTGCTCACGCTGCTGCGCAGCGAGGAGCTCGACGACCTCATCGGCAAGCTCGACCAGCGCACCGCCTCGATCATCAAGATGCGGTACGGGATCGACGACGGCCGCGAGCGCACGCTGACCGAGGTCGGCAAGGAGCACGGCCTGACCCGCGAGCGCATCCGCCAGATCGAGAAGCACGCCCTGCTGGAACTGAAGAAGATGGCACGGGACACGGGCTTCGACGCGGCGGCGTAACGATCCGCCCCGGCCCACCCCCCAGACGAGCCCCCGGCACCCTCCCCCCCTGGTGCCGGGGGCTCCCCCCTGCCCGGGGGGAGGCCGCGGGCGCGCGGGCGACTACTCGGGCTGCGGGCCCGCCGCCCGGGTGAGCCGGGACCCCAGATCCGCCAGATAGTCCGTCAGCGCCCCGGGCGAGGCCACCGCGAACTCGCAGTCCACCAGCGCCAGCCGGATCGCCACCCACTCCAGCGACTCCGTCACCCGCGCCCGCAGCCGGCACCGCGCCCGGCCGAGCGGCACGGGCGCCCCCATCGAGGGGGTGAGCCGGGCCGTCACGAAGTCGGCGGGCGCCTCGAACGTCACGTCCAGGTCCAGTTCCGGCTGCATCCGCGTCAGCGACCGGCTCACGAACTCCGCCGCGTCCTGCGCGGGCAGCTCCCGGGCCGCGAACCGCGACCCGGTCGCGAAGGGGGCGGCCACCCGGTCGACCCGGAACGTACGCCAGTCCTCGCGCTCGATGTCGTACGCGACGAGGTACCAGCGCCGGCCCGTCGACACCAGCCGGTACGGCTCGACCTGGCGGTGCGACTCGCTGCCGTCGCCCTTGCGGTAGTCGAAGCGCAGCCGCTCCTTGCCGGTGACCGCCGAGGCCATCACGGTCAGCGTGTGCGGGTCGACGCTCGCCCCGTCGCCGCGCCACGGACCGGTCAGCGGCATCGTGGCGGCCTGGAGGGTGGCGACGCGGTGCCGCAGCCGGGACGGCAGCACCTGCTCCAGCTTGGCCAGCGCCCGTACCGACGCCTCCTCCACCCCGTCGACGGCGTGGCCCGCGCCCGCCCGCAGCCCCACCGCGATGGCCACCGCCTCCTCGTCGTCGAGGACCAGCGGCGGCATCGCCTTCCCGGCCACCAGCCGGTACCCCCCGTCGGCGCCCAGGGTCGCCTGGACGGGATAGCCCAGCTCGCGCAGCCGGTCCACATCGCGGCGGACCGTGCGCCGCGAGACGGCGAGCCGCTCGGCGAGCTCGCCGCCGGGCCACTCGCGGGGCGTCTGGAGCAGGGAGAGGAGCTGGAGCAGCCGAGCCGGGGTGTCCGTCATGAGATCCAGGATGCGGGAAAACTAGGACGCGGTCTGACCTACATACGGTCTAACTTCTCTCCCATGACCTCCACCACGCCCACACCTCCAGAAGCCGCGGCCCCCGGCACAGCCGCCGCCGTGACCGACCGCCGACGGTGGTTCGCCCTGGCCATCGTGATGACCGCGGCCTTCATGGACCTGGTCGACGTCACGATCGTCAACGTGGCGATCCCCTCGATCCAGAAGGACACCGGGGCGACCTTCGCCTCGATCCAGTGGATCACCGCGGGATACGCCCTGGCGTTCGCCGCCGGACTGATCACCGGTGGCCGCCTCGGTGACATCCACGGCCGCAAGAAGCTCTTCCTCATCGGTATGACCGGCTTCACCATCGCCTCGGCGCTCTGCGGCTTCGCCGCCAACCCGGAGATGCTGGTGGCCTCCCGCATCCTCCAGGGCGCCATGGCGTCCCTGATGGTGCCGCAGGTCCTGTCGATCATCCACGCCACCTTCCCGGCCGAGGAGCGCGGCAAGGTGTTCGGCATGTTCGGCGCGGTCATCGGCCTGGGCGCGGTCTCGGGTCCGATCCTGGGCGCGCTGCTGACCGAGTGGAACCTGTTCGGTCTCGAGTGGCGGCCGATCTTCCTGATCAACCTGCCGGTCGGTATCGCCGGTCTGGTCCTGGGCGCCAAGTTCATCACCGAGTCCAGGGCGCCCAAGGCCCTCAAGCTCGACCTCGTGGGCGTCGCGCTGGTCACCCTCGGTCTGCTGATGCTGCTCTACCCGCTGACCCGCGGCCGGGAGCTGGGCTGGCCGCTGTGGGGCCACCTCTCGATGGCCGGCAGCCTCGTCGTCTTCGGTGCGCTCGTGGCGTACGAGCGGGTCAAGGCGCGCAGGGACGGCTCGCCGCTGGTGGAGCTCTCGCTGTTCCGGGTGAAGAGCTTCGCCGCGGGCATCGCGGTGCAGATGACGTTCGGCCTCGCGATGGGCATCTTCTTCCTGGTGTGGACGCTGTACATGCAGATAGGCCTCGGCTGGAGCGCGCTGCGGGCCGGTCTGACCGGTATCCCGTTCTCCATCGCCATGTCGGCCGCGGCGGGCATGTCCGTCCAGTCGCTGGTGCCCAGGTTCGGCCGCAAGGTGCTCCAGGCGGGCGCGCTGGTGACCGCCCTCGGCCTGCTGATCTACATCTGGGAGGCGCGCCACTTCGGGATGGACATCGAGTCCTGGCAGATGGCGCTGCCGCTGGTGGTGCTCGGCGTCGGCATGGGTCTGATCGTCGCCCCGCTCACCGACGCGGTCCTCTCGGAGGTCCCGCAGGAGCACGCGGGCTCCGCGTCCGGTCTGATCAACACCGTGCAGCAGATGGGCAACGCGCTGGGCCTCGGTCTGGTGTCGGTGGTCTTCTTCGGCGCGATCGACGACGATCTCCCGCTCGCCGAGATCGGCCCGGCCTTCTCGGACGCCTTCCAGCGCTCGCTGTGGGTCGTGGCGGGCGTCTGCGCCCTGATCTTCGTCGGGATGTTCCTGCTGCCGGCCAGGCCCAAGCAGCATCTGGAGGGCGGCGCGGACGCGGTCCCCTCCGACGACTTCGATGACGTGGCCAAGGAGCCGGCGCTGACGCCGTGACGCGGCGGGCGGGCCGGTAGGACACAAGGACGCCGGGCCGGGTGGAGTTCCCTCCACCCGGCCCGGCGTCCTTGCTTTTCCCGACCGCGCGTCAGGAGACCCGTGTGCGCCGCTCCACCGCCGCCCGCGCCGACTCCTGCGCCGCGTACACCTCGCACATGTGACTGCCGTCCGGTGTCGCCGTGTGCTCGACCTCCCACAGGCTCAGCTCGACGCCGTCGCCGAGCAGGAACGCGTGCTCGTACAGGATGGCGCCGCCGCGCCCGGCCGCTCCGCCCGGGCCGCCCAGGGCCCGGGCGATGCGGTGGGCGAGGGCGCCGCGCAGTAAGCGGGCCACGCTCTCGCCGGGCCGGTCCGGGTTCTCGGCGCGGCGCAGCAGCCGCCGCGCGTGGTCGGCCGAGCCGTCCGCCTCGTACGTCCGGCCGGCTCCGGCGCGCTCCACCGGCGCCGGCCCGCCGATGACCTCGACCCCGGTGAGGCCCGGGTCCAGTCCGTCGTCGGCCACCCCGGGCGCCAGGTCCGGCCGGACCCGCCGGCACAGCCGGGCCGCGGCGAGCACCGCGCTCTCCTCGTCCGCGTACACCTCGTTGCCCCGGGCGTGCACGACCTCCCAGAGGGTGACCGTGGCGCCGTCGAGGAGGAGATAGGTGTGGCGGTAGGTCTCGCGGCTGAGCCGGGGGCGGCCGGGGCCACCCGAGGCGTGCAGCGACGAGTGCAGCGAAGTGGTGTGCGCGAGGGCCGAATCCAGGCTCTCCACCAGCTCGTCCGGAAGGTCGAACGAGTTCAGCGCGCGGCCGAGCAGGCCGGCGAGGTGTTCCTCGGCCGTCTCGTACTCGCACTCGTTGGGCACCAAGGCGTCTCCCCGCCGTAGCTGTTCGTCACGTAGAGGGTGCTCAACGTAGCCCTTGCGCGCGCTTCGCGCAGCGGGCATGGCCGAAACATTCTCATCGGCTTGGAACGGCCGGGTGCGGCGGGGGAGCCGGCCCGGGGCGGCGCCCCGGACCGTACTCCGACGGGCCGTCAGGCGGCGCTGCCCGCCTGCCACTCGGTCCAGCCCATGTTCCAGCCGTTCAGGCCGTTGTCGGGGGCGATCGTCTTGTCCGGGGAGCCCTTCACGGTCACCACGTCACCGATCAGCGAGTGGTCGAAGAACCACTTGGCGGGGGTGTCCCCCTGGGCGCCCCGGACGTCCTTCAGCCCCACACAGCCGTGGCTGGTTCCCGTGTTGCCGAACGGGTCGCCCTTGTACCAGTAGTTGCCGTGCAGAAACGTGCCCGAGGTGGACAGGCGCATCGCGTGCGGTACGTCCTTGATGTCGTACTCGCCGCCGAAGTTCACCGTGGCTCCGTTCATCCGGGTCTCGGTGAACTTCTCGGATATCACCATCTGCCCGTTGTAGGTGCTGTGTTCGGCGCTGCCGGTCGAGACGGGCAGGGTCTTGATCGTCTTGCCGTCCTGCTGCACGGTCATCTTCTGGGTCCTGGCGTCGACCGTGGAGACCTGGTTGCGGCCGATGGTGAAGGTGACGGTCTTGGACTGCACGCCCGAGATGCCCTTGCCGCCCTGCACCCCGTCCAGGTCGATCTTCATCGTCACCTTGGACCCGGCCTTCCAGTAGTCCTGCGGCCGGAAGTCGAGGCGCTGGCCGCCGAACCAGTGGCCGACCACCTGCTGGCCGCTGCTGGAGCTGACCGTGATGTGCGACTGGACGGCCTTCTTGTCGGTGATCGCCTTGTCGAAGGTGAACGAGACCGGCATGCCGACACCGACCGTCGCGCCGTTGTCCGGCGTGTAGGTGCCGATGAAGCTGTTCTTCGAGGAGACCGTGGTGAAGGCGGAGTTCTCCGTCGCGGGCCGTCCCTTGTCGTCCTTGCCGGTCGCCATGATCTTGTACGGGGTGCCGCGCTCCACCTTCGCGGTGGGCTTCCAGGACAGCCCGTCGGCGGCGAGCGCCCCGGCCACGGCCTTGCCGGTCTGGGCCTCGACCATGGTGACCTGGGTGAGCTTGCCGCCCTGGGCGGTGACGGCGGTGCTGTTGACGCTCGCGTCGGTGGAGCCGTCCTTCGCCGAGATCGTGATCTTCAGTGTGGAGACGTCCTGGGCGGGGGCCGAGTCGCCGCCCTTGCCCTTGCTCCCGTCCTTGTCGGACCCGGACGCGCTGCCGCCGCAGGCGGTCAGGGTCAGGGCGCCGAGCAGCAGCGCCGACGCGGCGGCGAACGCCCGCCGCCGGGCGCGCAGTTGCTGCGGGGTGCGGGACTGCGACTGCGCGGCGGTGTCGGGCGAGATCACGTGGTTGCTCCATCTGTGCGTACGTCACTCCAGTACGTGCACAGAGCACCCACATGGCCCTTACGGTTGCGGGGGCACCCTGTGACTCACGCCACAAGGGGCGCGTAGCCGGGCGCGTCCGGGAGTGTTCGGGTGCGCCCGGGGCGTGTTCAACTCCCGTACAGCTCCCGGTACGACGGGAACGTCCCGCCGGGTCCCTCCACCCCCTCGGCGGCGAGCACGGCCTTGGTGATCGCCCGGGCCACCACGTCCGCGCCCGCCGCCAGCACCGAGTTGAGGCCGTCCGGCGACAGCGCGGTGCCGGTGGCGGTGCCGGTGCCGGTGGCCAGGGCGAAGACCGTGTCGCCGTCGTGCATCAGATGCACCGGCCGGATCGCCCGGGCCAGGCCGTCGTGCGAGGTGCCCGCGAGCTTCTGCGCCTGCGGCCGGGTGAGCGGCGCGTCGGTGGCGACCACCGCGAGCGTGGTGTTCAGGGGCGGCAGCCGGAAGGTGGCGAGGGCCGCCTCCAGCCGCCTCATGGCCGCCTCGTGGACGCCCGGTTCGGGGTACGCGACGCGCCCCGCCGCCCCGTACAGCGCCCCCGTGGCCGGATCGAGCACCGATCCCGCGCAGTTGACGACGACCAGCGCCCCGACGGTGGCCCCGCAGGGCAGGGTGAGGCTCGCGGTGCCGACCCCGCCCTTGAGGCCGCCCGCGACCGCCCCGGTCCCGGCGCCGACGCCGCCCTGGACGACCTCGGTGCCCGCCGCCTCGACGGCGGCCCGGCCGGTGGCCGCGTCCGGCCGGGCGCGCCAGTCGCCGCCGCGCCCGAGGTCGAAGAGGCAGGCGGCCGGGACGACCGGGACCACCTGGTGCGGCTCGGGCCCCACCCGCACCCCGCGTCCGCGCTCCTCCAGCCAGGCCATCACCCCGCCCGCGGCGTCGAGTCCGTACGCGCTGCCGCCCGTCAGCACCACGGCGTCGATCCGCTCGACGACATTGCGCGGGTCGAGGGCGTCGGTCTCCCGGGTGCCGGGGCCGCCGCCGCGCACATCGACGCCGGCGACGGCGCCGGTGGCCGGGGCGAGGACGACGGTGGTCCCGCTCAGGGCCCGCTCGCCGGGGACCCGGGCGTGCCCGACGAGGAAGCCCGGCACATCCGTGAGGGAGTCGGTCCGCAAGGTCTTCGGGGTGTCAGCCATGACCGTCGACCCTAGGGCCCTCGCCCTCGCCGTCGCGAGCGGTCAGCGCCACTCCCGTCGCCACGGTGGCGACGGCCACCAGACCGGCCGCGGGGACGGCGGCGTGCCCGGCGAACGTGCAGGCCAGGGTCGCCACTGCCGAGACGGGCAGAACAAGCTGCTGGGCGGTGGTGCGCTTGAAGTGGCGCGAGTGCAGCGCCCATGCCGTGATCATGAACAGGGCGGCGGGCACGGTCACGGCGGCCGACGCCGCCGCCGTGGAGATGTGCGCCTTGCCGACCGCCTGCTCGACCGCCACCTCCATCCCGGCCCCGATGGCCGCGGCCGAGCCGAGGATGACGAAGTGTCCGTACCCCCAGGCGAACGCCTGGCGGTTCGAGACGAGATGACCGGCGATCGGCACGGCGAAGTAGATCCACCAGGCCGCGAAGACGATCAGCAGCCCGCCGCCCGCGAGCGGCAGCAGCTCACCCAGCGCCTCGTGTTCGTCGAGCGCCTCCTGTACGGCGACGGTGGCGGCGGCGACCGTCTCGCCCAGCACGATCAGGGTGAACAGCCCGTACCGCTCGGCGATGTGGTGCGGATGCCAGGTGCTCTGGGCGTCCCGCTCGGCGATCACGGGCACCGCGACCTCGGCGAGGGCCAGTGCCACGAAGACCAGGGAGCGGGCGGTGCCCACCGGCACGAAGAGCAGCCCGACCCAGCCGAGCTGGCACACCACGAGCCCGGCGGCGTACCGCAGCGCCATCCCGCGCTCGCCCGGGTCCGCCGCGTTGCGCGCCGCGCGCAGCCACTGGCTGGTCAGGGCGAGCCGTATCACGATGTAGCCGATGACGCAGACGGTGAAGTCGCGGTCGTCGAAGGCGCGCGGCACCCCGGCGGCGAGGATCAGGACGCCGGTGATCTGTACGAGAGTGACGACCCGGTACAGCACGTCGTCGCTGTCGTACGCCGAGGCGAACCAGGTGAAGTTCATCCAGGCCCACCAGATGGCGAAGAAGACAGCGGTGTAACCGGCCAGCCCGGCGCCGAGGTGGCCCTCGGCGAGCGAGTGGACGAGACGGGCGCCGGCCTGGGCGACGGCGACGACGAAACAGAGGTCGAAGAAGAGTTCCAGGGGCGTCGACGCCCGGTGGTGTTCGTGGCGGCTGCGTGCGGTCATGCGGGGCATGGGGCCAAGGAGATCAGACGCGGGCGCCGGGACGGGGACACCGAGGGGTGCCCGGGCGGGTTGACCGGGGGTTTCCGGCGTCACGCCGCCGGGTTCTCGGCATCGCGCCGCCGCGGTCTGCGGGCGGGCCGGCACGGTCCGTCCGCGGCCGGAAGGGGAGTCGGCGGGCCGCCGCCGCCCTGACTGCCATCTGACTGAAGGCTTCACCCCGCCGACCGTCAAAACAGGTGATAAACGGTCAGATGCACCTACGGTGGCCGGGTGACCGAGCCTCCCGCAGCGAAGCGTCCCGCAGTGCAGCCTTCCGCGGCGAAGCCCACCGTCGCGCTGCGCGCGACCGCCGCCGGTACCGCCCTCTCCCTCCTGCTGATCCTCGCCATCGTCTTCGGCAGCCGCCGGCTGAAGGACTTCGACTCCGCCCTCCTTCCCTACGCCTGCGCGACCGTCTTCCTCGCCTTCGGCATCGCCTACCGCTACACCGTGTGGCTCTCCTCCCCCGGCGCCCGCCGCCTCTTCACCCAGGGCCGGCGCAGCCTCTTCTCCGTCGCCAACTTCCGCCGGGCGCCCACCGCGCTGCCCAGGATGGCCGCCACCTACCTCGGTCTCCAGAAGTTCCTCGGCGCCCGCTCGCACGCCCGCTGGGCCGCCCACCAGCTGATCTTCTGGGGCTGTCTGCTGGCCGCCGCGATCACCTTCCCCCTCACCTGGGGCTGGTTCACCTTCACCGCCCCGACCGGTCCCGGACCCGGCTACGAGATGCGGATCTGGGGCCTGAGAATCCTCGGCTTCGACTCCCTGGACTTCTTGGGCCGGCTGATGTTCCACGGTCTGGACATCGCCGCCCTCCTGGTCGTCCCCGGTGCCTCGTACTTCCTGTGGCGCCGGATGAAGGACCGCGGCGCGATCACCGGCCAGCGCTTCGCCTACGACCTGGTCCCGCTCATCCTGCTGATCGTCGTCTCCGTGACCGGCCTCCTCCTCACCTTCTCGTCGCTCTTCCTGCACGGCGGCGGCTACGAGTTCCTGGCCGTGCTGCACATGGTGTCCGTGGTGTTCACCCTCATCTACATCCCGTTCGGGAAGTTCTTCCACATCGTCCAGCGGCCCGCCGCCGTCGGGATGCAGCTCTTCAAGTACACCGCCCGCCAGGACGAGCAGGTCTTCCGGTGCCGCCGGTGCGGCGAGCCCGTCGACACCACCCCCTATGTCGAGAACCTGCGCGGCACCATGCGCGATCTGGACCTCGGCTTCGACGCCTGGGCCGAGTACTGCCCGCGCTGCAAGCGGGTGCTGCGTGGCTCCGCCTACCTCGCGCACGTCAAGAAGGGCTACAAGTGAACCGGCTCCCGCTGGACCCCTCCCTCGCCCCGCCCGGCACCCGCGACTTCCTCGACGCGGGCGCCGTCCCGGCCGACCGCCGGCGCGCCGACCAGGACGGCGAGACCCTGGTGCCCACCCACTGCTGCTTCTGCGGGGTGCAGTGCGGGATGTATCTCCGCGTGGACCGCGCCGGCAAGGTCTTCGGCGTCGAACCCCGCAACCACGACATCAACCGGATGCGCCTGTGCCCCAAAGGCATCAACGCGTACCAGCAGATCAACCACCCTGACCGGCTCACCGCGCCGCTGCTGCGCCGCTCCCGCGACGAATCCTTCCGCGAGGCCACCTGGGAGGAGGCCCTGGACTTCACGGCCGCGGAGATCCGCCGGATTCAGAGCGAGCACGGCAACGACGCCTTCGGACTGCTCGGCGGGGCCAGCCTCTTCTCCGAGAAGACCTATCTGGTCGGCAAGTTCGCCCGGGTCGCGCTGAAGACCCGGCACGTCGACTACAACGGGCGGCTGTGCATGGTCTCCGCGGCCGGCGCCAACAAGCTCGCCTTCGGTATCGACCGGGCCGCCAATCCCTTCTCCGACATCCTCCTCACCGACTGCCTGCTCATCGCCGGGTCCAACGTCGGCGAATGCTTCCCCGTGTTGACCCAGTACGTGTGGGGGGCCCGCGACCGGGGCGCCACCCTGATCGTGGTCGACCCGCGCGAGACGGCGGTCGCCCGCACCGCCGACATCCACGTCGCCCTCAAACCCGGCACCGACTCGGCGTTCTTCACCGCGCTCCTCCACGTCGTGATCCAGGATGGGCTCGTCGACGAGGCCTACCTCGCCGCCCACGCCACGGGCTGGGCGGAGGTCCGCGCCAAGGCCGCCGAGTATCCCCCCGAGCGGGCCGCCGAGATCTGCGGGGTGCCGGCCGCCCAGATCGTCGAGGTGGCCCGCGCCTTCGCCCGCGCCCCCAAGGCCATGGCCTGGCACGCCCGGGGCATCGAGCACCACTCGCAGGGCGTCGAGAACTGCCTCTCCGTGATCAACCTCTGCGTGGCCACCGGCAACCTCGGCAGACCCGGCGCGGGCTACGGCACCCTCACCGGCCAGGGCAACGGCCAGGGCGGCCGGGAACACGGCCAGAAGGCCGACCTGCTGCCCGGCGGGCGCTCCATCCTGAACGCCGAGCACCGTCGGCAGATCTGCGAGATCTGGGGCATCGAGGAGTCCGAACTCCCGTATGCCGGGACCTCGATGACGGAGATGGTCCATCAGATGCGCCGCCAGGAGATCCGCGGTCTGATCGGCGTCTGCAACAACCCCTTCGTCTCCCTCCCGGACTACCGGAAGGTCAAGGAGGGCTACGACGCCCTTGAGTTCCATGCCCAATTCGACTTCTTCCTCTCCGAGACCGCGGCCAACGCGCATGTGGTCCTCCCCGTCACCACGTGGGCCGAGGACGAGGGCGTGATGGCCAACGCCGAGGCCAGGGTGGTCAAGCACAACAAGGCCCAGGAGCCCCCGGCCGGGGTCCGCACCGACACCTGGGTGATCTGCCGGCTGGCCGAACTCCTCGGTGCGGGCGACAAGTTCGCCTTCGCCGGTTCGCGCGAGGTCTTCGACGAGCTGCGCGCCGCCTCCGCCGGGACGGTCAACGACTACTACGGCATCACCTACGAGCGTCTGGAGGAGACCGGCGGGATCGTCTGGCCCTGCCCCTCCACCGACCACCCCGGCACCCCGCGCCTCTTCGAGGACGGGCGGACCCCGCACCCCGACGGCAGGATCCATATGCAGGTCGTCGACTGGCACCCGCCGATGGACCCGTACGACGACGAGCACCCCCTCTCCCTCACCACCGGCCGGACCGTGGCGCACTTCCTCTCCGGCAACCAGACCCGCCGGCTCGGCGCGCTCGTCGAACAGACCCCCCGCCCCTGGGTGGAGGTCCACCCCTCGCACGGCTTCCGCAACGGCGACCCGGTCCGCGTCGTCACCCGGCGCGGCAGCGAGGTCTTCCCCGCCCTGGTTACCGAGGCGATCCGCCCCGACACCGTCTTCATCCCGTACCACTGGCCGGCTCCCACCGCCGCCAATGTGCTCACCATCGATGCCCTCGACCCCCGTTCCAAGATCCCCGAGTACAAGGTCTGCGCCTGCCGCATCGAGCCCGGCGACCGGCTCACCGAGGTCCCCGCGCCGCCGAACGCCCCCGGCCACGCGGCCCGTACGGCGGCCCAGGACCCCCGCACCGACCCCCGCACCGACCCCCGGCCGCCCACGGCCCCGCAGGGGCGCGGCACCGCCGAGAGGAGCTGACGCCCGCCATGATGGGCAGAACGATCTTCATCGACCCGGGTCGGTGCATCGGCTGCCAGGCCTGTGTCTCGGCCTGCCGCGAATGCGACTCGCACCGGGGCAAATCCATGATCCATCTCGACTACCCCGACGAGGGGCACTCGGTCGCCTCCCTTCCCACGGTCTGTATGCACTGCGAGGACCCGGTGGCCCCCTGTGCCGAGGTCTGTCCCGCCGACGCGATCCTGGTGACGGCCGACGGGGTGGTGCAGCAGGCCGACACCAGCCGCTGCATCGGCTGCGCCAACTGCGTCAACGCCTGCCCCTTCGGCGTACCGAAGATCGACCTCCAGGCGAAGCTGCAGATGAAGTGCAACCTCTGCTACGACCGCACCGCCTACGGCCTCGCCCCCATGTGCGCCACGGTCTGCCCCACCGGCGCCCTCTTCTACGGAACGCTCGACGAGCTCCGCGCCGAACGCCCCGGTGTCCAGGTCGCCGACTCCTTCACGTTCGGCGATGTCGTCGTGTCCACCGGAGTGGCCATGGTCGTCCCCGCCGACCGGGTCGACTGGCCGGTCCCCGGCGGCCTCCCGGTCGTCGAGGTGAACGGAAGGACGGTCCGATGAGCCCGACCGGCCAGCCCCCGCCGCCCGACGGCCCGGGCGGCGGTCCCGGCACGCCGGGGACGGCCCCGCCGGGGCCGGGCGGGCCGGGGTCGGGTGGGCCGGGCGACGGTGCCCCGGGGGGAGGCGGCCCGCGCGTGGCCGGCCCGGGGGAAGGCCGCTCGCGCGAGGACGGCCCGGGTGGCGCCGTCCCCTGGCCCGACCCCGCCCGGGAGGCGTTGCGCGACCGCGTCGCCGCCGACTCGCTCACCACCCGCCGCGACTACCTGCGGATCGTCACCACCGTCTCCGGCGGCCTCGCCGTGGGGGCGGTCGCCGTCGCCGGAGGCGTACTCCACCGGCACGGGGACAGTGCGGACGCCCCCGAGGCCAAGCGCGTGGCCGACGGGCTCCGCCCCGGCGAGGCGGTCGCCTTCCGCTTCCCCGGCGAGGACGACCGGGCGGTCGGCGTCCGGCTCCGGGACGGCACCCTCGTCGGTTACTCCGCCGTCTGTACGCACCTGGCCTGCGCGGTGCTGTGGCGCACCGACCGGGGTGACGAGGGCGAGCTGTACTGCCCCTGCCACGAGGGCGTCTTCGACCCCCGCACCGGTGAGGTGACCGCCGGGCCGCCGCCCCGCCCCCTGCCGAAGGTGCTCCTCGTGGAGGAGGTCGACGGCAGCGTCTGGGCGGTGGCCACCACCCGCTCCGGCGAGAGCGTCAAGGCGGCCATGTGCCGGCAGTTCGGTGAGCGGCACCCGGACATGGCGGCCCGGATCGGCTGCCCGGGAGCGGGTTCCCGGACCGAGAGGAGCGAGCGGACATGAGCGCCGACACCGGCCCCGGCGGGAGCGGCGACGCCGTCGTGCCCGCGCCGCCCCCGTATACGCCCGGCAGCGCCCAGCCCCGCCTCAACCGTCCCGTGCACGACCGGTACCCCCAGATCCGCGCCACCAGTGGATACGGCGACCCCCGTACCCGGCGCACCGGGCCCGGCCCCGGTGCGGGCACCGAGCAGGAGCCCGAGCGGTCCTCGAAGCTGACGGCCCGCCTCGTCCTGGCGATCACCGTGGTCGTCGGCCAGCTCTGGGGGCTGACGGTGATCGTCAACGAGTGGATGAAGGGCGACACCGCGACCGCCTGGTGGGGCACGGGGTTCCTCGGCCTGGCGTTCCTCGTCGTCCTCGGCCTCTGGCTGCTCGACCCGAAGGACCGGTGAGGGGGAGAGGGGAAGGCGGCGGGGAGGGCTTGGACATCGGCCACGGGGATGGCTTCGGTGGCGGTGACCTGCGCCACCCGGATCCCCGCCGCCCCGGCCGCCGTGTCGCCGTACCCTGGATCCATGAGTACCGCCCCCGCCCCCGGACCGCGCGATGCGAAGCCGGCGCCCGACCCGAAGCCGAGGCCCGCGCTGGTCTTCGACGATCCGCTGGACCAGCAGTCCTCGGACGACACGGACCGCGGGTGGGGTGAGCGGGCCCCCTCGGCCGGCAGCGCGGCCGATCTCGCGCGCTTCCTCGACGAGAAGCCGCCCCACCACATCTGAGCGTGGCCCCACCCGGCCCGCGGCCGTGCGCTACGGCGTGCTGTGCCCCGTGCCCCGCTGGGAGACCAGGGCGTCGCGGATCTCCTTCAGCACCTCCAGCTCGCTGATCTCCAGGGTCTCCTCGACGCCCTCCTTCGCCTTGTCGCGCTGGGCGCGCATGGCCAGGACCTTGGCCATCGGCAGGACCATCAGGAAGTACACGACGGCCGCCGTGATGAGGAAGCTCAGCACCGCGCTGAGGACCAGACCCCACATGATCGGGATACCGGAGACGGCCTCGCCCGTCTTCGTGTCGAACCGGCAGGGTCCCTTCAGGCACGAGCTGTAGCTGTTCAGGTCCTTCGTGCCGAACGCACCGACCAGCGGGTTGATGACGCCCTTCACGACCGAGTTCACGATCGTGGTGAACGCGGCACCGATGACCACCGCGACGGCCAGGTCGATCACATTGCCGCGCATCAGGAAGGCCTTGAAGCCCGCCATGACGCCGCCGCTCTTCTTCTCGTCGGTCACGAGTGAGCCTCTCTTCGCAGGTGCGGGGGGTGGAGCAAATCGTTCCGCAACCTACGTCAGCGCATGACCGCACTGTCCAATCCGCATACGCAGACAGGTGACTTGACAGGAAGTCAGTGCGATTCAGCACCACGTCACCACCAGCCGGGAGGTCGCGCCGGCACCCGCGAGCGCCGTCGCGGTGGCGCGGGGGACGGAGAGGACGACCAAAGCCCCCTCGTCGGACGCGGACGGACCGCGTGGCCGGGGCACATCGGTCACCCGCGCACCCGAGGCCACCAGGCGGGCCGCGCCGGAATTGCCCGCGCCACCTGAACCGCCCGTACCGCGCGTACCGCCCGGGCCGCTCGGTGAGGAGTCGGGTGCCGCGATCACGTCGACCCGGTCGCCGGGCCGCAGCAGCCGTACGGTCTCCGCGTCCGCGATCCGTACCGGCGCCGACACCACGTCAACCGCCTTGGGGGCAGGGCCGGATGCCGCGGCCGTCTGACGGGCGCCCGTGCTCACCTTCGCCACTGCGCCGGCTGCCGGGGGGCCCGCTTCCGCACGGCCCGGGGCCCGCGCGCCCACCGCCGCCAGTGCCGCCGCGGCCACCGCGAGCCCGGCCGCCATCGCCCGCCGCCGCCGCCGCACCGCCCGCCGCAGCCGGTGCCGGCTCCCGCGCACCCGCAGCGGGGGGAAGACGGGCACGCCGACCGGCTCGGGGGCCGGGGAAGGCGGGGGAGCGGGGGTGGGGGGAGGGGCGGGTGCGGGGGAGGAGGGCAGGGGAGAGGGCCAGGACATGGCGGGTCACCACCGATCGTGAGGAGCGGGAGCGGGTGCTGCTCGAACGCTCCTCACGATCCCCGCCGCGCCAACTTCCCGCCCGGCCCTGTGGATTACTCCCGGGTTGTGGACAACTCCCTCACCCGCACGGGCAGACGGGCCACCCGGACCGCAGCCCCCCGCAGCCCGCTATGGCAGGTCCCCGCGCCGGGCCCCCAACCCCTACGGCAGGTCCCCACCCCCTACAGCAGGCCCCCCACCACCCCCTACGGCAAGCCCGCGTCCCCCCTACGGCAGCCGGATCCCCGTGTCCAGCCCGTCCAGCGCCCGGGTGCACAGACAGTCGCGCTCTCCCGACGGCAGGGCCGCCACCGCGTCGAAGAGCACCGAGCGGAGGCGGTCCACATTGGCCGCGAACACCCGCAGCACCTCCTCGTGGGAGACGCCCTCGCCGGTCTCCGCGCCCGCGTCCAGGTCGGTGACCAGGGTCATCGTCGTGTAGCAGAGCCCCAGTTCGCGGGCGAGCACCGCCTCGGGGTGGCCGGTCATGCCCACCACCGACCAGCCCATAGCGGCATGCCACCGCGACTCCGCGCGCGTGGAGAAGCGCGGGCCCTCTATGACGACCAGCGTGCCCCCGTCCACCGGCTCCCAGTCGCGCCCGCGCGCCGCCGCGATCGCGGCCTTGCGGCCTTCGGGGCAGTACGGGTCGGCCAGCGCCACGTGCACGACGTTCGGGACCGAGCCGTCGGGCAGCGGCAGGCCGTCGTAGTACGTCTGGACGCGCGACTTCGTACGGTCGATCAGCTGGTCCGGCACGAGCAGCGTCCCCGGCCCGTACTCGGGCCGCAGCCCGCCGACCGCGCAGGGCCCGAGCACCTGGCGCACACCCACCGAGCGCAGGGCCCACAGGTTGGCGCGGTAGTTGATGCGGTGCGGCGGAAGGTGGTGGCCGCGGCCGTGCCGCGGCAGGAAGGCGACCCGGCGGCCCGCGATCTCGCCCAGGAACAGGGAGTCGCTGGGGCTTCCGTACGGAGTGTCGACCTGGAGCTCGGTCACGTCCTCCAGGAACGAGTAGAAGCCGGAACCGCCGATGACACCGATCTCCGCGCGCCCGTCGTCTCCGGCGCCGCCATCGCTCCCCGCGCTCCCGGCGCTCCCCGCCACCTCGGCGTTCACCGCGTGGTCGGCGTGGTCGGCATGGTCGCCTTGGTCGGCGTGCTCCGCGTGGTCCGCGCTTCGCGTGCTCTCTGCGTTAGCCATGCGCAGCACCCTAGCCGGGGTGATCCACGGCCAGAACGTGGTCCGGGCATGCCGAAGACCCCGCCGTCGGGGACGGCGGGGTCCGGCTGTGTTCCGGGGCTCGTGCGGCCGGTCAGGCGGCCGACGACGAGCTGGTGGAGCTGGACGCCGAGGAGGCCGAGGAGCTCGACGACGACGCGGCCGGCTTCGAGTCCGAGCCCGACGACGTCGACGGCTTGGCGGCCGAGGACGCGGGCGTGCTGCTCGACGAGGAGCCGCGGCTGTCGTTGCGGTAGAAGCCGGAGCCCTTGAAGACGATGCCGACGGCCGAGAACACCTTCTTGAGGCGTCCGTCGCAGTTCGGGCAGACGGTCAGGGCGTCATCGGTGAACTTCTGCACCGCCTCGAGGCCTTCGCCGCACTCGGTGCACTGGTACTGGTAGGTCGGCACGTGTCTTCCTCCTGGCACTCTCACTCGATGAGTGCTAACGACGGTCCATAGTGACGTATTCCGCTGGATCAGTCCACCGTGACGGGGACGCGGTGACCCACGCCACTACGCGCGACGGTGCGTCCGGCGGAGCGCGGAGCCAGCCGCGAGCGCAGGGAGACCAGCGTGACCAGGGCCAGCGCGGTGCCCGCCATGGGTACCAGGAAGCCCGCGCTGGAGCCGTGGGCGTCGGCCAGCCGGCCGGCCACGGTGACCGCGCCGGCCTGGCCCAGGGCCACCGCGCCGGTCAGCCAGGTGAAGGCCTCGGTCCGGGCGGAGGACGGGACCAGCGACTCGACCAGGGTGTAGCCGGTGATCAGGGCCGGGGCGATGAAGAGGCCGACGATCAGCCCGAGGCCGCCGAGCAGCACCGCGGAGTGCATGGCCCACAGGCCCGAGGCGGCCAGCGTCAGGCCGGTGTAGCCGGCGATCAGCCGCGTCCGGGGAGCGGACTTCCAGGCGATGGCGCCGCACGCGATGCCCGCCAGCATGTTGCCCGCGGCGAAGATCCCGTACAGCAGGCCGTTGGCGCCGGGGTTGCCGATCTCCTCGGAGAACGCGGTCAGCGAGACCTGCATCCCGCCGAAGACGGCGCCGATGCCGAGGAACGACACGGCGAGGACACGCACACCGGGGATGGAGAGCGCGGAGACGTGCTCCACGCGCGCGTCGTCGCCGCCGGCGCGGCTGGGCTGCGGCTGGGTGCGGTGCTGGGAGGCGAAGAGCAGGCCGCCGACCAGGGTCAGCGCGGCTTCGGTGATCAGTCCGGCCGCCGGGTGGACGCCGGTGCACAGCGCGGTCGCGAGCACCGGGCCGATGACGAAGGTGAACTCGTCAGTCACCGACTCGAAGGCGGCGGCCGTGGACATCAGGGGCGAGCCGTCGAGCTTGGCGGCCCAGCGGGCCCGGACCATCGGTCCGACCTGCGGCACCGAGGCGCCGGTGGGGACGGCGGCCAGGAACAGCGCCCACAGGGGGGCGCCGGCCAGGGCCAGCGTGATCAGTACGGAGCCCGAGGCGGCGTGCACCAGGACGCCGGGGAGCAGCACCGCGCGCTGACCGAGGCGGTCGGCGAGCTTGCCGCTCTGGGGGGCGAACAGGGCCATGGAGACGCCGGTGACGGCGGCCACGGCACCGGCACTGCCGTACGAGCCGGTGGTGTGCTGGACGAGGAGCACGATGCTGATGGTGAGCATCGCGAAGGGCTGCCGGGCGGCGAAGCCGGGCAGCAGGAACGTCAGTGCGCCGGGAGTGCGCAGGAGCTGCCCGTAGCCCGGGCGACGCTCGGAAGCGACCGTGGATGCCACGGCCCTTGCCTTTCTGCCGCCTGGTAGCGCGCCCCTCGTACCGGGTGGGTACGGGCGCCGCCGAGAGCTGTCCTCTTGCGCGGAACTGCGGTAGATGCCGGGGCTCACCTGAGGGGAGCCTCCGACCGCCATACGGTCGCGCCAGCTCTGCGTCAGGCAGAGTTGGTCGATCAGTGGTGTGCCTTCATGGTACAGGGGGATTCGGCTCCGCGCCTGTGAAAGCGCACGGATGACGGAGATCACACCTCTGATTAACCGGGCCGATCGACCGGGCCGATCGACCGGGCCGATCGACCGGGCCGATCCGCCGGGGCGTCCACCGGCCGATCCGCCCGGCCGAGCCACCGGGCCGAGCCACCGGGCCGATCAGCCGGACCTTTTCCCCGTGGTTCCCCTGGTTCCCCTGGTTCCCGTGGTCCCCTGGTCCGGGCGCGCCCCCGGCCGGCCCGTCCCCAGCCATCCGGCCAGCTTGCCGCCCTGGCCGACCGCCCGCAGCCGTGCCTCGGCCGCGTCGCGCACCGGGTCCGTCGCCACCACCAGGAGCTCGTCGCCGCGCCGCAGCACGGTCGTCGGCCCCGGTACGAAGCTCTTGCCGTCCCGTACGACCAGGGTGACCGCCGCGCCGGGAGGCATGCGCAGCTCGTGGACCTCGACGCCGTGCATCCGCGACCCGGGCGGGATCGCCACCGACAGCAGATGGCCGCGCAGCCGCTCCAGGGGCGCCGACTCGATGCCGAGGTCGGCGGCGGTCTTCACGTCCGAGATGCGCAGCTTCCTGGCGAGCCAGGGCAGCGTCGGACCCTGGACGAGGGTGTAGACGACGACCAGGACGAAGACGATGTTGAAGACCCGCTCGCTGCCGTCGATCCCGGAGACCATGGGGATCGTGGCCAGGATGATGGGCACGGCGCCGCGCAGCCCCGCCCAGGACATCAGGGCCTGCTCCCGCCACGGCATCCGGAACGGCGCCACACTGATCAGCACCGCCAGCGGGCGGGCCACCATCGTCAGGGCCAGGCCGATGAGCACGGCGGGCCAGAAGTCGTCGGGCAGCTCGTGCGGCGTGACGAGCAGGCCGAGCAGCACGAACATGCCGATCTGGGCGATCCAGCCGAGGCCGTCGGCGAAGCCGCGGGTGGCGGGCCAGTGCGGCAGCTTGGCGTTGCCGAGGGTCATCGCGGCCAGATAGACCGCGAGGAAGCCGGAGCCGTGGGCCATGGCGCCCGCCGCGTACGCGGTGACGGCGATCGCCATCACGGCGATCGGGTAGAGGCCGGACGCGGGCAGCGCCACGTGCCGCAGGCCCCAGGAGCCGAGCCAGCCGACCGCGAGGCCGATCGCGGCGCCGATCGCCAGCTCAAGGGCGATCTTGCCGACCAGGGCGTACCAGGACTCCACGGGGCCCGGGGTGGAGAAGGCGACGACCAGGATGACGACCGGGGCGTCGTTGAAGCCCGACTCGGCCTCCAGGACGCCGGTGATCCGGGACGGCAGCGGGACCTTGCGCAGGACGGAGAAGACGGCCGCGGCGTCCGTCGAGGACACCACCGCGCCGATGATCAGTGACTGCCGCCATTCGAGCCCGACCAGGTAGTGCGCCCCGGCCGCGGTCACCCCCACGCTCACCGCGACACCGACGATCGAGAGCATGACCGCGGCGGGCAGCGCCGGGCGGATCTCTTTCCACTTGGTGCCCAGACCGCCCTCGGCCAGGATCACCACCAGCGCCGCGTAGCCGATGACCTGGGTCATCTCGGCGTTGTCGAACTGGACGTCGAAGATTCCGTCCTGTCCGATGGCGATCCCGATCCCGAGGTACAGGAGCAGGCTGGGGAGCCCGCTGCGGGAGGAGACGCGCACGGCCGCGACGGCGATGAGCAGGACGAGCGAGCAGATGAGCAGGAGCTCGTTGAGATGGTGGACAGTCAGTGGCCGATCCTTCCCCTCACGCGCCGTCAGGCGCCCTCACGCACCGATGCCGAAACGTTCCTTCAAACACCGGTACTTCGTTACCTTACCTAATCTTTGACGATTCCTTTACGCAAGGACGGGTCTGCCGGACGCCCTGACGCTCATACAAGACACCGCGTCCGGGGCTGTCAGTCGCTGCGCCTATGGTTGCTTCAGCACCTAGGACCACCCTGCCCCTCGAAGGACAGCGATGCCCTCCAACACAACCGCCCCTTCCGCCAAGACGAAGGTCAGGAAGAAGGGACGCCGTGCCCGGCTGTTCCTGATCGTCCTGGTGCTGGCGCTCGTCGCGGGTGTCGGTTACGGCGCGTACTGGGGCATCAGCACCGTGCGCGCCTCCTTCCCGCAGACCACGGGGTCGATCCAGCTCAAGGGCCTGACCGGCGGCCCGGTCGAGGTCAAGCGCGACGACTACGGGGTGCCGCAGGTCTACGCGGACAACGACACCGACCTCTTCATGGCCCAGGGCTTCGTCCAGGCCCAGGACCGCTTCTGGGAGATGGACGTCCGCCGCCACGTCACCTCCGGCCGGCTGTCGGAGATGTTCGGCAAGGACCAGGTCGAGACCGACGCCTTCCTGCGCACTCTCGGCTGGCGCCGGGTGGCGCAGCGGGAGTACGACACCAAGCTGTCACCCCAGACGAAGAAGTACCTCCAGGCGTACGCCGCCGGTGTCAACGCCTACCTGGAGGGCAAGGGCCCCAAGGACATCTCCGTCGAGTACGCGGCGCTGGACTTCGTCCACGACTACAAGGTCGAGAAGTGGACGCCGGTCGACTCGGTGGCCTGGCTCAAGGCGATGGCCTGGGACCTGCGCGGCAACATGCAGGACGAGATCGACCGGTCCCTGATGACCAGCCGGCTCACCCCCAAGCAGATCAAGGACCTGTACCCGCCGTATCCGACGGCCACCCACCGGCCGATCGTCGACGGGGGCTCGGTCAGCAAGGTCACCGGGAAGTACGACCCGAACCACGAGCCGGGCAGCGGCACCGGGGCCGGAGCGTCGGTCCAGGGCGCGACGCAGGGCGCGCAGACGCAGCTCGCGCGCCTCTCCGAGAGCCTCGACAAGATCCCGGCGTTCCTCGGCCCCAACGGCAGCGGCATCGGCTCCAACTCCTGGGTCGTCTCCGGCAAGTACACGACGACCGGTATGCCGCTGCTCGCCAACGACCCGCATCTGGCGCCGATGATGCCCTCGCTCTGGTACCAGATGGGCCTGCACTGCCGGACGGTCTCGGCGAGCTGCGGCTTCGACGTGGCGGGCTACACGTTCTCCGGTATGCCCGGTGTGGTCATCGGCCACAACCAGGACGTCTCCTGGGGGTTCACCAACCTCGGCGCCGACGTGACCGACCTGTACCTGGAGAAGATCGCCCCGGGCGGCACCTACCTGTACGACAACCAGCAGAAGGCCCTCGCCACGCGCGAGGAGGTCATCAAGGTCGCGGGCGGCAGGAGCAAGACCATCACCGTGCGCGAGACCAACAACGGCCCGCTGGTCTCCGACCGTGACGACGAGCTGGAGAAGGTCGGCAAGAAGGCCCCCGTGGCCACCTCCGCCCCGGACCGGGGCGAGGGGTACGCGGTGGCGCTGAGGTGGACCGCGCTGGAGCCCGGCAAGTCCATGGACGCCGTCTTCGAGCTCGACCGGGCCAAGGACTTCAAGTCCTTCCGGGCGGCGGCGAAGGACTTCGAGGTCCCCTCGCAGAACATGATCTACGCCGACACCAAGGGCAACATCGGCTACCAGGCACCGGGGAAGATCCCGGTCCGCGCCAAGGGCTACGACGGCTCCGTGCCCGCTCCGGGCTGGGACTCCAAGTACAACTGGAAGCCGGCCCCCATCCCCTTCGACCAGCTGCCGTACGAGTTCAACCCCAAGCGCGGCTACATCGTCACCGCCAACCAGGCCGTGGTCGACGAGAAGAAGTACCCGTACCTGCTGACCAAGGACTGGGGCTACGGCACCCGCAGCCAGCGGATCAACGACCTCATCGAGTCGAAGACCAAGGACGGCGGCAAGGTCTCCACCGAGGACATGCAGAAGATGCAGATGGACAACAGCAGCGAGATCGCCGCGCTGCTGACGCCCGCTCTGCTGAAGATCGACGTCCCCGACCCCTCCGTACGGGAGGCGCAGAAGCTGCTGGAGGGCTGGGACTACACCCAGGAGTCGGACTCCGGCGCCGCGGCCTACTTCAACGCGGTGTGGCGCAACGTCCTCAAGCTGGCCTTCGGCAACAAGCTCCCCAAGGAGCTGCGGGTCGAGGGCGAGTGCCTGAACGTGCGCCCGCCGGACAGCTCGGGCCCCGTGGACGACCTCAACGGCCTGGTGCGCGAGTGCGGCCAGCGCGACGCGGACTCGGCGCAGCCCGACGGCGGCGACCGCTGGTTCGAGGTGGTCCGGCGGATCTTCAACGACGAGAAGAACGAGTGGTGGCAGACGCCCAAGAGCCGTCTGGACCCGGCCACCAAGACCCGGGACCAGCTGCTGGCGCGCGCGATGAAGGACGCCCGCTGGGAGCTGACGGCCAAGCTCGGCAAGGATGTCAGCAGCTGGAGCTGGGGGCAGTTGCACCAGCTGACGCTGAAGAACCAGACCCTCGGCACCGACGGCCCCGGCATCGTGCGGTTCCTCCTCAACCGCGGCCCGTGGAACCTCGGCGGCGGCGAGGCGGCGGTCAACGCGACGGGCTGGAACGCGGGCGGCGGTGACTACTCGGTCACCTGGGTGCCGTCGATGCGGATGGTGGTGAACCTGAAGGACTTCGACAAGTCGAAGTGGATCAACCTCACCGGCGCCTCCGGCCATGCCTACAGCGCGCACTACTCGGACCAGACCGGGAAGTGGGCCAGGGGCGAACAGCTGGACTGGTCCTTCAGCGCCAGGGCGGTCGGCGCCTCGACGGTCGACACGCTGACGCTGAAGCCGTGAGGCTTCGGTACCGGGCCCGGGCCGTGAGGCTCAGGCCGGGAAGCGGGTCACGCCCTCCGGGGTGACCACCACCTGGACGGGGTGGTCGTGCGGTTCCTCCGGGACCCGCGCGACCACCTCGTTCGCGTAGAGCAGCACCACGCGCGCGGGGTCGTGCCCCGCCGCCGCGATCCGGGCGAGCACCCGGTCGTACGAGCCGCCGCCCCGGCCCAGGCGCATCCCGCGCGCGTCCACGGCGAGGCCGGGCAGCAGCACGGTGTCCGCGTCGAGCACGGCGGCGGGCCCGAGCCGGGTCCCCGACGGCTCCAGGAGGCCCCGCCCGGCCGGTTCGAGCCGGTCCGCGCCCGCGTACTCGGCCCAGTCGAGGTCATTGTCCGATTGCAGTACGGGCAGCAGGACGCGCACACCTCGGGTGCGCAGCGCGTCGAGCAGCGCGCGCGTCCCCGGCTCGCGCCCCACCGAGACATACGCGGCGACCGTTCCCGCCGCCGCCAGCTCGGGCAGCCCCAGCGCCCGGCGGGCCAGCTCCTCGCCCGCCCGGTGCACGTCCTGGGGCGTCAGCAGGCGCCGGGCACCCAGGAGTTCCGCGCGCAAGAGGGCCTTTTCGGCTGCATCATCACTCACAGTGTTTTCACAATCCCCTCAAATGCCTGTTTATGAGGCTGTATTAACCGGAGGATAATCTTCCGCACATACGCAGCGGTTAGTGTGCTGCGCATGACTCAGTCGCCCCCACGGATCACCAAGGCTGTCATTCCGGCGGCAGGCCTCGGCACCCGGTTCCTGCCGGCCACCAAGGCCACCCCCAAGGAGATGCTGCCGGTCGTCGACAAGCCCGCGATCCAGTACGTGGTCGAGGAGGCGGTCGCCGCCGGCCTCTCGGACGTGCTGATGATCACGGGGCGCAACAAACGTCCCCTGGAGGACCACTTCGACCGCAACTACGAGCTGGAGGAGGCCCTCTCCCGCAAGGGGGACGAGGCCCGGCTCGCCAAGGTCCGGGAGTCCAGCGACCTCGCCGCCATGCACTACGTGCGCCAGGGCGACCCCAGGGGCCTGGGCCACGCGGTGCTGTGCGCCGCGCCGCACGTGGGCGACCAGCCCTTCGCGGTGCTCCTCGGCGACGACCTCATCGACGCGCGCGACCCGCTGCTCTCCCGGATGGTGGAGATCCAGGAACGCGAGGGCGGCAGTGTGATCGCCCTGATGGAGGTCGAGCCGTCCCAGATCCACCTCTACGGCTGCGCGGCCGTGGAGCCCACCGGCCACGGCGACGTCGTACGGATCACCGGCCTGGTGGAGAAGCCCGACCCGGCGGACGCGCCCAGCAACCTCGCCATCATCGGCCGCTACGTCCTGGACCCCGCGGTCTTCGCGATACTGCGCCAGACCGAGCCGGGCCGCGGCGGCGAGATCCAGCTCACCGACGCGCTCCAGCAACTGGCCGCGGACGAGAAGGTCGGCGGCCCCGTGCACGGCGTGGTCTTCAAGGGCCGGCGCTATGACACCGGCGACCGCGGCGACTATCTGCGCGCCATTGTCAGACTCGCGTGCGAACGTGAAGACCTGGGCCCCGACTTCAAGGCCTGGCTTCGCAGTTACGTGACCGAGGAGATGCAGACACCTTGAGCGACACGATCTGGTCGGTCGACGAGCACCTGGAGGACGTCCTCGCCGCCGTGGCGCCGCTCGAACCCATCGAGCTGCAACTGCCCGACGCCCAGGGCTGCGTCCTGGTCGAGGACGTCACGGTGCCGCTCGCGCTGCCGCCCTTCGACAACAGCTCGATGGACGGGTACGCGGTGCGCGTCGCGGACGTGGCGGGCGCCAGCGAGGAGTTCCCCGCGGTGCTGACCGTGGTCGGCGACGTGGCCGCGGGCAGCGGCGAGCTCCCGTCCGTCGGCCCCGGCGAGGCCGCCCGGATCATGACCGGCGCCCCGCTGCCGCCCGGCGCCGAGGCCGTGGTCCCGGTCGAGTGGACCGACGGCGGCACGGGCGGGGGCGCCGCCACCGGAATGCGCGCCGCCAGCGGCGCCCCCGAGGGCGCGAGCGGCGAGGTCCGGGTCCACCGGCCCGCCGGGGCCCGCGCCCACGTCCGCGCGGCCGGCAGCGACGTGCGGGCCGGCGACCTCGCGCTGGCCGCCGGGACCGTGCTCGGCCCGCCCCAGATCGGCCTGCTCGCGGCGATCGGCCGGGGCACGGTGAAGGTCCGCCCGCGCCCGCGGGTGGTCGTCCTGTCGACCGGCAGCGAACTGGTCCAGCCCGGCGAGAAGTTGTCCGAGGGCCAGATCTACGACTCCAACAGCTTCGCCCTCGCCGCCGCCGCGCGCGACGCGGGAGCCATCGCGTACCGGGTGGGCGCGGTCACCGACGACGCCGAGATCCTGCGCGCGACCATCGAGGACCAGCTGATCCGCGCCGATCTGCTGGTGACCACGGGCGGCGTGAGCGTGGGGGCGTACGACGTCGTCAAGGAGGCGCTCTCCTCGGTCGGCGACGAGGACGAGCCGGGCAGCGGCATCGACTTCCGCAGGCTCGCCATGCAGCCCGGCAAGCCCCAGGGCTTCGGCTCGATCGGCCCCGACCACACCCCGCTGCTCGCCCTGCCGGGCAACCCGGTGTCGTCGTACGTCTCGTTCGAGCTGTTCGTCCGCCCGGCGATCCGCACCCTGATGGGCCTGCCGGACGTGCACCGGCCACGCGCGCGTGCCGCGCTCCGGAGCGACAAGGCGCTCACCTCCCCGGCGGCCCGCCGCCAGTTCCTGCGCGGGAGCTACGACGCGGACGGGGAGAGCGTCACCCCGGTCGGCGGCTCCGGATCGCATCTGATCGCGGCCCTCGCCCAGGCGGACTGCCTGATCGTCATTCCCGAGGACGTCACCTCCGTGGAGCCCGGCTCCGAAGTGGAGGTGGTCCTGCTCGGCTGACCGGGCCCCGGTGGCGGTAGCGTGTCTGCCCACACAGGCCGGACCGGGAGCGCCACACCATGAGTACGCAAGGCAGGCTGACGCACATCGACGAGGCGGGCGCCGCCCGGATGGTCGATGTCTCCGAGAAGGACGTGACGGCCCGCACCGCGCGCGCGAGCGGTCGCGTGCGCGTCTCGCCGCGCGTGATCGAACTGCTGCGCGGCGAGGGCGTGCCCAAGGGCGACGCCCTGGCGACCGCCCGGATCGCCGGGATCATGGGCGCCAAGCGCACCCCCGACCTGATCCCGCTCTGCCACCCGCTGGCGGTGTCCGGGGTGAAGCTGGACCTGACGGTCGCGGACGACGCGGTGGAGATCGTGGCCACGGTGAGGACGACCGACCGCACGGGCGTCGAGATGGAGGCGCTGACCGCCGTGTCGGTGGCCGCGCTGACCGTCGTCGACATGGTGAAGGCCGTGGACAAGGCGGCCGTCATCACCGACGTACGGGTGGAGACGAAGACCGGCGGCAAGTCGGGCGACTGGTTTCGCCCCGGGCCGGACGGGGCCACGGCGTGAGCGCGCCGGACGACACCGGCCGGACGTCCCCCGGGCCGGCCGGCGGCGCCCCGAGCCGCCCCGGGGTGGAGAACGCGCCCCCCTTCCCCGGCGGCGGCGCGGGCCTCGGCGCCGCGCTGCTCGCCCCGTACGCGGCGCTCGTCGTCACCGCCTCCAACCGCGCCTCGGCCGGTGTGTACGCGGACAGGGGCGGCCCGATCCTCGCCGAGGGCCTGGCGGGGCTCGGCTTCGCCGTGGACGGGCCGTTGGTCGTGCCCGACGGCGACCCGGTGGAGCAGGCGCTGCGCGCGGGCACGGCCGCCGGATACGACGTGATCGTCACCACCGGCGGCACCGGCATCTCGCCCACCGACCGCACCCCCGACGCCACCCGCCGCGTCCTGGACTACGAGGTCCCCGGCATCCCGGAGGCGATCCGCGCCGAGGGCCTGGCGAAGGTCCCCACCGCCGCGCTCTCGCGGGGGCTGGCCGGGGTGGCGGGCGGCCACACGCTGATCGTCAACCTGCCGGGCTCCACCGGCGGCGTCCGCGACGGACTGGCCGTCCTGGAGCGGCTGCTGCCGCACGCCGTCGACCAGCTGCGCGGCGGCGACCACCCCAGACCCGTGGGGAGCCCGAGCTGAACGTCCCCTCATGGCCGGTCGTGCTGACGGACGGTGATGTCCTCCTCCGTCCCATAAGGCTGCGCGACCAGCGCGTCTGGCGCGAGGTCAACCGGCGCAACCGCGAATGGCTGCGCCCCTGGGAGGCGACCGTCCCGCCGCCCGCTCCCGGCGCCCCGCCCGCCCGGCGGCCCACCTACCGGCAGATGGTCCGGCATCTGCGCGCCGAGGCGAACGCGGGCCGGATGCTGCCCTTCGTGATCGAGTACCAGGGCCGGCTGGTCGGCCAGCTCACGGTCGCCGGGATCACCTGGGGCTCGATGTGCTCGGGGCACGTCGGCTACTGGGTGGACCGCGAGGTCGCGGGCCGCGGTGTCATGCCCACCGCCGTCGCGCTCGCCACCGACCACTGCTTCCGTTCGGTCGGACTGCACCGCATGGAGGTCTGCATTCGCCCGGAGAACGGGCCGAGCCGGCGCGTGGTGGAGAAACTCGGATTCCGCGAGGAGGGCCTGCGCCCGCGCTATCTCCACATCGACGGCGGATGGCGGGACCACCTGGTGTACGCGCTGACGGCGGAAGAGGTGCCGGAGGGGATGCTGCACAGGTGGAAGCAGTCGAGGCGGGCGCACCACGAGAAATGAAATAGACGTTCGAATTTGGTCGCCGTATGACCATGAAGCGATCTGAAGAATCACAAAAAAAGCCGGTCTTATCAGCCAGATCGTGCGACACACCGGCTCAATTGGCGTATCCCCTCGCGCCCGTCCCTCTACCGTGTGGGGTGTGAGCAGCAGCGGCCTCATCTACGCAGTCATCGTCGGGGCCTGGGCCGCCTACTTGGTGCCGATGTGGCTCCGCAGGCAGGACGAGCTCAACGAGGCCCGTCCGACGGAGCGTTTCAGCACCGCCATCCGGCTGCTGTCCGGACGGTCGGCCATGGAGCGCCGGTACGCCAGGGAGCTCAGGCAGCGAGGTTCCGGCGACCCCGCACCCGACACCGACCCGGACGCGCCCACGGCGCTCCTCGGGGACCCCGCCCAGGGCGTCGACGTCCGGGACCTCGCCGTGCCGCGACAGCACCCCACGGGCACCGGGGCGCAGCGGCGCGGCGGACGTGAGGAGCCGCGTCCCGAGGAGGACCGCCCCGAGGTCCCGCACCCGGCCGAACCGCACCACGAGGTCCCTCGTCCCGAGGAGCGCCGCGGGAGCGGGCGCGGTGGTGAGGAGCGGCCCGGGGGCGCGCGCCAGAGCGACGGGCGCCGGGGCGTGGGCCGTTCCGCGGACGCCGCCGAGCGGGCCCGGCGCGCCCGGCGCAGCGCGGTCCTGGCGCGCCGACGGCGTACGACCGTGCTTCTCTTCCTGGGCTTCACCCTGGGCGCGATCGTGGCGGCGGTGGGCGGCCTCGGCTTCCTGTGGGCGCCCGCGGTCCCGGCCGTCCTGCTCAGCGCGTACATCATGCATCTGCGCGCCCAGGAGCGGCGGAGGTTCGCGTTCGTCATGGACCGGCGCCGTGCCGAGGCCGCCGCGCAGCGGCTGCGCGAGCGCCAGCCGCGCCGTCAGAGCGCCGCCCCCGCCGCCGCCTCCGAGCCCGACGACGAGCCGGAACCGCACCCGGCCCCCGAGCCCGAGCCCGTCGTCTCCCCGCAGGAGGCCGGCCGGCGCGCGCTGGTGGAGCAGACCGACCACGCCGAGTGGGTCGACCAGCAGCGCGAGCACGGCCCCGAGCGCGGCGACAGCTGGGAGCCGGTCCCGGTGCCGCTCCCCACGTACGTGACCGCCCCGGTCGCCCCGCGCGCCACCGGCAGCATCGACCTGGGCGCCCCCGACACCTGGTCCTCGGCCCGCTCCTCCACGGCGGACCCGACGACTCCGGCCCCGCCCGCGCCCCGCCGCCGCACAGCGCCGGGGAGCGGCCGGACGCCGCTCTTCGACCAGTACGCGGACGACGAGCGCCCCCGCGCGGCCAACGAGTGAGGCCCGTCTCGCTGACCAGCGGGGACCGGATTTCCAAGCACCCCCGTCGGGGTGCTAATGTTTCACCCGTTGCAAGGGCCTGTGGCGCAGTCCGGTAGCGCACCTCGTTCGCATCGAGGGGGTCAGGGGTTCGAATCCCCTCAGGTCCACAACAACAACCCACCGCGGGTTCACCCGCGAAGGGTGCACGAGATCCCGGTCAGACGGTCACCGTCCGGCCGGGATTTCGTCGTTTCCGCCCCCCCCCGGCATCCCGCCCCCCGGGGGGCGCCCGCCGCCCGCCCCCTGACGGGCCGTCCGTCACGGCTTGTCGCGGCGCAGGCGGAAGTCGGGGCAGACGTCGGGGTCGATGTCCTGGTAGAGGTCCGTACGGGTCGAGTCGGTGCCGATCGTGAGCTTGTCGAGGGTGTCGCCCTGGAGGAACAGGGTCGGCCGGGTGAAGTGCAGCCGCAGCAGCGCGCGGTCGGTGGACGCCGTGGCCGGTTCGATCTCCCAGGTGCCCGAGCCGGTGAACGTGCTGCCCAGCTTCGCGCGGTGGTAGTCGCCGGTGGGCCACTTCTCCGCCCGCATGGCACCGCCCTCGGACAGGGTCAGGCGCACCCCGTCGGCCTCGTGCGCCCCCTCGTAGCGGCCGATGAGCTCGCCCGGTGTGGCGGACTCGGCGGCGACCGGGACGCAGCGTTCCAGGGCGTCGGAACCGCAGGCGTTGAGCGGGGCCGCGAGGAGCGCCAGGGCGGCGGCGGCCCCCAGGGCGCGTCGGGAGTGGTGGGACACGGTGCTTACTTCCCTGCTGCCGGGATGCGTTCGGTCCAGGTCATCTGCTGTCCGACGGTGGAGAAGACGCCGTCTTCGCGGTTCGTCTTCTTCAGCCAGTCGTAGTAGCCGACGAAGTGGAGGAAGGACTCGTTGCTGGTCTTGTTGTTGAGCGTGTACTCGACGACGAGGGAGCCGTCGGGGTCCTGGCCCTTGACCGAGTAGTCCAGGGAGTACGAGCCGACGAACGCCTCGCCCAGGTGGTCCTCGTCGCCGGTGGCGATCGCCGGCAGGTCGGTGAGGACGAGCTTCTCCAGGGCGCCGATCTTTCCGCCCTTGGAGATCGAGTAGTTGACGGTGCCCTGGTCGTTCCCGTCCTTGCGCCAGTTGGCGAGGGTGTCCGCCCGGAGCTGCTCCATGCTGACACTGGACTTGATCAGCTCGGTCATCCGGTCGCCGTCGTGGTACTCGCGGTCCCGCGGCCCGCTGCCGCTGACCCAGTCCCAGCCGAGCGAGTACGGGTCGTCGCCCTGCGGTGCGGGGTGCGGGTCCTTGCCCCGCATCGCGAGGTCGAGCGCGTTGTAGTCCGCCTGGCTGATCGTCTGGGTGGTGTCGATGTTCGTGTGCTGCGGGGCGGTGTTGAACCAGTCGCCGAGGCCCACGTCCGACATGAGGGAGAACGCCAGGTTCCGGTCCGCGACGACGCCCCGCTTCACGATGTCGACGATCTCCCGCTGGGCGTCCTCGATGGCCTTGGCGTCCGCCGAGCCCTTCTCGACCACCGTGCAGACGCCGTTGACGACATCGGTGGAGACGACCCCTTCGGCACCGATGTAGAGCCCCTTGTCGCGGGCCCGGCGCACCGCGTCCTTCAGGTCCTTCTGTACGGCCTTGAGTTCGCCGAGCGCGTCGTCGAGGACGCCGACCGCCGCCTGGGCGACCTTGGCCGCCGCCTCGATCTGGCGCTCGATGTCGTCGATCATCCGCCAGGCGTACGGGGCGGCGGCGCCCTCCCAGTAGCCCTTGTCGCGCAGCGGGGTGAGCACCTCGTCGTGGACGCGCTTGGGCAGTTTGGCCAGGTCCGTGTGGGTCGTGCGCCACTGGTCGGCGAGCTTCTGGAGCGGGCCGAGGTCGGTGTCCAGGATCTCCTGGTAGAACGAGGGCACTACAGCCCCTCCAGCTTCGAGCGGCGCGGTGCGATGCCGCGGAGCGACTCGTCCACGGCGTGATCCGTCGTGTGGTAGTCCCGGGCGCCCACCCGCAGGCTCTCCGCGATGCGCGCCAGCCAGCCCGCCACGGTGCCGGCCTGCTTCTCCCACTGCGTGCCGGCCGTACGGATGGCCTTGGCCGACTCCCAGCCGTCCATCGCCGCCGACGCCTTCTGCGCGGGGTCCTCCAGCGCCGCGGCGGGCTTGGTGAAGGCCGTGTGGATCTCGTCCGCGCGGGCCGCCGCCGCGGTCAGGACGCCGGGCGCGATACGGAGCATGTCCTGCGGCGGCCCGGACGGCGACAGCGGCGGGTAGGGCCCGAGCCGGAAGTCGGGCGGGGCCCCGAGCGGGGGCCGGCCTCGGGACGGGTCCTGGAGCGGCGGCTTGAGGAAGGGCGAGCCGGCGACCGGCGGGGCCGGGCGCAGCGGGACCGGGGTGAGGGGGTCCACATAGCTGTCGGCGGGCGGCGCCTTGGTGACGCCGGCGGCCCATTCGGAGTGGTGCCGCTTCAGCTCGTCCGGCGACAGTGGCAGCTGGGACGGCTCGGGCAGTGTGTCGTCGCTCATACGTGATCCCCCGTGCGGTGCGCGTGCGGTCAGCAGCCTAACCGCTGGTGGGGGATGGGCTCATGACAAAGCCGGCCGGGGGCCGCCCGCCCCGTGGCCGCCCGTCCGGGCGGCCCGGTGGCATCACGGCAGCAGGGACTTGGCGTAACAGATGCTGCTGGGGTAGTGGCGGTAGTAGCCGAACTTCGGGCAGGGGGCGTAGCCGCTGGAGGCGTAGAGGGCGAGCGCCTCCGGCTGCCGGTCACCGGTCTCCAGGACCATCCGGGTGCGGCCCGCGGCGCGGGCGTCGTCCTCCAGGAGGGCGAGGATGCGCCGGGCCAGGCCCAGGCCCCGGGCCTGCGGTACGACGTACATGCGCTTCAGCTCGGCGTCGCCGTCCGAGTAGCCCTCGTCGTTCTCGTCCTGGCTGCGCCAGCCGCCGGTGGCGACCGGGCGGTCCTGCACGTCGTACGCGACCAGATAGAGGCCGCGGGGCGGCCGGAACATCGAGGCGTCCAGGGGCGTGGCGTCGCCCTCGTCCTCGTAGCGCTCGGCGTATTCGAGCTGCACCTGGTCGTTGAGCTTCACGGCGTCCGGGTGGTCGTACCCCCGTGTACGTATATGCATGCGGTAGAGCGTACTTCTATGCAGGCGATCACGGTGACCGGATGGATAGGGTGCGCGGGTGCTCACTGTTACCACTGTGAATGTAAACGGGCTTCGCGCCGCCGCCAAGAAGGGGTTCCTGGCGTGGCTGGCCGGCTCCGACGCCGATGTCGTGTGCCTCCAGGAGGTACGGGCCGAGCCGCAGCAGCTCACCGCCGAGGTGCGCGAGCCCGAGGGGTGGCACGTGGTGCACGCCCCCGCCGCGGCCAAGGGCCGGGCCGGGGTCTCGCTCTACACCCGCCGCGAGCCCGAGCGGGTGCGGGTCGGGTTCGGCAGCGCCGAGTTCGACGGCAGCGGCCGGTATGTGGAGGCGGACCTGCCCGGCGCCACCGTGGCCAGCCTCTATCTGCCCTCCGGCGAGGCCGGGACCGCCAAGCAGGACGAGAAGTACCGGTTCATGGGGGAGTTCCTGCCCTACCTCAAGGAGCTCCGCGCGCGGGCCGCGGCCGACGGGCGCGAGGTCGTCGTCTGCGGCGACTGGAACATCGCCCACCGCGAGGCCGACCTCAAGAACTGGCGCGCCAACAGGAAGAACGCCGGCTTCCTGCCGGAGGAGCGCGAGTGGCTCTCGCGCGTCCTCGACGCCGCTGACGGCGGCTACGTGGACGTGGTGCGCGGACTCCACCCCGACCAGGAGGGCCCGTACTCCTGGTGGTCCTACCGCGGCCGGGCCTTCGACAACGACTCGGGCTGGCGCATCGACTACCAGCTCGCCACGCCGGGCCTGGCGGCCCGTGCGGTCAAGGGCCATGTGGAGCGCGCCGCGACGCACGAGGAGCGGTGGAGCGACCACGCGCCGGTGACCGTCGTGTACGGGAACTAGGGCGGCGCCCGCACGGAGAAGCGGCGCGTCCCGGGCGACCCGGGACGCGCCACTTGCCGTTCGCAGGAGTGCGACTAGGCGTCGTAGTCCATGTCGAACTTGTCCTGCTGCTCCTGCGAGGCCCGCTGGGCCTCGTCCGGGAGCTCGCGGCCCTTCTGCTGGCCCTGGCGGGCGCGCTCCTGCTGCTGGTCCTTCTTGGAGCTCATCGCCTGCTTGCCCTTCTGCTGGGCCTGCTGCGCCTTGTCCTGGAACTGGTCCTTGATGCCCATCGAGTTCACTCCTACGAGGTTTTGAGGGGCCGGGTGCCGGGGCTGTTCCCTCGGCTCCGCCGGGCCTCGACCAGCGTGGCACGCGAGGACACAAGGCGCATTTCGATCAGTTACGGAAGGTCACGGAGCGTGCGTTCCCGCTCGTCGGCGGCGCCTCCCGCGCCCACCAGACCCCGGCTCACCGACCCGAGGCGGGGCTCGAAGCGGCGCATCTCGCGCTGTCCCACCGCCCCGATGACGGCCGGCAGGTAGCCGCGCACCGACTGCATCCCGCGCAGCCACCACTGGGCGTACACATGCGAGGAGCGGCGCTCCACGCCCGCCACGATCCGGTCGACGGCCGGACCCAGCGGGTAGGTGCGGTTGGACGGCCACGGCAGCCGCTGCCGCAGCTCGCGCATCACCTCGTCCCGGTCCGCCCCGCGCACCATGTCAGTGTCGGTCCAGGACAGATACCCGACCCCGACCCGTACGCCCTTGTGGCCCACCTCGGCCCGCAGGCTGTGCGCGAAGGCCTCCACGCCCGACTTCGACGCGCAGTACGCCGTCATCATCGGCGCCGGGGTGATCGCCGCGAGCGAGGCGATCTGGAGGAAGTAGCCCCGGCTCTCCATCAGGACGGGCAGGAAGGCGCGGGCCGTGACCGCGCCACCGATCAGGTTCACCTCGATGACGCGGCGCCAGGCGTCGGGGTCGGAGTCCACGAACGGGCCGCCCGAGGCGACGCCCGCGTTGGCGACCACGATGTCGACCTTGCCGAACCGCTCCTTGACCTCGCCCGCGACCCGCGCCATGGCCTCGTGGTCGGTGACGTCCGCGAACCAGGACTCGGCCTCGGTGTGCAGCCGCGCGGCCACCCGCTTCAGCTCGTCCGGCTCCAGGCCGACCAGGGCCACCCTGGCGCCGCGCGCCGACAACTTGCGCGCCAGCAGCTCGCCGACGCCCCGGGCCGCGCCCGTGACGACCGCGACCTGCCCCTCCAGGCTCACCCTGCTCATGCCACGTCCTCCTCGACGCTCACATACGTACGGACCAGTTCACGGAGGCGTTCCGTGATGACCTCGGGGGCCTCCAGCGGCGTCATATGGCCGACGCCCGTGAGTTCGGTGAGGCCCACGCAGTCGGGCAGCGCCGCCGCGATCCGGCGGGCGTGCACCGGCGGGGTGAGCCGGTCGGCCGTGCCCGCCACCACGGCGGTGGGCACCCTCAACTCCCGTACCCGGGCGTCGATCTCCAGCCCGGCCAGCACCTGCGACCAGGCGTACCGGGGGCCCCGGGCGCAGCCGTGCACGATCCTGGCGCACGCCTCTATGCGCTCCGGCGCGGTCCCCGGGCCCATCGTGGCGTACCGCAGGACCTTCTTCGCCACCGGTGTGACGGGGCCGAGCGGGGCCCTGGAGCCGAGGACGGCCGCGGTGAGGCGGGTGCGCAGCCGGCCCGGCCGCAGCGGCACCACCAGCGACTCGGCGACCAGCCGGGAACTGCCGGTGGAGCAGAGCAGCACCGCCGCCGCGTGCTCGCGAAGCGCGGGCCGGCCGGCCGCGGCCATCAGCGTCATCCCGCCCATGGAGTGCCCGGCCAGCACCGCCCGCTCGCCCGGGGCGAGGGTCGCCTCCAGCACCGCTTCCAGGTCGTCGGCGAGCGCGTCGGCGGAGCACAGCGGGCTCGCCGCCGTACGGCCGTGGCCGCGCTGGTCGTAGACGACGACCCGGTGGTCCCCGGCCAGGGCGCGGATCTGCGCGGCCCAGAAGGCGGTCGAGCAGGTCCAGCCGTGGGCGAGGACGACGGCCGGGGCGCCCTCGGGCCCGTGCACCTCGACGTGCAGCCGGGCGCCGTCGGCGGAGACCGCGGTGAGCGTACGGGTGGGCTCGGGCGGCGCGAAGGGGCCCGAGGTGACGTGCGCGGGGCGTCTCACGAGGCCACCGCCTCGGGGGCGGTGGGGTTCGCGTCCGGCTCGCGGGCGCCGCGCGGTGCGGCCGGGGCCGGTTCGGCGGCTACGGCGCGGACCACCTCGTACTCCCCGAGGTCGACCTCGCGGGTCGCCCTGCGGAACTCGCCGGTCGTGCCGGGCCAGATGGTGGTGTTGCGGCCACTGGCGTCCAGGTACCAGCTGGTGCAGCCGCCGGTGTTCCACACGGTCCGCTTCATGCGCTCCTGTACCCGCCGGTTCCAGGCGCCGACGGCGGAGGGCCGGGCGGCGAGCGCCACGCGTCCGCCCAGCACGTCCAACTGCCGCAGGTAGTCGGCCATGTAGCTGAGCTGCGACTCGATCATCAGGATCATCGAGGAGTTCCCCAGGCCCGTGTTGGGCCCGATGATCGTCATCCAGTTGGGGAAGCCCGCGGCGGTGGCGCCCCGCAGCGACTCCATACCGCCCTTCCACGCCTCCGCGAGCGTGTGGCCCGCCGCGCCGACGACGCGGTCGGCGATCGGCATGTCCGTGACGTGGAACCCGGTGCCGAAGATGATCGCGTCGGCCTCGGTCTCGGTCCCGTCGGCGGCGACCAGGGTGGAGCCGCGCACCTCGCTGAGCCCGGAGGCGACGAGGTCCACATTGGGCTGGGCCAGCGCCGGGTAGTACTCGCTGGACAGCAGGATGCGCTTGCAGCCGATGCGGTAGTCGGGCGTCAGCTTGGCGCGCAGGGCCGGGTCCTTGATGGCCCGCGCCATGTTCCGTTTGGCCAGCGACTCGACGAGGCCGAGCTCGTTGGGACGCTTGGTGAAGGCGCTGACCTGCAACTCCCTGATGCCCCACAGCAGTCCGCGGCGCGCGGCCCCGGTGAACGGCAGCTGCCGGTGCAGCCAGCGCTCGGGTGCGGTGATCGCCCGGTCCATCCGCGGCATGACCCACGGCGGGGTGCGCTGGAAGAGGGTGAGGGTGCGCACCTGTGGCTGGACGGCCGGGACGATCTGGATCGCGGAGGCACCGGTCCCGATCATGGCGACGCGCTTGCCGCGCAGGTCGTAGTCGTGGTCCCAGCGCGCGGAGTGGAAGACCTTGCCGGGGAAGGTGTCGAGCCCGGGGATGTCCGGGATCTTGGGGTCGGAGAGCGGTCCGGTCGCGGAGACGACGACATCGGCGTGCAGGACGCTGCCGTTCGCGCACTCGATCACCCAGTACAGCCGCTCGCCGTCCCAGCGCATCAGCGTGACCTCGTGGTCGAGGCGGATGTGCGGGCGCAGCCCGAAGGTGTCGGCGACGTGCTCCAGATAGGCCCGGATGTGCTCCTGCCCGGAGAAGGTGCGCGGCCAGTCCGGGTTGGGCGCGAAGGAGAAGGAGTACAGGTGCGACGGTACGTCGCAGGCGCATCCGGGATAGCTGTTGTCCCGCCAGGTCCCGCCGACCGCCCCGGCCCGCTCCAGGACGACGAAGTCGGTGACGCCCTCCCGCCGCAGCCGGACCGCGGCCCCGAGGCCGCCGAATCCGGATCCGATCACCGCCACCCGTACGTGCTCGGGCTCGCGCTCGTGCTGGACCATGCCACCGCCTCCATGCAGGACGTCTGTGCGGAGAGTCTGAAAGACGCGAAACACTGCCAGTAATCACTGGCACAGTTGGGAGAGTAGAGCAGCGGCATACCGAGCGGTAGGGGTCCGCCGGGGAAAGTTACCGGCGGTACAACATAGGCTGGCGGACGTGGCAGACGCAGGAGTGGGGAGCGGGGACGGGGGCGGCGTTCCTGGCGGGCCCCGGGAGTACCGCATGGAGGAGCTGGCCGCCGAGGCCGGCATCACCGTACGTACGCTGCGGTTCTACCGGGAGCGCGGGCTCATCCCGCCACCGCGCCGCGAGGGCCGGATCGCCTGGTACGACGAGCGCCACCTCGCCCGGCTGCGCACCATCGCCGCCCTGCTGGAGCGCGGCCACACCCTCTCCGGCATCGCGGACCTGACCACCGCGTTCGAGTCCGGGCGCGACGCGGGCGAGGCGCTCGGGCTGGTCGAGCCGACCGAGGAGACCCCGGTACGGCTGACGCCCGAGGCCCTCGCCGACCACTTCGCGGGCGAGGTGACCCCGGAGAACCTGGCGGCGGCGCTCGACCTCGGCTACCTCGCGGTCGACGGCGAGGAGATCGTCCACATCAGCCGCCGGCTGCTCGACGTGTCGGCCGCGTTGGTGCGCGAGGGCATCCCGCTGGCCGCGGTCCTGGCGGCAGGCCGGGAGGTCCGCGCCCACGCGGACGCGCTGGCCGCCCTGTTCGTCGACCTGCTCCACGCCCACGCCTCCAACCAGGAGGTGTCCCGGCTGCGCCCGCTGGCCAAGCATGTGGTGGAGGCGGAGCTTTCCCTGGCGATGGATCGCCGCATGGCGGACGAGTCCTGATCGGCGCGTTCTTCGTCTGAAGGCCGTGCCGGGTTGCTCGCGCAGTTCCCCGCGCCCCTGAAATGCCGCTGCGCGGCATCCCCTGGGCGCCCCGGAGGGGCGCATTCAGGGGCGCGGGGAACTGCGTCACCGCGGCGGCAGCTCCGGCCGGCGCCGGTCCGGGGCGCCCGTGTACCCGGGCGGCATGGCCGCAGGCGTACCGTGCAGCAGGTCGAGCGCGAGGCGTACCGCGTCGTCGAGCTGGGCGTGCCGGCCCTCCGCCCAGTCCAGCGGGGTGCGCAGGATCTCCAGGTCCGGCTCGACGCCGTGGTTCTCGATCGACCACTGGTAGCCGTCGAACCAGGCCGCGTTCATCGGCACGGTGATCACCGTCCCGTCCCCCAGCGTGTGGCGGCCGGTCATCCCGACCACCCCGCCCCAGGTGCGCTGGCCGACCACCGGGCCGAGGCCGAGCAGCCGGAAGGCGGCGGTGATCATGTCGCCGTCGGAGGAGGTCGCCTCGTCGGCCAGGGCGACCACCGGGCCCCGGGGCGCGTTCGAGGCGTAACTGACGGGCTGCGCGTCCCGGGTCAGGTCCCAGCCGATGATCTTGCGGGTGAGCTTCTCGATGACCAGCTCGCTGATGTGGCCTCCCGCGTTGCCGCGTACGTCGACGATCAGCGCCGGGCGGGACATCTCCAGCCGCAGGTCGCGGTTGAACTGGGCCCAGCCCGAGCCACCCATGTCCGGGATGTGCAGATAGCCGCACTTGCCGCCGCTCAGCTCCCGTACCACCGCACGGCGCTTGGCCACCCAGTCCTGGTAGCGCAGCGGGCGCTCGTCCACCAGCGGGACGACCGCGACCCGGCGGGAGCGGCCCCCGCCCTCGGCGGGCCGGAAGGTGAGTTCGACGGTGGTGCCGCCCGAGCCCGCGAGCAGTGGGTAGGGGCCGGCCACCGGGTCCACCGGGCGGCCGTCGACGTGGGTGAGCACCGCGCCCTCGCGGATACCGGTGCCGGCCAGCGGGGAGCGGGCCTTGGAGTCGGAGGAGTCGCCGGGCAGGATGCGCCGGACCATCCAGCCCTCCTCGCGGTGGACGAGGTTGGCGCCGAGCAGCCCCTGGGGGCGCTGGTAGTGGGGCGGGCCCTCGTTCCTGCGGGCGGCCGAGACGTAGGCGTGCGAGGTGCCCAGCTCGCCCAGTACCTCCCGCAGCAGATCGGCGAACTCGTCGGGGGAGGCGACCCGTTCGACCAGTGGGCG
The DNA here is from genome assembly GCF_055580545.1 of Streptomyces sp. NPDC031670. Lineage (NCBI taxonomy): Bacteria > Bacillati > Actinomycetota > Actinomycetes > Kitasatosporales > Streptomycetaceae > Streptomyces > Streptomyces sp. NPDC031670. The sequence goes on along the minus strand of NZ_JBVILC010000011.1, from coordinate 179,038 downwards.
GTACTGGTCGAGGACCGCCTTCCAGTCGATGCCGCACATCTGCGGCTCCCAGAAGTAGGCGCGGATGATCCGGCCCGCCTCGTCGAAGGCCTGGCGCCACTCCGAGGGCGGGTCCACCTCGTGCAGGATCCGGCGCAGATCGAGGTAGATGGTGGAGTCGGTGTCCCCGGACTCGGTGGCGGGCACGGCCCGCAGGTCGCCCTCGTCGACGACCACCAGCCGGCTGCCGTCGCCGCTCACCGCGAACCAGTCGAGGTGGTCGACGAGTTCGGTCTTGCGCGCCTTGGTGATGTCGAAGTGCTCCAGGGTCGGGCGCCCCGAGGTGTCCGCCGGGTTGGCGAAGGTCTCGCCCAGCGCCCCCGAGATCGGCCAGCGCAGCCACACCAGACCGCCGCCGGAGACCGGGTGCAGCGCCGAGTACTTGGAGGCCGCCACCGGGAACGGCGTGACCCTGCTCTCCAGGCCCTCCACCTCCACCGTGACCGTGCCGTCGCCCGACTCCTCCAGCGGATCGAGGCCGCCCGCGGCCGGGCGCCCGTCGGGCAGCAGCGCGAAGGGCGAGGGGGTGGCCGAGGAGAGCGGGACCAGATACGGGCGGCAGCCCAGGGGGAAGGAGAGGTCGCCGGTGTGGACGTCGTAGACCGGGTCGAAGCCGCGCCAGGACAGGAACGCCAGATAGCGGCCGTCCCGGGTGAAGACCGGGTTCTCGTCCTCGAAGCGGCCGTTGGTGACGTCCACGATCACCCGGGCGCCGGGACCGGCGATCCGGGCCATCTTGATCTGGCGCAGCGAGCGGCCGATGCCCGGGTGCGACCAGGTCAGCCAGCAGCCGTCCGGGGAGAACGCCAGGTCGCGCACGGGCCCGTTGATCGAGCGGATCAGCTCGGTGACCTCGCCCCCGGACTCCTCGGTGACGTCGATCAGCAGCAGCCGGCCGTCGTGCGAGGCGATGGCCAGGCGCTCGCCCTCCGCGTCCGCGATCAGCTCCTGGACCCGGCCGAGCTCGCCGGAGGCCAGCCGCCTGGGCTCGCGGTCGCCGCTGGCCCGGGGGAGGTAGGCGATCTCCACCGCGTCCTCGCCGTCCGCGTCCGTCACGTACGCCACCTGGCCGCCGGTGCCGAGCATCTCGGGCAGGCGCACCCGGACCCCGGCGGTGTCGGTGATCGTGCGGGCGGGGCCGTCGCGGTGGGTGAGCCAGTACAGGCTGCCGCGCACCACGACCGCGCTGGCCCGCCCCGTGGTGTCGACCGACAGCGCGTCCACATGGCTGGCGGCGGGCACCTGGTACGTACGCCGTCCGGCGCGCGGGCCGCCCAGGCGCACGTCCAGGCGGCGCGGAACGGAGTCGGGGGTGAGCGCGTCCACGATCCACAGGTCGCCCGCGCACTGGTAGACCACCCGGCGTCCGTCCGAGGAGGCGTGCCGGGCGTAGTACTCGTCGTGGTCGGTGTGGCGGCGCAGGCCGGAGCCGTCGGGCGCACAGGAGTAGAGGTTGCCGACGCCCTCGTGGTCGGAGAGGAAGGCGATCCGGTCCCCGACGAACATCACCGAGTCGAGGTGGCCGCCGATGTCCGGCAGGAGGCGCTCGCCGTGCAGCCACAGCCGGCCCATGGCGCCGCCCCGGTAGCGCTTCCAGGCGGCGGGCTCGTGCGGCGGCTTGCCGGTGAGCAGCAGGGTGCGGCGCTCGCCGTCGAGGTCGGCGCAGGCGATGTCGGAGACCGGGCCCCAGGGCAGCCGCCCGCCGGGGGAGCCGTCGGTGGGGACGCTGTAGGCCCAGGAGAAGTACGAGAAGGGCTGGCCGTGCGAGGAGACGGCCAGGATGTGGCCGTCCGGGGTCCAGCCGCAGACCCGGGTGTCGGGCGAGCCCCAGTAGGTCAGCCGCCGGGCCGGGCCGCCGTCGACCGGGGCCAGATGGATCTCCGGGTCCAGGCTGCGCCAGGTCGTGTACGCGATCCGGGAGCCGTCGGGGGAGAACCGGGGGTGGCTGACCTTGGTGCGGTCCACGGTGATCCGCCAGGCCCGCGACGGGCGGTGGCCGGCCGGGACGAGCGGGGCGACCCACAGGTCGTCCTCGGCGGCGAAGCAGAGCAAGTCGCCGTGCAGATGGGGGAAGCGGAGGTAGGCGCCGTCGGTGACGGGCGCCGGCTGCTGGTCGTCCTCGGGTGCGTCGCTCACTCGTCAATGCTTTCCGCGCTACCGGGGTGCGGCAACTTATGGAGCCCTCACAGTTGTGGCACAGAACACAAGCGAAACGGTTTCGTTTCGATCAGCGCCGGCGATATCGTCGGAGGAGTACGAAACCGTTTCGTTCGGATGGGAGGTCGAGAAGATGGCAGGCAGGCTCACCGCCGAGCGTGAGGCGGAGCTGTACGAGTCGGTGCTCGACCTGCTGCGCGAGGTCGGCTACGACGCCCTGACGATGGACGCCGTCGCCGCCCGTACCCGCTCCAGCAAGGCGACCCTCTACCGTCAGTGGGGGAACAAGCCGGAGCTGGTCGCGCGGGCGCTGCGGCACAACAAGCCGGTCGCTCTCCACGAGATCGACACCGGCTCGCTGCGCCGCGACTTCCACGAGCTGGTCGGTCTCGAGGACGACTGCAAGCTGGAGAAGGACTCCGCCCTGATGCGGGGTCTGATGCGCGCCGTCCACGACAACCCCGACCTCCACCAGGCGCTGCGCGAGGTGCTGATCGAGCCGGAGATCACCGGTCTCGACCAGGTGCTGCGGCGCGCGGTGGACCGCGGCGAGGTCCGCGCGGACTGCCCCGCGCTCCCCTTTGTCGTACACATGCTGGTCGGCGCCTTCGTCGCCCGGCAGCTCGTCGAGGACCGGCCGGTCGACAAGGCCTTCCTCGGAAACTACATCGACGCCGTGGTCCTCCCCGCCCTCGGCGATCCCGTCTAGCTCCCCACCAACCTGCCCCACCTGACGTACGCCGCTCTCGTCGTCGGGCTGGTTATCCACGCCCTGTAAGCCAACGACCGACCGGGAGTACGCCCTCGTGGCCACGTTCCTCTACCGACTCGGCAGGTTCGCCTTCCGGCGCCGCCGCTATGTCGCCCTGGTGTGGGTGGCGCTGCTGTTCCTCGCAGGATTCGGCGCCGCGTCCGCCTCCACTCCTTCCGCCAGCTCCTTCTCGATGCCCGGCACCGAGGCCCAGAAGGCCTTCGACCTGCTGGAAGAGCGCTTCCCGGGAGGCAGCGCCGACGGCGCCACCGCCCGTATCGTCTTCAAGGCCCCGGCCGGCAAGAGCATGAACGACCCGGCCGGCAAGGCCGAGGTGAACAAGGTCGTCGCCGAGCTGCCCAAGGGCTCGAAGCAGGTCGCCTCGGTGACCGACCCGTACCAGGCGAACGCCGTCTCCAAGGACGGCTCGACCGCGTACATATCCGTGAAGTACAAGGTCAACGGCATGGCCCTGGAGGACAGCGACCGCAAGGCGCTGGAGGACTCCGGCAAGGCCGCGCAGAAGGCCGGGCTCACCGTCGAGATCGGCGGTGACGCGCTCCAGGCCAAGCCCGAGACGGGCTCCGGCGAGATCATCGGTGTGGTGATCGCCGGCATCGTGCTGATGATCACCTTCGGCTCGCTGATCGCGGCCGGCCTTCCGCTGATCACCGCCATCATCGGCGTCGGGATAGGTGTCTCCACGATCACCGCGCTCGCCAACGTCCTGGACCTCGGCAACACCACCTCCACGCTGGCCTCGATGATCGGCCTCGCGGTCGGCATCGACTACGCGCTCTTCATCGTCTCGCGCTACCGGGCCGAGCTCCGCGAGGGCCGCGAGCGCGAGGAAGCGATAGGCCGGGCCGTCGGAACGGCCGGTTCCGCGGTCGTCTTCGCCGGTCTGACCGTCGTCATCGCGCTGTGCGGCCTCGCGGTCGTCAACATCCCGATGCTCACCAAGATGGGTGTGGCCGCGGCCGGTACGGTCGTGATCGCGGTCCTGATCGCCCTCACCCTCATCCCCGCGGTGCTCGGCTTCGCGGGCAAGCGCGTCTTCGGCCGCCGCACCCGCAGGAAGATGGAAGCGGGCACGGCCGGGACGCCCGGCGAGACCAAGCCGAACATGGGCACCCGCTGGTCCAGCTTCGTACTGCGCAGGCCGATCTGGGTGCTGCTCGCAGGTGTGATCGGGCTCGGCGCGGTCGCCATCCCGGCCGCCTCCCTGGAGATGGGTCTGCCCGACGACGGCTCGCAGCCGACCTCGACGACCCAGCGCCGCGCCTACGACACGCTCTCCGACGGCTTCGGCCCGGGCTTCAACGGCCCGCTGATGATCGTCGTGGACGGCGCCGGGGCGTCCGGCGGTGCCAAGGCTGCGGCCGACCGCACCTCCGACACCATCAAGAAGCTGCCCGACGTCGCCGAGGTCATGGCGCCCGCCCTGAACAAGGCCGGCGACACCGCGACCATCACGGTCATCCCGAAGTCCAAGCCGTCCTCCACGGAGACCGAGGACCTGGTCCAGTCGATCCGGGACGCGGGCAAGGACATCCGGTCCGAGACCAAGGCCGAGGTCCTGGTCACCGGCGCGACCGCGATGAACATCGACTTCTCCAAGCGCATGAACGACGCGCTGCTGCCCTATCTGGCGCTCGTAGTGGGCCTGGCCTTCCTGCTCCTGATGGTGGTCTTCCGCTCGGTCCTGGTCCCGCTCAAGGCGGCCCTGGGCTTCCTGCTCTCGGTGGTCGCCGCCCTCGGCGCGGTCGTCGCGGTCTTCCAGTGGGGCTGGCTCGGCGGGCTCTTCGGGGTGGAGAACCCCGGCCCGATCATGTCGATGATGCCGATCTTCATGGTGGGCGTGGTCTTCGGTCTGGCCATGGACTACGAGGTCTTCCTCGTCACCCGGATGCGCGAGGCGTTCGTCCACGGCGAGCGTCCCGGCCAGGCGATCGTGACCGGTTTCCGGCACGGTGCCCGGGTGGTCACGGCCGCCGCGGTGATCATGATCGCGGTCTTCTCCGGCTTCATCGGGGCCAGCGACCAGATGATCAAGATGATCGGTTTCGCCCTGGCGATCGCGGTCTTCTTCGACGCCTTCGTGGTCCGGATGGCCATCGTCCCGGCGGTGCTCGCGCTGCTCGGTGCGAAGGCCTGGTGGCTGCCGGGCTGGCTCAACAAGATCCTGCCCAACGTCGACGTCGAGGGTGAGGGCCTCAAGGCCCACGCGGCGAAGGCGTCCGACGGCGACGACGACCGCGAGCTCACGCGCGTCTGACCCGCGGAACCCCCCGCTGACGCGGTGAGCCGGCCCCTACGCATCACGCGTAGGGGCCGGCTCTTTCGTTGCGTACCTCCGGCTACGCCGGACGACTAGGGCCGTCCGCTCGGCGTGGGGGTGGCGCTGTAGGTGCGCCGCAGGAAGCGGACCAGGGGCGCGCTGTCGAACTGGACCACCGCTACTCCGTCCGGGGAGTGGAACTCCAGAACGGTCTGGGCCCGTCCGCAGGGCCAGACCACGATGTCGCCGCGCCGGGTCGGCCCGCGCAGGCCGGCCTCCAGGAGCGACCGCGGAAGGACCCACTCGTTGCCCCCGGGGAAGGTGAAGCACACGGTCAGGGGGTCCGCGGCGGGGTCGTAGCGCAGGGCGACCGGAACCGGGCGGTGGTGCGGCGCGTCCGAGACGATCCTCGCGCGGGCGTGTTCCTCGACGGCGGGGGACATCAGTCGCTCCTCACACTCACTCTGCGCAGTCCTTCGTGCGCTTTGACGTTAAATGTCCCATATTTCCGGGGCGTGCGGGGCGCGAGAACCGTTGGTAAATCTCCGGCATGCGCTCTTGCGACTCATTCGCAGGTGCACGACTATCATCGAGCGGTTCATTCGAATGGTTCCAGCCATCCAGGCCCCAGCGGAGAGCACCCATGCATGTCCCGGACGGATTCATCAACGCCCCCGTCTCCGCGGTAGCCGGAGTCGGCGCGGCGACCGCCATCGCGGTCAGCCTGCGCGGGGCCCGACGTGAACTCGACGAGAAGACGGCCCCGCTCGCGGGTCTGGTCGCGGCGTTCATCTTCGCCGTGCAGATGCTGAACTTCCCCGTGGCCGCCGGCACCAGCGGCCATCTGCTCGGCGGCGCGCTCGCGGCGATACTCGTCGGCCCGTACACCGGCGTCCTCTGTGTCTCCGTCGTGCTCCTCATGCAGGGCATCCTCTTCGCCGACGGCGGCCTGACCGCGCTCGGCGTCAACATCACCGACATGGCGATCGTGACGACGGTCGTGGCGTACACCGTCTTCCGCGGCCTGGTGAAGGTGCTGCCCCGCAGGCGGAGCTCCGTCACCGCGGCCACCTTCGTCGCCGCCCTCCTCTCCGTCCCGGCCGCCGCCCTCGCCTTCACCGCGATCTACGCGGTCGGCGGCACCACCGACGTTCCGCTCGGCAAGGTGCTCACCGCGATGGTCGGCGTGCACGTCCTCATCGGCATCGGCGAGGCGGCCATCACCGCGCTCACCGTGGGCGCGGTCATCGCCGTACGGCCCGACCTCGTCCACGGGGCCCGCGGCCTGCACGCCCCGCTGAAGCTGCGGATCGGCGGCGAACTGGTCGACGCCCCCGCTCCCGAGCCCGTACCCACCGGCGCCCGGTCCACGCACAAGGTCCGCGCCGCCTTCGTGGTCGCCGCCCTGCTGCTGGCCGGTTTCTTCTCCTTCTACGCCTCCGCCTCGCCCGACGGCCTGGAGAAGGTCGCCCACGACAAGGGCATCGACACCCAGGAGAAGAAGCACGCCACCGAGGACTCGCCGCTCGCGGGCTACTCGGTCAAGGACATCGGCGACGACCGGGTGGCCACCGGCCTCGCGGGCATGATCGGCGTCGGTGTGACGATCGGCGTCGGCAGCGGGATCTTCTGGGCGGTGCGCCGCCGCCGCGGCACCGCCGCCGAGGCCACGCCCACCTCCGTCCCCGAAACGGAGAAGGTCTGACATGGGTGCGGGCCACGCGCACAAGCTCTACCGGCAGGACGCCTCACCGGTCCACGACCTGCCCCCGCACTGCAAGATCGCGGCCGTCTTCCTCTTCGTCATCGTGGTCGTCTCGACCCCCCGCGAGGCCGTCTGGGCCTTCGGGCTCTACGCGGTGCTGCTCGCCTCGGTCGCGGCCACCGCCCGGATCCCCGCGCTCTTCCTGCTCAAGCGCCTGCTGATCGAGATCCCGTTCGTGACGTTCGCGGTGCTGATGCCGTTCGTGGTGCCGGGCGAGCAGGTGCACGTGCTGGGTGTGTCGATGAGCGTGAACGGGCTGTGGGGCGCGTGGAACGTCCTGGCCAAGGGCACGCTCGGGGTCGCCGCCTCGGTGATCCTGGCGTCCACCACGGACCTGCGGGCCCTGCTGCTCGGCCTCCAGCGGCTCCGGCTCCCGTCCCTCCTGGTCCAGATCGCTTCGTTCATGATCCGCTACGGTGACGTGATCACCGACGAGATGCGCCGGATGTCGATCGCCCGCCGCTCACGCGGCTTCGAGGCGAGAGGGCTGAAGGCGTGGGGCGTCCTCGCCAAGTCGGCGGGCGCGCTCTTCATCCGCTCCTACGAGCGCGGTGAGCGCGTACATCTGGCCATGGTCAGCCGCGGGTACGCGGGTTCCATGCCGGTCATCGACGATGTGACGGCGACCGGTGCGCAATGGCGTTACGCGGCGGTGCTCCCCGCGTCGGCTCTGGTGATCTGTCTGTTGGGGTGGACTCTGTGAACACGTCGGTGACCTCTTCCGGTCCTTCCGTTCCTCCCGCCTCCCTTGAGGTGAGCGGGCTGGCCTTCGCCTACCCGGACGGCCACCAGGCCCTGTTCGGGGTCGACCTGACGGTGGCGCGCGGTGAGCGGGTCGCGCTGCTCGGCCCCAACGGCGCGGGCAAGACGACCCTGGTCCTGCACCTCAACGGCATTCTCGTCGGCGGCGCGGGCTCGGTGAAGGTGGCCGGGCTGCCCGTGGAGAAGCGCAACCTCGCCGAGATCCGCCGCCGGGTCGGCATCGTCTTCCAGGACCCCGACGACCAGCTGTTCATGCCGACCGTCCGCGAGGACGTTGCGTTCGGCCCGGCGGCGTCCGGGATGCGCGGGGCGGAGCTTGAGGCGCGGGTGCGTACCGCGCTGGAGCGGGTGGGGATGGCGGAGTACGCCGACCGCCCCCCGCACCACCTCTCCTTCGGCCAGCGCCGCCGGGTCGCGGTGGCGACGGTGCTCGCGATGGAGCCGGAGATCCTGGTCCTGGACGAGCCCTCGTCCAACCTGGACCCGGCGTCGAGGCGCGAACTGGCCGACATCCTGCGGGCGCTGGACGTCACCGTGCTGATGGTCACGCACGACCTCCCGTACGCCCTTGAGCTGTGCGGCCGTTCGGTGATCCTCAGCGGGGGCACGATCGCGGCGGACGGGAAGACGGCCGACGTCCTGGCGGACGAGGAGCTGATGCGCACCCACCGTCTGGAGCTGCCGTTCGGCTTCGATCCCAGGGCGGCGGCGGCGAAGGCGTAACCGCTACGGGGTGATGGCCTCCCGGACCGCGCGCACCAGGGCCTGGGCGCGCGGGTCGGCGGTGACGCCCTTCTGGTGGCCGTTGGTGACGTAGCCGAAGGCGATGCCGGACTCCGGGTCGGCGAACCCGAGGGAGCCGCCGCGGCCCGGGTGCCCGAAGGAGCCGGGGCCCAGGAGCGGGGACGCGGGGCCGTGGAGCATGTACCCCAGTCCGAAGCGGGTGTTGACGACGAGGACCCGGTCCGGGCCGCTCGACTCCTCGGTACGGGCGAGGGCGACGGTGGCGGGCGCGAAGAGCCGCCGTCCGTCGACGTCCCCGATGGTGGCGGCGTAGAAGCGGGCGAGGCCGCGGGCGGTCGAGATGCCCGCCGAGGCGGGGAGTTCGGCGGCGCGGTAGGCCGGGTCGTTCTCGTCCGGGAGCGGGTCGATGGCGCCGAAGGCGCGGCGGGTCAGCGAGCCGGGGTCGGCGTAGGCGGCGGCGACGGCGGGCTTGGGGCGCAGGGTGATGCCGGCGGGAGCGTCGGGTGCCTGCACGGGACCCACGCGCCCGACCCGCGGTGTCTCCTGAGCCGGCAGCCCGATCCAGAAGTCGGCGCCCAGCGGCCGGGCGATCTCCTCGGCGACCCAGCGGCCGATGGTGCGTCCGGTGACGCGGCGGACGAGTTCGCCGAGCAGCCAGCTGTACGTCTGGGCGTGGTACCCGTGTTCCGTCCCCGGCTCCCAGAACGGCGCCTGCGCGGCGACCGCGACCGCCCCCGACTCGCCGTCGGCGGCCTCGGCCGGGGTGAGGGGCCGGTCGAGGGCGGGGACGCCGGCGCGGTGGGAGAGGAGGTGGCGGACGAGGGCGCGGTCCTTGCCGCCCGCCTTGAACTCGGGCCAGTACGTGGCGACGGGCGCGTCCAGGTCCAGCTGGCCCCGCTGGTGGAGGAGGAGGGGGACGGCGGCGGCGACGCCCTTGGTGGCGGACCGGACGATCTGGGCGGTGTCGACGGCCCACGGGGCGTGCCCGTCGACGTCCTTGGTCCCGCCCCACAGGTCGACGACCTTCCGGCCGTGCCGGTAGACGGCCACGGCCGCGCCGTGGTCGCCGCGGTGGGTGAAGTTCCGGAGGAAGGCGTCCCGGACGGGTTCGTACCCCGGGTCCGTCGATCCCTGCGCGTCCACGATCCGCTCCTGTTCGTGCCGGCGCCGGGGGGTCGACGCGTGTCGGTCCATTGAACGTGGTGGCGGGGGAACGTGTTCCCCGGGTCCCTGTTTTGGCCGGGGGTTCGTGTGCGGGTGGGTGGTGGGCTGGTCGCGCAGTTCCCCGCGCCCCTGATCTGCCCGGGGGTTGTCTGCGGGTCGGTGGGTGGTTGCTCGCGCAGTTCCCCGCGCCCCTGGGTGGTTAGGGGCGCGGGGAACTGCGCGGGTGACCCTCCACGGTCCGCAGCCGAAAAGACGCGGGGTGCGGGGGGTGCAGGCCCCGCCATGGGGGGCATCCCGGGGCTCAGCCCGCCCGCAGCATCAGCCCGATCCCCACCACCAACACCCCCGCCGCAGCGATCCGCACCCCCCCGAACCGTTCCTTGAAGAACAGCGCCCCGATCGCCGCCCCCACGATGATGCTCGACTCGCGCAGGGCCGCCACCGGCGCCAGGGGCGCGTGGGTCTGGGCCCACAGGACCAGGCCGTACGCCGCCATGGACAGGGCCGCCCCCAGCAGCCCCCGCGCCGCGTACGGCCGCAGCTGGCCGGGCAGTTCGCCCCGGCGGCGGTACAGCGCGTACAGGGGAATCAGCAGCCCCTCCAGGATCATCAGCCACGCGATATAGCCGAGCGGCGTACCGGACGCGCGGACGCCGACCCCGTCCACCACCGTGTACGACGCGATGGCCAGGCCCGTCGCCAGCGCGGCCAGCAGCGCCGGCCAGTGCGGTCGCGCGCCCGAGCCCCGGATGCCCCACAGGGCGACCCCGACCAGGCCCGCCGAGGCGACCGCCACCCCGGCCGCCTGCCAGGCGTTCAGGCTCTCGCCGACGAACACCACCGCCAGCACGGTCACCACCAGCGGCGCCGTACCCCGGGCGATCGGGTACATCTGGCCGAAGTCGCCCAGGCTGAACGACCGCATGAGCAGGGCCTGATAGCCGGTGTGCAGGGCCGCCGAGGCGGCGAGGTACGGCCAGGCGCCGGACGCGGGCAGCGGCGCCAGCACCGCGAGCAGCGCGCCGAGCACCGTCGCCCCGCCGCCGATGAGCGTGAACGCCACCAGCTGGTCCCTGATCGCGTGCGCCATCGCGTTCCAGGACGCGTGGGTGACGGCCGCGAGCAGGACGGCCAACGCGACCCCCAGGCTCACGCCGTGCGCTCGCGGACGTCGGCCGGCACCCCGCCCGCGTACCCGATCAGCGTCTTGGGGTCGAGCGGGAAGACGGTGTGGGGCGTGCCCGCCGCCGCCCAGACGGTCTCGTGGTCGAGGAGCGCGCGGTCGGCGAGGACCCGGGTGCGGCGCACATGGCCGAAGGGCGGGACGCCCCCGATCGCGTACCCGGTCGTCTCCCGTACGAGTGCGGCCCCCGCCCGCTTCACCGTCTCCGCGCCCAGCTCACGCCGTACGAGCTCCACGTCCACCCGCGACGAGCCGTCCAGCAGGACGATCACCGGGACCCCGTCCGCCTCGAAGACCAGCGACTTCACGATCTCGCTGACGTCGCAGCCGATCGCGGCGGCGGCCTCGGCGGCGGTCCTGGTCGCGTCCGGGAAGCGGCGTACCTCCACATCGAGCCCGAGGGCGCGCAGCGCCTCGGCGAACCGGGGGTGGGCGGGGGATTCTTGAGCGCTCATGCCCCCGCAGGCTAGTGGCAGCCGTACGCCCCGCGCGAGACGAATTCCGCCGCCCCGGCCCCGCGCCCCCCGCCCGCACCCGGGCCTCGTGCCCCGGTTCACCCCGCCCGCAGCACCCGCGCCACGACCGGTCCCGCGGCGTCCCCGCCGTGGCCGCCGGACTGGACGAGGGCCGCCGCGGCGAGCCCGTTGCCGTACCCGGTGAACCAGCTGTTGGACGTGCCCTGCCGGTCCACCTCGGCCGAGCCGGTCTTGGCGCCCTTGGGTCCGGGCACCCCGGCCATCGCCTTCACGGCCGTCCCGCTGCCGGTGGTCGCCGCGTGCATCATCTGCTTCAGCTGCGAGGCGACCGAGTCGGGCAGCGGCTTGGCGGTGGCCAGTTCCCGGTCGTCCAGGGACTGCGGCACGATCACCGGCTGGTGGAACCCGCCGGCGACGACGGTGGCCGAGATGGACGCCATGTCGAGCGGGCTCATCTGGACCTTGCCCTGGCCTATGTAGGAGGCGGCGGTCTCCACGCCGGAGGAGTCCGGGACGCGGCCGTCGAAGGACTTCACACCGCCGAGCTTCCAGTTGTTCTGGCCGAGCCCGAAGTAGTCCCGGGCGGTCCGGCCGAGCGCGGTGCCGGCGACGCCCTTGCGGGTGAGGGGCTTGACCGGCTTGATGAAGGCGGTGTTGCAGGACCGCGCGAACGCGTCGGTCAGGGTGCCGTGCGCGATGGTGAAGTCGTTCAGGTTGTGGAAGGTGTAGCCCTCCCACGGGACCGTCGCCGGGCACTCGGCGGGCTGGTCCGCCCCGCCCTCGCCGTTCGCGATGATCATCGCGCCGGTGACGATCTTCATCGTGGAGCCGGGCGCCACGGACGCCTGGAGGGAGGCGGGGAACCCGTCCTTGCGGTTGTCCGCGACGGCCCGGATCTCCCCGCTCGTCGGCTCGATCGCCACCACCGACGACTCGGCGAACTGCTTCACGGCCTGCTCGGCCGCCGCCTGTACGTCCGCGTCGAGCGTCGTCGTCAGCTTGCCGGGCCTGCCCTTGGCCAGGGTGAGCAGCGTCTGGTTCGGGGCGCCCTCGGCGCCGCCCTCGATCCAGGTCTCCACGCCCGGCGTGCCGTTGACCTTGTCGCCGTACTTCTGCCGCAGCGCGTCCAGGACGAACCCGAGCGAGGGGTACTTCTCCTTGGTCAGCACCCGCCCCCGGTGGTCCACGGCCTCGATCTCGGGGTGCTTGGCGGCCCCCGTCACCAGCTTCCCGCCCGGCTTCAGCTTCGGGTGGACGACGGCCGGCTGCCAGTCCACCAGCGCCTTGCCGGTGCTCACGCCCCGCACGACCGTGAGCCGCGAGCTGTAGTCGAGCGGCGCGGTCCTGCCCTCGTAGGAGACCTCGGCCTTCACCGTGTACGGAACGGTCGCCCCCGTGGCCGCCCCCGGCGTGATCGTCACCTTGCCCACGTGCGCCTCGTCGTGGAAGGCGGTGAGCGCGGTCTGGGCGGCGGCGTTGTTGTTGGTCAGGACCGAGGCCGCCGCCGCGTCCCCCTTGGCCCAGGCGTCGAAGAACGCCTGGGCGGTCTTGGTGATCTCGTCGGTGCCGGGCGGGCCGGTCCGTACCGGCGCCGCCCGCGTATGCGAACCGGAGGACGAGCCGTCCCCGGCCACCATCTGGTAGCCGCCGTACACCACACCGGTGCCGACGACCACGAACACACCGCCGACGACGGCGGCCTTCGCTCCACTGCGCATCTCGCAGCCCCTCCCCAGGAGTCTCTTGAACGTGTTCAAGAGCTTGCTTGGGAGGAACATTACGTGACAGCAGTGACACCGGCCCCAGCCGTTACCGGACCGGGACACCGCTCAGCGGCTCATACCCACGTATCCAGCCACATCCGATTCCTCCACGAATCCAGCGGAATCGACGTGCCCGTGTACAGCGGCCAGAAGTAGATGAAGTTCCAGACGATCATCAGCACCAGCACGCCCGCGCCGATCGCGCCCACCGCCCGGCGGCGCTCGTCCGAGCCCGGTGGGCCGAGGATCGCGCCGATCATCATCGCCACCGCCAGACAGAGGAACGGCACGAAGACGACCGCGTAGAAGAAGAAGATCGTCCGCTCCTGGTAGAGGAACCAGGGCAGATAGCCCGCCGCGACGCCGCAGACGATCGCGCCCGCCCGCCAGTCGCGCCGGAACGCCCAGCGCCACAGCACGTACAGGAGCGCGAAGCACGCCGCCCACCACAGCAGCGGTGTGCCGAGCGCCAGGACCTCGCGGGCGCACTTGCCGGTGGTGGAGGAGGGGCAGCCGTCGGTGCCGGGGGAGGGGCTCTCGTAGAAGTACGAGACCGGGCGGCCCAGGACGATCCAGCTCCACGGGTTGGACTGGTAGGTGTGCTGGTCCGTGAGGTTGACGTGGAAGCTGTAGACCTCGGACTCGTAGTGCCACAGGCTGCGCAGCGACTCCGGCATCCAGCCCATGTCGAACTGCGGCAGGCTCACCCTGCCCAGCAGCGGCAGCTTGACGTGGTCGGGGGAGAGGCCGTCGCGGCCGTGCGCCCAGTCCCGGAAGTAGCCCTTGTCGGTCATGAACCAGCCGGTCCAGGAGGCCAGATACGTCACCACCGCCACCGGGACCGTGGAGAGAAAGGCCCAGAAGGCGTCCCTGCGGAGCACCGCGCGGTAGGGGCGCACCGCGCCGGCCGTCCGGCGGGCGCCCGCGTCCCACAGGACCGCCATGACGCAGAAGAAGACCAGGACGTACAGGCCGTTCCACTTGGTGCCGCAGGCCAGGCCCAGCATCACCCCGGCCGCGATCCGCCACGGGCGCCACCCCAGGCGCAGGCCCTCCGCCACGGCCGCGTCCGGGCGCAGGTCGCCCGACTCCCCCTCGGGGAGCGCCGCCGCGAGCCGGGCGCGCGCCCGGTCCCGGTCGATCAGCAGACAGCCGAAGGCGGCGAGCACGAAGAACATGACCACCAGGTCGAGCAGGGCCATCCGGCTCATCACGAAGTGCAGCCCGTCCACCGCGAGCAGCGCGCCCGCCAGACAGCCCAGGAACGTCGAGCGGAACAGCCGCCGCCCGATCCGGCAGAGCATCAGCACCGAGAGCGTGCCGAGCACCGCCATCATGAAGCGCCAGCCGAACGGGGTGAAGTCGAACCACTTCTCACCGATGCCGATGAGGTACTTGCCGACCGGCGGATGCACCACATAGCCCGGGTCGGTGGGGATCGGCACCGACGAGGGGTCCTTGATGATCGCCTTGTCGACGTCCTTGGGCCAGGCGCCCTCGTAGCCGCGGTTGATCAGCGCCCAGGCGTCCTTGGCGTAGTACGTCTCGTCGAATATCACCGAGTCCGGGCTGCCCAGACGCCAGAACCGCAGCACCCCCGCCACCAGAGTGACCAGCAGCGGGCCGCCCCAGGCCGACCAGCGCACCAGGCGCTCGGCGGTCGCCGGGGAGACTCTCAGGACCGCCCAGAGCTGACCGGACGGCCGGGTGTAGGGCGGCACCAGCCGCTCGCGCAGGCCGGTTCTCGGCCCGGCCGTGTAGCCGAAGCGGCGCAGCCGGTCCGGCCAGCCGGGCGGCGGATCTTCGGCGTCATGGCCCTCAAGGGTCTGCGGCGCAGTACTGGTCACCGCGCCATCGTAGGGAAAGGGTCTGTGCGAGTCCCGTGGCCGGGCCCGATCCGGTCCGGGCGAACGGCGCCGTCCCGGGGCTGGGAGGATGGCGGGGTGACCGGAACACTCGTACTCGCAGGCACCCCCATCGGCGACATCGCGGACGCGCCGCCGCGCCTCGCCGCCGAGCTGGAGCGGGCCGACGTCGTCGCCGCCGAGGACACCCGGCGGCTGCGCGGCCTGACCCGGGCGCTCGGCATCCACACCTCGGGGCGGGTCGTCTCCTACTTCGAGGGCAACGAGTCCGCCCGGACGCCCGAGCTCGTCGAGGCGCTGGAGGGCGGCGCGCGCGTGCTGCTCGTCACCGACGCGGGGATGCCGTCGGTCTCCGACCCCGGCTACCGGCTCGTGGCGGCGGCCGTGGAGAAGGACATCAAGGTCACGGCCGTGCCCGGGCCCTCGGCGGTGCTCACCGCGCTCGCCCTGTCCGGGCTGCCCGTCGACCGGTTCTGCTTCGAGGGCTTCCTGCCGCGCAAGGCGGGCGAGCGGCTCGGCCGGCTGCGCGAGGTCGCCGGCGAGCGCCGCACCCTCGTCTACTTCGAGGCCCCGCACCGCCTCGACGACACGCTCGCCGCGATGGCCGAGGTCTTCGGCGCGGAGCGCCGCGCCGCCGTCTGCCGCGAGCTGACCAAGACGTACGAGGAGGTCAAGCGCGGCAGCCTGGGCGACCTCGCCGCCTGGGCCGCCGAGGGGGTGCGCGGCGAGATCACCGTGGTGGTGGAGGGCGCGGCCGAGACCGGACCGGCCGAGCTGGACGCCGAGGAGCTGGTGCGCAGGGTGCGGGTGCGCGAGGAGGCGGGCGAGCGGCGCAAGGAGGCCATCGCCGCCGTGGCCCTCGACGCGGGCCTGCCCAAGCGCGAGGTGTTCGACGCGGTCGTGGCGGCAAAGAACGCGGCACGACAGGCACCCGCGGACGGCAAAGGACTATCGTGAAAAGTAAAGCGCAGGCCGCGCACCGGGGCTTTTGCCTAGGAAAGGCCAAATCGGCACCAACACTCGACAGCCCCTGATGCGTTTCGGCGGCGAAAGGCGTCCCATGGATCGGGGGCGCTTTCCGCCTCCGCTCGCAAGGAGCGCTCGCAAGAGCTTGTCCAGCGGACAAGGGAGCCGGCACATGAGTGAGATCGCTGAGACCACGGCGCACGAGGCTTACGCCTTCGCGTGCATGAGGTGTGGATATGGCTGGGAGCAGGCGTACGAGATAGAGCACCACGTGGACGGCAAGGGGCAGCCGTTCGTGGTCTACAAGGCCGACGGGGAGCGGGTCCCCTCTCCTCTGTCCCAGCCCACCTGCACGAACTGCGGCGGGCACGTGGTGCGCACCCTGCGCGCCGGCCGGGTCTCCAGCGTGCAGCAGTGGCTCGCCCACCAGTCGACCCACCAGGCGCCCGCCGGGCCCGTGGGGTCCGGGGGCGACCCGGAGCCGGACACCCCGGCGGCGGCGGGCGGGCCGGGCGCCACGCCCGCGGCCGAGGCCGACGCCGAGCACCACTGGCACCTCTCGGACCTTCTGCACCCCTTCCAGCACCACCACAAGAAGTGACGCGCCGGGGCCTTTCATAGGATCGGCCCCATGAGTGCCGCCAAGGATGCCCCGCCGCCCCTGCCCGAACCGCTCGGTGTGGCGGTGGCCGACTCGCACACCCACCTGGACATGCAGTCCACGACGGTCGAGGAGGCCCTGGCCAGGGCCGCGGCCGTCGGGGTGACCACGGTGGTCCAGGTGGGGTGCGACCTCAAGGGCTCGCGCTGGGCGGCCCAGACCGCTGCCGACTGGGAGAACGTGTGGGCCGCGGTGGCTCTGCACCCGAACGAGGCCCCCAGGATCGTCCTGGGCGACCCCGACGGCTGGTCCCGCCAGGAGGCGCGGCAGGCGGGCGGCGACGCGGCCCTCGACGAGGCGCTCGCCGAGATCGACCGGCTCGCCGCCCTCCCGCACGTCAAGGCCGTCGGCGAGACCGGCCTCGACCACTTCCGCACCGGCGCCGACGGCATGGCCGCCCAGGAGCGGTCCTTCCGCGCGCACATCGAGATCGCCAAACGGCACGGCAAGGCGCTCGTCATCCACGATCGCGACGCGCACGCGGACGTGCTGCGCATTCTGCGGGAAGAGGGCGCCCCGGAGCGGACCATCTTCCACTGCTATTCCGGTGACGCGGAAATGGCGGAACTCTGCGCGCGTTCCGGGTACTTCATGTCCTTCGCCGGAAACATGACGTTCAAGAACGCCCAGCCGCTGCGCGACGCGCTCGCCGTCGCCCCCCTCGAACTCGTCCTCGTGGAGACGGACGCGCCCTTCCTCACACCGGCGCCGTACCGCGGACGGCCCAATGCGCCGTATCTCATTCCTATTACGGTGCGCGCCATGGCGGCGGTCAAGTCGGTCCATGAGGACGTGCTGGCCGCGGCCCTCGCGGAGAACACCGCGCGCGCCTTCGATTACTGACGGATAACGGCCCGGGTGCCCCGGGTGGGCGAGTGCAGGGTAGCGCGGCGACGCTCCGTAGTCGAATCGCTTTGGACGGTGACGAAGGTTTCGCTAATGTCCCGCCCTCGACGGGACGAGGCCGGAAATCTGGAGCGCCGTGAGCAATTCGCAGGGCAGTCACCGTGCCGCACGCGGCGGCCGACGCGCGGCGACGAGAACGGCCGGGCCGCGGTACGCGCAGGACGCGCCGCCGCCCGCCGGGCCGCCCCCGTACGACGCCCGGGAGACCTCGCCCGCGGAGGTGCCCCGGCCGCGCCGGGGCGGCGGGGCGGCGCAGCAGGGCACCCGGGCCCGGGCGCGGCGGGCCGGACGCCGCCGGGGAGCGCTCTTCGGCGCCGGGCCCGACGCCCTGCGCCGGCTCATCCCGCAGGCCCTGGTGGTCGCCTTCCTCGCGGGCGGGACCACCGCGTTCCTCGTCAACGACAAGGCCGTACGGCTCACCGTCGACGGCGTCCCGCGCACCCTGCACACCTTCGCGGACGACGTCGACGAACTCCTCGCGGACCAGCACGTCGGCGTCGGGGACCACGACATCGTCGCGCCCGGCCGCCACCAGGCGCTGGCCGGCGGCGACGAGGTCGTCGTCCGCTACGGCCGCCCGGTCGCCCTCACCCTCGACGGCCGGCGCCACCAGGTGTGGACCACCGCCCAGACCGTGGACGGGGCCCTGCGCCAGCTCGGGGTGCGCGCCGAGGGCGCGTATCTGTCGGCCTCGCGCTCCTCGGAGATCGGGCGCACCGGCATGGGCCTGGACGTGCGCACCGAACGCCAGGTCACCTTCCTCGCCGACGGCCGCGAGCGCACGATCCGCACCAACGCGGCGTCGGTCGCCGAGGCCGTCGAGGAGGCCGGGATCTCCCTGCGGGACCAGGACACCACCTCCGTGCCGCCGTCCGTCTTCCCCCGCGACGGGCAGACGATCACCGTCATGCGGATCACCGGCAGCCGCGAGGTCCGCGAGGAGCCGATCCCGTACCGGGTCGTCCGGACCCGCGACGACTCCCTCTTCACCGGGACCGAGGTCGTCGACCGGCCCGGCCAGCGCGGCTTCCGCAAGGTCACCTACGCGCTGCGGACCGTCGACGGGGTGCGGCAGAAGCCGCGCAAGGTGGCCGAGCACGTGGTGCGCCCGCCCATCACCCAGACCGTCCGGGTCGGCACCAAGCCGCTGCCCACCACGGTCGAGGGCGCCGACCGCCTCGACTGGCACGCCCTCGCCCACTGCGAGTCCGGCGGGCGCCCCGGCGCGGTCGACGCGACGGGGAACTACGGCGGGCTCTACCAGTTCGACGGCCGCACCTGGCACGCGCTCGGCGGCAGCGGCCTCCCGCAGCACGCCAGCGCCGCCGAGCAGACGTTCCGGGCGAAGAAGCTCTTCGCGCAGCGGGGGGCGAGTCCGTGGCCGCACTGCGGCCGTAGGCTGTATCGGTGAGCACCACTGAGCCCGACGCCCTCCTCGGCCCCGCCGACATCCGTGAACTGGCCGCAGCACTGGGCGTACGCCCCACCAAGCAGCGCGGCCAGAACTTCGTCATCGACGCCAATACGGTCCGCCGGATCGTCCGGACGGCGCAGGTGCGGCCCGACGACGTGGTGGTGGAGGTCGGGCCCGGCCTCGGCTCGCTGACCCTGGCGCTCCTGGAGGCGGCGGACCGGGTGACGGCCGTCGAGATCGACGAGGTGCTCGCGGGCGCGCTGCCCGCCACGATCGAGGCCCGGCTGCCCGCGAAGAAGGACCGCTTCGCGCTGGTCCACTCCGACGCGATGCTGGTCCAGGAGCTGCCCGGCCCGGCCCCGACCGCCCTGGTCGCGAACCTCCCGTACAACGTGGCGGTCCCCGTGCTGCTGCACATGCTGGACCGTTTCCCCACGATCGAGCGCACCCTGGTCATGGTCCAGGCGGAGGTCGCGGACCGGCTCGCGGCCAAGCCGGGCAACAAGGTGTACGGCGTGCCGTCGGTGAAGGCCAACTGGTACGCGGAGGTCAAGCGCGCCGGGTCCATCGGCCGCAACGTCTTCTGGCCCGCCCCGAACGTCGACTCCGGCCTGGTCGCGCTGGTCCGGCGCGCCGAGCCGGTGCGGACCACCGCCAGCAAGGCGGAGGTCTTCGCGGTGGTCGACGCGGCCTTCGCCCAGCGCCGCAAGACCCTGCGGGCCGCGCTCGCGGGCTGGGCCGGCTCGGCCGCCGCCGCCGAACAGGCGCTGGTGGCGGCCGGGATCTCGCCGCAGGCGCGCGGCGAGGGGCTGACGGTGGAGGAGTTCGCGCGGATCGCGGAGGCCAAGCCGTGACGGGACGGACGGCGCCGTCGGCGCCGAGGGTGACGGTCCGGGTCCCCGCCAAGGTCAACGTCCAGCTCGCGGTGGGCCCGGCCCGCCCCGACGGCTTCCACGACCTCGCCAACGTCTTCCTCGCGGTCGGCCTCTACGACGAGGTCACGGCCACGCCCGCCGACGGGCTGCGCGTCACCTGCTCCGGCCCGGACGCGGACAAGGTCCCGCTGGACCGTACGAACCTGGCGGCGCGGGCGGCCGAACTGCTGGCCGCGCGGTACGGGCCGGCGCCCGACGTCCACCTCCACATCGACAAGGACATCCCCGTCGCGGGCGGCATGGCGGGCGGCAGCGCGGACGGCGCGGCGGCGCTGGTGGCGTGCGACGCGCTGTGGGGTACGGGCACGTCCCGCGAGGAGCTGCTCGACATCTGCGCCGAGCTCGGCAGCGACGTGCCGTTCAGCCTGGTCGGCGGGGCCGCGCTGGGCACCGGCCGGGGCGAGCGGCTTTCCGTGCTGGAGGTCGGCGGCACCTTCCACTGGGTGTTCGCGGCGGCGGACGGCGGGCTGTCCACACCGGCGGTGTACCGCGAGTTCGACCGCCTCACGCCGGACGCGGCGCCGCCGGAGGCGGACCCGGCGCTGCTCGCCGCGCTGCGCGCGGGCGACCCGTTCGCGTTGGCGGGCGCGCTCTCCAACGACCTCCAGCCGGCGGCCCTGTCCCTGCGCCCGTCCCTGACGGAGACGCTGGCGGCGGGCACGGCGGCGGGGGCCCTGGCGGCCCTGGTCTCGGGCTCCGGCCCGACCACGGCGTTCCTGGCCGAGGACGCGGCGTCCGCCGGGAAGATCGCGGAGGCGCTGCGGGCATCGGGCACATGCCGCACCGCCCGCACAGCGGTGTCCCCGGCCCCCGGGGCGACCATCGTCCCGAGCTGAGCACCGGGCATCCCCGCCCCGGGCGACGGTCGCGGCTGCCGCGGCAGGACCCCCCGTCCCCGGACGACGATCGTGACTGCCCGAGGCACGGACCCCGAGGGGCGCGGGGAACTGCGCGACCAGCCGCGCACGGTCCGCACCCGCAAGCGGCCGTTCTCCGCCCGCGGCCCGGTGGGGGCCGGTCGCGCAGTTCCCCGCGCCCCTTCCGGGCGCCCACCGCACCGCACGGAGTGCGGGCCGCCGGGAAGTACCCTGGGGGACGATCCAAGTCCCCTGTTCAGGAGTGAAATGGCCGTCAACCTGGTCAATGTCGAGGCAGTCAGCAAGGCATACGGCACCCGTGCCCTGCTCGACGGCGTCTCCCTCGGCGTCTCCGAGGGGGACCGGATCGGAGTGGTCGGCCGCAACGGAGACGGCAAGACCACCCTCATCCGGATGCTCGCGCAGCTGGAGGACGCCGACACCGGCCGCGTCACCCACGTCGGCGGGCTCCGCCTCGGCGTGCTCACCCAGCACGACTCGCTGGACCCGAAGGCCACCGTCCGCCACGAGGTGATCGGCGACCTCGCCGACCACGAGTGGGCGGGCGACGCCAAGATCCGCGACGTGCTCACCGGCCTCTTCGGCGGTCTCGGCCTGCCCGGCTTCGAGAGCGGCCTGGACACGGTCATCGGCCCCCTGTCCGGCGGCGAGCGCCGCCGTATCGCGCTCGCCAAGCTGCTCATCGCCGACCCGGACCTGATCATCCTGGACGAGCCCACCAACCACCTGGACGTGGAGGGCATCGCCTGGCTGGCCGCTCATCTGCGGGCCAGGCGCTCGGCGTTGGTCTGCGTCACCCACGACCGCTGGTTCCTGGACCAGGTCTGCACCCGGATGTGGGACGTCCAGCGCGGCAGCGTCTACGAGTACGAGGGCGGCTACAGCGACTACGTGTTCGCGCGCGCCGAGCGGGAGCGGATCGCCGCGACCGAGGAGGCCAAGCGGCAGAACCTGATGCGCAAGGAGCTGGCCTGGCTGCGGCGCGGCGCCCCCGCCCGTACCTCCAAGCCGCGCTACCGCATCGAGGCCGCCAACGAGCTGATCGCGGACGTGCCGCCGCCGCGCGACACCTCGGAGCTGATGAAGTTCGCGGGCGCGCGGCTCGGCAAGACCGTCTTCGACCTGGAGGACGTGACCGTACAGGCCGGGTCCAAGGTGCTGCTCCAGCACCTGACCTGGCAGCTCGGTCCGGGCGACCGCATCGGCCTGGTCGGGGTGAACGGCGCCGGCAAGACCTCGCTGCTGCGCGCGCTGGCCGAGGCGGCCCGCACCGACGGCGAGGCGCAGCCCGCGGCCGGGCGGATCAAGGTCGGCAAGACCGTGCGGCTCGCCTACCTCTCGCAGGACGTCACCGAACTCCCCGCCGAACTGCGCGTCCTGGAGGCCGTGCAGCAGATCCGGGACCGGGTCGACCTCGGCACGGGCCGGGAGATGACGGCCGGGCAGCTGTGCGAGCAGTTCGGGTTCGGCAAGGAGAAGCAGTGGACGCCCGTGGGGGACCTGTCCGGTGGTGAGCGGCGCCGGCTCCAGCTGCTGCGGCTGCTGATGGACGAGCCGAACGTCCTCTTCCTCGACGAGCCCACCAACGACCTCGACATCGAGACGCTGACCCAGCTGGAGGACCTGCTCGACGGCTGGCCGGGCTCGATGGTCGTCATCTCGCACGACCGGTTCTTCATCGAGCGCACCACCGACCGGGTGTGGGCGCTGCTCGGCGACGCGGCCCTGCGGATGCTGCCGCGCGGCATCGACGAGTACCTGGAGCGGCGCAGGCGGATGATCGAGGAGGCGGCCCCGGCACCGGCGCCGGTCGCCGCCAAGTCCCCCGGCGCGGCCTCGTCCGCCGACTCCCGGGCCGCGAAGAAGGAACTCCAGCGCATCGAGCGGCAGCTGAACAAGATCTCCGACCGGGAGAGCGCTCTGCACGGCCAGATCGCCGACAACGCCACCGACTTCGAGAAGGTCGCCAAGCTCGACGCGGAGCTGCGCGCCCTCATCGTCGAGCGCGACGAGCTGGAGATGCGGTGGCTTGAACTGGCCGAGGAGGCCTAGAAGCCGGTGGGACGCGTGGGGCTCGTGAGGACGGGTGACGAGTCGTAAAGAGCACGTGCAAACTCCATAACAGGCGCATCACAGGCCGGTCCGCCCTTGGGAACAGGGACGGACCGGCCCCCTGTTCGAGGGGGTTCGGGTGATACAAAGAAGCCCCGCTCGACTGACGCAAACTGTGCGGGACCATGTCCGATTCCGCTCCGGAAACGCGGGGGAGTCCGTTCGGGCAGCGGTCCCCACGAAGGGGGAGACACGCTGTGACCCAGCCGCCCAGCCAGCAGCCGCCGCAGGGGGGCTTCGGGGCACCCAGCAACCCGCCCGCCGGGACGCCCACCCCGCCCGCCCAGCCGCCGCAGATGCCGCCGCCGCCCGCCGGGCCGCCGCCCGCGATGCCGCCGGCCCCGCCGCAGGGCGCGCCCGCCCCGGCCCCCGGGTACGGCTATCCGCAGACGCCCCCGGCGCAGCCGGGTTACGGCTACCCGCAGGCGCCCGGCCAGCCTGGTCCGTACGCCCAGCAGCCCGGCCCCTACGGCCAGCAGGCGGGCCCGTACGGCGGTTACCCGACGCAGCCCCAGTACCCGGGCGCCCCGATGCCGGAGCCGCCGGGCGGCGGACGCAACCCCTTCAAGGGCAAGCCCGCCGTGATCGTGGCGGCGGCCGTGGCCGGTCTGCTCGTGGTCGGCGGCGGCGTCTACTTCGCCACCAAGGGCGGGGACGACGACAAGAAGCCCGTGGCGAAGACGAGCCAGAGCGCGCAGCCCACCGGCTCCCCCACCAGCGACGAGGGCGACGGCAAGGGCGACGGCCGGGCCGGGAACGACGACCTCAACGCGGGCCGCAAGGACGGCGAGGCGAAGGTCTGGCTCCAGGAGAACGCCACCCAGCTCACCCAGAACGGCGCCGAGCAGTCCGGCCCCTGGGTGGTCGGCGACACCGTCGTCAAGGCGATGTACAAGGAGGTCACCGGCTATTCGGTGGCCGACGGCAAGCAGAAGTGGAGCGTGCCGCTGAGCGCCCCGCTGTGCGGCGCCCCGCACCAGACCACCGCCGACGGCAAGATCGTCCTCGGTGTGCAGGAGAACAACACCAAGAACGCCAAGTGCAACCAGCTCCAGCAGGTCGACCTCGCGGCCGGCAAGGCGGGCTGGAAGGTGGCGGTCCCGTCGGAGAACGCCTTCGACATCATGACCAGCTTCGACCTCGCGATCAGCGGCAACACCGTGGCGGTGGCCCGGATGGGCGGCGTCAGCGGGTTCTCGGTCCTCGACGGCAAGAAGATCTTCGGCCAGGAGCGCAGCGGCAACTGCCGGGCGGACGCCTTCGCGGGCGGCCCCAGGCTGATCGCCGCGGGCAGCTGCACGGTCGGCGGTGACACGCTCGCGGTCGACCAGATCCAGGAGCTGGACGCCACGACCGGCAAGCCCAAGTGGACCAAGCAGTACCCCAAGGGCTGGAAGGTCGCCCGGGTCTTCTCCGTCGACCCGCTGGTGGTCTATGTGACCAACAAGGACAAGAAGCAGTTCAACATCTCGACGTACAAGCCCGACGGCTCGCTCCGCTCCGAGCTGGTCAGCAAGGACAGCTTCCAGCCGGAGTGCGGCTGGGCGATCATGGACCGTGACCTCCAGGGCTGCCTGGGCACCGCCGCCGACGCCAACACGCTGTATCTGCCGACCGAGCCCAAGCGCAGCTCCGGCGACGGCTTCGGGCGCACCAACGCGGTGGTGGCGTTCGACCTCAACACCGGCAAGGAGAAGTGGCGTTCGAGCGCGGGCAGCGACCGGACGATGCTGCCCCTGAACGCCGAGAGCGGCAAGGTCCTCGCCTACATCGCGCCCACCACCGAGCAGGGCGGCGCGGTCGCGGAGGTCGCGGGCGCGGGCCAGCCCAAGATCGTGCTCCAGAACCCGGCGTCCACCGCCTCCATCGAGAACGGCTTCTTCTCCAAGCACGTGGTCTTCCGTGACGGCCGGCTGTTCATCCTCAACGGCCGGGTGTCCAGCCCCAAGGGCGACACCAAGGAGAAGGCCCTGATGGGGTTCGGCAACTGATGAACGCGTCCGCTCCCGCCCGTTTCCCTTCCGCAGAGGTACGTACGTCATGAGTCAGCCCCCCCAGCCGCCCCAGCAACCGCCGGGCGAGCCGCCGCGGCCCCCGGCCCCGGGTTTCGGCGCCCCGCAGGAGCCCCCGGCGGGCGGCTTCGGCGCGCCCACCCCGCCCCCCGCGGGCGGTTTCGGCGCCCCCACGCCGCCGCCCCCGGCGATGCCGCCCGCGCCGCCCGCCCAGCCGCCGACGGCCCCCGCGGCCCCCGCCTACGGCTACCCGCAGGCCCCCGCGCCGGGGCAGCCGTCCGCGTACGGGTATCCGCAGACGCCGCCCCCGGGCCAGCCGGGCTACGGCTACCCGGGCCAGCCGCAGCAGGGCTACGGCTATCCCGGCCAGCCCCCCACCCAGCCCATGGCGCCGCAGGGCGCCCCGGGCGGCCCCGGTGGCGGCAAGAAGCCCAGCACCCAGACGACGATCATCGTCTCGGCGTTCGTCGCGGTCGCGCTGATCGTCGGCGGCGGCTTCTGGTACGCCAAGAGCAAGGACGGCGACAAGAAGGACGAGTCCAAGTCCGGCTCGACGCAGGGCGCGAACGGCGGCAAGGAGGGCGGCTCGACCGGTGGCGGCGGCAAGGAGAAGCCCCCGGCCGACACCACCTCCAAGGTGCTGTTCCAGGTGCCGCAGCCCAAGGTGACCGACCTCGTCCACGTCGACGGCTCCTGGCTGACCGACAAGGTGTACGCCAAGTCGGGCGTCAACGAGGTCGTCGGCTACGACCCGGCCAAGGGCACCCAGCTGTGGAAGCTGCCGCTGCCCGGCGCGGTCTGCGCGGCGAGCACGCACGTCACCTCCGACAGCAAGACGGCGATCGTCTACGAGGGCCCCAAGGCCGCCGGCGAGAAGTACGCGCGCTGCACCGAGGTCGCCGCGCTCGACCTCACCACCGGCAAGCTGGCCTGGACGAACACCGTCAAGGACGGCGACCGCAAGACGACGTACGAGGAGGTCACCATCGGCGGCGGCACGGTCGCCACCGGTGGCAGCTCCGGCGGCGCCGCCTGGGACCTGGCCACCGGCAAGCTGCTGTGGCAGCCGAAGGTCACCACCGACCAGTGCAAGGACGCCGGCTACGGCGGCGGCGACGCGCTGGTCGCGGTCCGCAAGTGCGGTGACTACGACACCCCCACGGTCACCATCCAGCCGCTGAACCCCAAGACGGGCGCCCCGGCCGCCTCGTACCGGATGCCGGCCGGTGTCCAGTACGCGCACATCGTCTCGTCCAAGCCGCTGGTCGTGGCCGCCGACGTCGGTGACACGGCCGGTGACGGCAGCGGGATCTCGGACTTCTTCTCGATCGACGACAAGACCGGCAAGCTGCTGGCGCGCATCCCGGCGCCGGGCGACAAGTACGCCGCCGACTGCGACTCCACCATGGTGGAGAAGTGCACCTCGGTCGCGGTGGGCGGCGGCAAGCTGTACGTCCCGACCGAGCAGCACGACGGCGCGTCCGGCAGCGGTTACTCCGGCCGCACCAACGAGATCATGGCGTTCGACCTGGCGACCGGGCAGCCGGTGCCCGGCAAGGCCGACGCGGGCGACGGCTCCTCGCTGTACCCGCTGCGGATGGACGGCAACAACGTCATCGCGTTCAAGAAGCCCCCGTACGACAAGGGCAGCCAGATCGTGAGCGTCGACGGCGGCGACTTCAAGCAGACCGTCCTGCTCCAGAACCCGGCGGACACCTCGGTGCGCGACGCGCTCTCGCAGTTCGGCCCCGAGTACGGCGAGATCCGCTACAACCAGGGCAAGCTCTTCATGTCGGCCACCTCGGTCATGAAGCCGAGCTCGGTGACCGACGAGAAGAGGTTCCTGCTGATCGGCCTCGGTACCGGCTGAGCCGGCGGCGCCGTCCTCGCGGCGTCAACTTCTCCACCACGGCGGCCCCGGCCGCGGAGCACCCTCCGCGGCCGGGGCCGCCGCTTTCACCTGCGCGGACACACTCGTCCGCCAAGTAGTCCCGAATGCCGGGGATTTCGGCAATCCGGGCGTCTTATCGCCGGTAGGGGGGCGCGACGTCGAACAAGCGTGTAGCTTGCCGGGGCAGGGAGGGCCGGGCCAGGGGAGTTGGCAACGTGCCCCGGGGGATGGGGGGTTGCTCGATGGGCGTGCGGCTCATGGTGGTCGACGACCACCGCCTGCTCGCGGAGGCGCTCGCCTCGGCACTCAAGCTCCGCGGGCACCGGGTGCTCGCCGCCGCCGCACCCGTCGCCGGGGCGGCCGAGCTGGTGGTGGCGCGGGCGCCGGAGGTGTGTCTGCTCGGCACGGCCGCACCGGCCGAGCCGGGGGTGTTCGACCCGATCGTGCGGATCAAGCGCGAGCGTCCGCAGGTGGCCGTGGTGGTGCTCGGGCCGGTCCCGAGCCCGCGGGGGATCGCCGCCGCGTTCGCCGCGGGCGCCTCCGGTTACGTACGGCACGACGAGCGCATCGAGGGCGTGGAGCGCGCCATGGTCAAGGCGCGCGCGGGCGAGGCCGCGGTGGCGCCGCAACTGCTCCAGGGGGCCTTCGCGGAGCTGCTCAACCCGGCCGCCCAGCCGGACGACGAGGGGCAGCGGCTGCTCCAGATGCTCACCCCGCGCGAGGTCGAGGTGCTGGTCAGGGTCGCGGACGGGGAGGACACCCGGCTGATCGCGGCGGGCATGGGCATCGCCCCCTCCACCGCGCGCACCCATGTCCAGCGGGTCCTGATGAAGCTGGGCGTGGGCTCCCGGCTGGAGGCGGCGGCGCTGGCCGCCCGCACCGGGCTGCTCGACCGGGCGGTGCCCCCGGCGGGCTGAGCCGGGGCTCTCGCGGGCATCCGGAGGCATCTGTAGGCGCTGTGGGCGCGACCGCGTGGCGGTCGCGCCCACAGCCGTGTCCGGGCCGGTCCGTCCGGGCCGGTCCGTCCGGGCCCCGCGCCGCGCCGGGCGGGTCCGTCTTTGTCGCGCCCATTGACTGATGGTGTTGGCTCGTGGTTCTTTATGTTTGGTTCTGTTTGAAGGTGGAGGTGCAGGTGAAGAAGACGTCGACCCGGCTCGCCGACGGCCGCGAGCTGCTCTACTACGACTTGCGGGACGACGTCGTACGGGACGAGACCGACACCCGGCCGCTCGATCCGGTCTCCACGGCCTCCGAGATCCGCCGCGACCCCCTGCTCGGCGACTCGGTGGCCATCGCCTCCCACCGCCAGGGCCGCACCTACCATCCGCCCGCCGACGACTGCCCGCTGTGCCCCTCGCGCGACGGACGGCACAGCGAGATCCCGGCCGCCGGCTACGACGTGGCCGTCTTCGAGAACCGCTTCCCCTCCCTCGCCGGGGACTCCGGCCGCTGCGAGGTCGTCTGCTTCACCCCCGACCACGACGCCTCCTTCGCCGACCTCACCGAGGAGCAGGCCGCGCTCGTCCTGGAGGCCTGGACCGACCGGACCGCGGAGCTCGCCGAACTCCCCCAGGTGGAGCAGGTGTTCTGCTTCGAGAACCGGGGCGCCGAGATCGGCGTCACCCTCGGCCACCCGCACGGCCAGATCTACGGCTACCCCTTCACCACCCCCCGCACCGCCCTGATGCTCCGCTCGCTGGCCGAGCACCGCGAGCGCACCGGCGGGCGCAACCTCTTCGACGACGTCGTCGCGCGCGAGCTCGCCGAAGGCGTCCGGGTGGTCCTGGAGGGCGAGCACTGGGTCGCCTTCGTGCCGTACGCCGCGCACTGGCCGTACGAGGTGCACCTCTATCCGCGTGCCCGCGTTCCCGATCTGCGGGCGCTGGGGGAGGCGGCCCGCACCGAGTTCCCCCAGGTCTATCTGGAACTGCTGAGGCGCTTCGACCGGATCTTCGGAGAGGCGGAACCGCCCACCCCGTACATCTCGGCCTGGCACCAGGCGCCCTTCTCCGACAGCGCCGACCGGCGGGAATTCGCGCTGCACCTGGAGCTTTTCACCGTCCGCCGTACTTCCGGCAAGCTGAAGTTCCTCGCGGGTTCGGAGTCGGGCATGAGCGTGTTCATCAACGACGTGCCGCCGGAGGCCGCGGCCCGGCGACTGCGAGAGGTAGCGAGCACATGAGCGGGAAGTACCTGGTCACCGGTGGCGCCGGCTATGTCGGCAGCGTGGTGGCGCGCCACCTGGTGGAGGTCGGCCACACGGTGACCGTCCTGGACGACCTCTCCACGGGCTTCCGGGAGGCCGTCCCGGCGGGCGCGGAGTTCGTCGAGGGGCGCGTCCAGGAGGCGTCCCGGTGGCTCGACGCCTCCTATGACGCCGTGCTGCACTTCGCGGCGTTCTCCCAGGTCGGGGAGTCGGTGACGCACCCCGAGAAGTACTGGTCGAACAACGTGGGCGGCACCATGGCCCTGCTGGACGCCATGCGGACGGCGGGCGTGCGCACGCTGGTGTTCTCCTCCACCGCCGCCACCTACGGCGAACCGGCCTCGGCCCCGCTCACCGAGGCCGACCCCACCGCCCCCACCAGCCCGTACGGCGCCTCCAAGCTCGCCGTCGACCACATGATCGGCGGGGAGGCCGCCGCCCACGGCCTCGCGGCCGTCTCGCTGCGGTACTTCAACGTGGCCGGGGCCCACGGCGGCTCGGGCGAGCGCCACGACCCCGAGTCGCATCTGATCCCGCTGCTGCTCCAGGTCGCCCTCGGTGAGCGGGAGTCGATCTCGGTGTTCGGGGACGACTACCCGACGCCGGACGGCACCTGCGTGCGCGACTACATCCACGTCGCCGACCTCGCCGAGGCGCATCTGCTCGCGCTGGCGGCGGCGGCCCCGGGCGAGCACCTGATCTGCAACCTCGGCAACGGCAACGGCTTCTCCGTCCGCGAGGTCATCGAGACCGTACGGAAGGTCACCGGGCACCCGGTGCCCGAGGTCACGGCCGGTCGCCGGCCGGGCGACCCGGCGGTCCTGGTGGCCTCCGCCGCCCGCGCCCACGAGCGGCTGGGCTGGCAGCCCTCCCGCGCGGACCTGGCCGGAATCGTCGCGGACGCCTGGGACTTCGCCCGGCGGCTCAAGGGAGTGGAGAGCGTCGATGACTGATGTGGCGGAGCAGTTCCGCGCGCTGTACGGGACGGAGCCCGAGGGGGTCTGGGAGGCGCCCGGGCGGGTCAACCTGATCGGGGAGTACACGGACTTCAACGACGGCTTCGTGATGCCGCTGGCGCTGCCGCACACGGCCGTCGCGGCGGTCTCGCGGCGCACCGACGGGGTGCTCAGGCTGCACTCGGCCGATGTGGACGGCGGGGTCGTCCGGCTCGACACGGACGCCCTGGAGCCCCTGGGGGGCGGCGGTTGGGCCGCGTACCCGGCGGGCGTGGTCTGGGCGCTGCGCGAGGCGGGCCACCGGGTCACCGGCGCCGACATCCACCTCTCCTCGGCGGTCCCGACCGGAGCGGGGCTCTCCTCCTCGGCGGCCCTGGAGGTCGTCACCGCCCTCGCCCTGAACGACCTGTACGACCTGGGGCTCGACCGGGCCGGCCTGGCGCGGATCGCCCAGCGCGCGGAGAACGCCTTCGTCGGGGTGCCCTGCGGCATCATGGACCAGACCGCGTCCGCCTGCTGCGTCGAGGGCCATGTGCTCCACCTGGACACCAGGGACCTCTCGCTGCGCCAGGTCCCCTTCGACCTCGCCGCACACGGACTGGCGCTCCTCGTCGTGGACACCCGGGTGAAGCACGCGCTCGGGGACGGCGCGTACGCCGACCGGCGCGCCTCCTGCGAAGCGGGTGCGCGGGCGCTCGGCGTACGGACCCTGCGCGAGATCTCCCCCGCGCATCTGCCGACGGCGCTGGCCAGGATCGACTCCGAAACCGTCCGCCGGTGCGTACGCCATGTGGTGAGCGACAACGAGCGCGTGGAGCGGGTCGCGGCGCATCTCGCGGCGGGCGATCCGCGCGCGGCCGGCCCGGTCCTCACCGAGGGGCATGCCTCGCTCCGCGACGATCTGCGGGTCTCCTGCGCGGAGTTGGACCTGGTGGTGACCGCGTCGGTGGCGGCCGGGGCGCTGGGCGCGCGGATGACGGGCGGCGGCTTCGGCGGTTCCGCGGTCGTCCTGGTCGAGGCGGCGTCGGCCGACACGGTCACCAAGTCGGTCCAGGAGGCCTTCGCGGCGGCCGGGTACACCGCGCCCCGGGTCTTCGAGGCGCTCCCGTCGGCGGGGGCGCGCCGCAGGAGCTGAGGGGGCGGGGGCGCGGCCCGGGTCACAGTCGT
>NZ_JBVILC010000011.1:0-147891 GCF_055580545.1 Streptomyces sp. NPDC031670 | reverse complement strand
AGTCGTTTGGTGAGGATGTACTCGGTGACGCCCGGCGGATAGTCGGGCACCTCGCCGACCACCTCGTACCCCCGCCTGCGGTAGAACCCCGGCGCCTGACTGTGTTCGTCGGTGCCCTCCGGGCACGGGCCCACGTCGGCGGGCGCGGCCCGGGTCACAGTCGTTTGGTGAGGATGTACTCGGTGACGCCCGGCGGATAGTCGGGCACCTCGCCGACCACCTCGTACCCCCGCCTGCGGTAGAACCCCGGCGCCTGGAAGTCCCACGTCTCCACGCGCGCGTGGGCGCAGGAGTGGTCGGTGCGGGCCGACTCCTCGGCTCGGGTGAGCAGTTCGGCCCCGAGGCCCGTGCCCCGGTGGACGGGGTCCACCCACAGCAGGTCCACCAGGAGCCAGCTCGCCCAGACGCGCCCGGTGAGGCCGCCCGCCAGACCGCCGCGGCCGTCCAGTGCCCAGACGTGCAGCGGGCGTTCCTTCTCGCCCGGGGTGCCGCGCAGGGCGCGCAGCGCCGAAGAGCGTTCCGTATTGGTGTCCTTGAGCCGCCGGCCCAGCAGAATGCGTCGCGCCTTGTCCACTTCCGTCTCAAAACGAAACATGGGCCACACCCTAAACAACCCGGTCAATCAGTTCTGCAAATTGCCTTCCGCTCCCGGCCCACGGCCCTACTCTGAAGCACAGCACCGGTGGGGGCCGGTGTTGATCAGGGGGCGAGGCAGTCGGGTACGACGCCCGGGGTGGGGTATCGGTCGGTCCACGGCGGCGGTCGTGCGGCTGCGCTCTTATTTCCCATCCGGGCGCCGTGCCGACCGGTCCGTTCCCCGACGCATGGGGGTGTCTGTGGTTCGTATCCGGGTTCTGGTGGTGGATGACCACCGAATCTTCGCGGAGTCGCTGGCCGCCGCGCTGGCGGCCGAGCCCGACGTCGACGTCGCGGCGGCCGGCAGCGGTCCGGCCGCGCTGCGCTGTCTGGAGCGGGGGGCCTCCGAGGGCCGCCGCTTCGACGTGATGCTCGTCGACGCCGACCTCGGCGCGCTCGCCGGGGCGCCGGTCGCCCGGGCCGTGCCCGACGGCGGGGGCGCCGACGGCCTGGTCGACGGCATCTCGCTGGTCGCCGGGGTCCGCTCGGGCCAGCCCGCCGTGCGTACGGTGGTGCTCGCCGAGAAGGACGACCCGCGCCGCGCCGCGCTCGCCCTCCAGGCGGGGGCGTCCGGCTGGGTGGCCAAGGACTGCTCGCTGCAGCGACTGCTCGCGGTGATCAGAGGAGTGCTGCGGGACGAGACACATCTGCCGCCCGCGCTGCTCACCGGCGTCCTGCGCGAGCTCACGGCCGCCCGCAAGCACCGCACCGAGAGCGAGCGCCTGGTGGAGTCGCTGACCCCGCGCGAGCGCGAGGTGCTGCGGTGCATGGTCGCGGGGCTGGGCCGCAAGGCCGTCGCCGAGCGCCTCTTCCTCTCCCCGCACACGGTCCGTACGCATATGCAGAACGTGCTGGGCAAGCTCGGGGTGCACTCCACGCTCGCCGCCGTCGCCCTGGCGCGCCGGGCCGGGGTCGGCCCCGCCGACCTAGCCGGGGATGTTGTCGAACGGGGCGGTCAACTGGCGTAGCAGCGCCGCGAGTTCCCCCCGCTGGGTGCGCGACAGCTGGGCCAGGATCGCCCGCTCCTGCTCCAGTAGTCCGGCCAGCGCCTGGTCGGCGCGGTCGCGGCCCTCGGGGGTCAGGCGCACCAGCACCCCGCGCCGGTCGCTGGGGTCCGGGAGCCGCTCGACCAGGCCCTTCTTGGCGAGCCGGTCGATCCTGTTGGTCATGGTGCCCGAGGTGACCAGTGTCTGGGTCAGCAGCTGCCCGGGAGAGAGCTGGTAGGGAGCGCCCGCGCGCCGCAGCGACGTCAGGACGTCGAACTCCCAGGGCTCCAGCTGGTGCTCGGAGAAGGCGAGTCTGCGCGCCCGGTCGAGGTGGCGCGCCAGCCTGCTGACGCGGCTGAGCACCTCCAGGGGCTCCACGTCGAGGTCCGGGCGCTCGCGGCGCCATGCTGAGACCAGTCGGTCGACCTCGTCCTCCATGTCGATCAGTGTAGAGGGTCTGTCGACATGAAGTCTCTTGACGTCAAGATATATAACGCGCCACCATGGGGAATGGAGGGCCCGGGACCCTG
This sequence comes from Streptomyces sp. NPDC031670, assembly GCF_055580545.1. NCBI lineage: Bacteria > Bacillati > Actinomycetota > Actinomycetes > Kitasatosporales > Streptomycetaceae > Streptomyces > Streptomyces sp. NPDC031670. The sequence goes on along the minus strand of NZ_JBVILC010000011.1, from coordinate 145,739 downwards.
TTCCGTTTCGGCCAGCCGTACCTGCAAGGGGGCTCGAACATGCACTCCGATTTCGTTCCGGAGTCCGTAGAGGCGCAACCAGGCAATTCCACCGGTGCGCTTTCCCGGATCTCCGCCTCGCTGCCCGCTCCCATCTGGGATCCGCAGCAGTACCTGCACCATTCCAGCCACCGCACCCGACCTTTCCTCGACCTGCTCACCAGGATTCCGGCGCTGCCGGGCTCCGCCGGCACGGCCGCCGCCGACACGGCCGTCGCCGGCGGGCCCGGCACCCCGCGCGTGGGCGCCCAGCGCACCCCGGGCCTGCACCCGGGCCCCGGAACCCGCCCGCCCGTGCGGATCGCGGACCTCGGCTGCGGCCCGGGCAACGTCACCGCACTGCTCACCGACCGCTGGCCGGACGCCCGCGTCACCGGCTTCGACCTCTCGCCCGAGATGCTCGCCCAGGCCGACAAGGACCACGCGGGCACCACCCCGGGCGGCGGCTGGCTGGACTTCCGCCCGGCCGACCTCGCCCACTGGACCCCCGAGGAGCCGTACGACCTGATCGTCTCCAACGCGGCCCTCCAGTGGGTCCCCAACCACCCGGAGTCCTTCGCCCGCTGGATCGAGGGCCTCACCCCCGGCGGCACCCTCGCCCTCCAGGTCCCCGGCAACTTCACCTCGCCCAGCCACGCCCTGCTCGGCGAGCTCTGCGAGTCGCCGCGCTGGCGCGGGCGGCTGGGCGAGCACGGCCGCCGCTACGTCCACATCCTCAGCCCCGCCGAGTACCTGCTGCGCCTGACCGACCTGGGCTGCGAGGCGGACGTGTGGGAGACGACGTACTCCCAGCTGCTGCCCGGCGAGGACCCGGTCCTGGACTGGGTCAAGGGCACCGCCCTGCGCCCGGCCCTGACCGCCCTCGCCGACGACGAGGAGGCCACCGAGGCCTTCCTCGCCGAATACCGTGACCTGCTGCGCCGCGCCTACCCGCCGGGTCCGCACGGCACGGTCTTCCCCTTCCGCCGCATCTTCGCGGTGGCCCGCAGGAAGGACCGCTGACGCCCGCCGCCGCGCGGCTCCCCGAGCCGTCGTAGCGGCCCGCAAACGCCGGTTCCCCGCGCCCCCTCGGGGACGCGGGGAACCGGCGCGCGACTCCTAGTACAGGTCGTTGTAGGTGTTCCAGCCGTCGCCCAGCTTCACCCGGGACTTGAAGCCGCCGTAGCCGTTGGAGTCGTAACGGAACGCCTCACCGCGGGAGTTGGTGGCGATCAGGTCCGCCCGGCCGTCGCCGTTGAGGTCGCCGGGGGCCGCGATGGTGCGGAACTGCTGCCAGCCGGGGCCGACGTAGACGCGCGACCGGAACGGGGCCGAGGAGGACCCGGTGCCCGCGTAGAGGTACAGCTTGCCGTCGCCGGTGCGCGCGACGATGTCGGTCAGGCCGTCCCCGGTGAGGTCGCCAGCGCCGACGATCCGGTCGTACCCGTTCCAGCCGCCGCCGATCTTGAGGCGGGAGGCGAACCCGGTCCCCTCGCCGTTGCCGCGCTGGAGCCACAGGGTGCCCGAGCCGTCACGGCTGAGCAGGTCGCCCTTGCCGTCGTTGTTGAGGTCGCCGGGGCCCACGACCAGGTTGTAGCCGCCCCAGCCGCCGCTGATGTAGTTGCTGTCGGCGTACAGGTTGTTCTGGTAGACCTCGAACAGCTCGGGGTCGTTGTCGGCGTCCAGGGAGGACGCGTAGCCCATGTGCGAACCGAGCCAGCCGCCGTCGTCGCTCACCTTCTGACGGGCGCTCAGCGTGCCGTTGTTGCGGGCGTAGTAGTAGTACAGCGTCCCCTTGGCGTCCCGGCCCATCAGGTCGCTCTTGCCGTAGGTGGTGTTGCCGCCCTGCGAGGCGAACACGGACGAGGCGTACCAGCCGTCGCCGCCCGGGATCCGGTCCGTGAAGTTGCCCTTGCCGTCGGCGAGGTAGAGGTTGAACGTGCCGCCGGGGGTGCGCGCGGCGATGTCGGCGAGGCCGTCGCTGTTGGTGTCGTCCAGGGGCACGATCTGGTTGTACGCGTCCCAGCCGCCGCCGACGCGGACGCGCGTCCTCAGCGGGTCGGCGGCGTCGCCGGTGCCCGCGTAGAAGTACAGGTCGCCGCCGGGCGTGCGCGCCACGACGTCCCCGAGGCCGTCACCGTTCATGTCGTTGGCGCCGACCAGCTGGTCGTAGGCCTGCCAGCCACCGCCGACCCGGACCTTGGAGGCGAACGGGTCGCCGGTGGCGCTGCCGTTGCCCAGGTACAGGTACAGGTCGCCCGACGGCGTGCGGGCCATCAGGTCGTACTTGCCGTCGCCGTTGACATCACCGGGGGCGAAGAGCTTGTTGTAGGCGTTCCAGCCCTGGCCGGTCCAGGTGGCGTACGACGTGCCGCCGGTGCCCGCGCCCGCGTACAGCGACAGGGTCCCCGTGGGGGAGACGGTCAGCAGCTCGGGGGAGCCGTCGCCGTCAAGGTCGCCGGGGGCGATCAGGTCCTTGTACGCGCCGAAGTAGTTGGCGAACTCCAGGCCCTGCTTGCGCGTCTCCAGGTAGGTCTTGCCGTTGATCGCGCGGTAGAGGATGTCGCCCGAGCCGTCCTTGTCGACGTCCAGCCGGGGCTTGAGCGGGGTGGCCGCGGCGGCGCCGGACCGCTTGGAGTGCTGCGGCAGCGTCAGCGACGGCTGCGCGGCGAGGCGGGGCACGGCCGGCTTCACGGCCGTGTGCGGCGCCCTCGGCGCCTCGTCGGCCGAGGCGGTGCCGGAAAGGAGCATGCCGGCCGAGAGCGCCAGGGCGGTGCAGGCCGCGAGGCGGCCGGGGCGCGAGATGCGCACAGAAGACAAAATTCCCCCCAGGGAATATGCGGGTGGAACCGGGAGGAATTCATCGCGGATCACGCGAAAAGCGGAGCACGCGGGAACAGCCCTCGCGGGGCCCCTACGCGGCGCGTCGACGAGACGTCGAGGCGCGCATGGCCGCTCACGAGAGAATGCCCAAATCCCCCCCGGGAATGTGCGTGAAGCCTACAGCCGATACGCATGTGGTTGAAGTGGAAAATGGGCCACGAGAGAACTCGCGACCCATTCGAGATCTTTACGATCCGCCACCACCGCCGGGCTTGCGCCCGGCCTCCGCTCAGCTCCTGCGGTGCCCTATCAGCCGCGGTTTCTGCTCCAGCCCGTCCAGGCCGTGCCAGGCCAGGTTCACCAGGTGCGCGGCGACCTCGGCCTTCTTCGGCTTGCGCTCGTCCAGCCACCACTGCCCGGTCAGCGCGACCATCCCGACCAGCGCCTGCGCGTACAGCGGGGCCAGCTTCGGGTCGAAGCCGCGGGCCTTGAACTCCAGGCCGAGAATGTCCTCGACCTGGGTCGCGATGTCGGAGATCAGCGAGGCGAAGGTGCCCGTCGACTGCGCCACGGGCGAGTCCCGCACCAGGATGCGGAACCCGTCCGTGTACTTCTCGATGTAGTCGAGCAGCGCGAACGCGGCCTGCTCCAGGAGCTCGCGCGGATGTCCCGCCGTCAGCGCGCCCGTCACCCCCTCCAGGAGCGAGCGCATCTCGCGGTCGACCACCACCGCGTACAGCCCCTCCTTGCCGCCGAAGTGCTCGTACACCACCGGCTTGGAGACGCCGGCCTTCGCCGCGATCTCCTCCACGGAGGTGCCCTCGAAGCCCTTCTCGGCGAAGAGCGTGCGGCCGATGTCCAGCAACTGCTCCCGGCGCTCGGCACCCGTCATCCGGGTACGACGGGTCCGCCGGGGTCGTTCGGTGCCCGCCGAGCCTTTACTGCTGGTCGTGCGGGTGGTGCTGGAGTCGGTCGCCACGTCCTCCATCATGCCGCCTCTGCGGCCTTGTCCTTACGGGCGCTCTCCTCGTGGGCCTTCTCCATCCGCCGGGACGGGGCGCCGGGCTCGCTGCGCTTGGCGTCGAGCCGGTCCTCGGTGGGCCAGCGCACGTCGTACGCCCAGCCCAGCTGCTCGCACCAGCGGATGATCCGCGCGCTGGAGTCGATCTGGCCGCGCATCACACCGTGCCGGGCCGAGGTCGGGTCGGCATGGTGCAGGTTGTGCCAGGACTCGCCGCACGACAGGACCGCCAGCCACCACACGTTCCCGGAGCGGTCACGGGACTTGAACGGGCGCTTGCCCACCGCGTGGCAGATGGAGTTGATCGACCAGGTCACATGGTGCAGCAGCGCGACCCGCACCAGCGAGCCCCAGAAGAAGGCGGTGAACGCGCCCCACCACGACATCGTCACCAGACCGCCCACGATCGGCGGAATGGCCAGGGAGAGGATCGTCCAGTAGACGAAGTCGCGCGAGATCCGGCGGATCGCCGGGTCCTTGAGCAGATCCGGCGCGTACTTCTCCTGCGAGGTCTGCTCCTCGTTGAACATCCACGCGATGTGGGCCCACCACAGGCCCTTCATCAGCGCGGGCAGCGTCTCGCCGAACCGCCACGGAGAGTGCGGGTCGCCCTCCGCGTCGGAGAACTTGTGGTGCTTGCGGTGGTCGGCCACCCAGCGCACCAGCGGCCCCTCGACCGCCATGGAACCGGCCACCGCGAGGGCGATCCGCAGCGGGCGCTTGGCCTTGAAGGAGCCGTGCGTGAAGTACCGGTGGAAGCCGATCGTGACACCGTGGCAGCCCAGGTAGTACATGAACACCATCAGGCCGAGGTCGAGCCAGCTGACGCCCCAGCCCCAGGCCAGCGGCACCGCGGCGAGCAGCGCCACGAACGGCACGACGATGAAGAGCAGCAGCGCGATCTGTTCGACGGACCGTTTGCTCTCGCCTCCGCGCGTCGCGGAGGAACCCGGCGGCTCGGTGGCCGGATCGATGAGGTCGGGGCTTGTGGTCATATGGGGATCCCCCCGTGGGGTGAGTGAAGAGACGAGAGGCCCTGGCTACGGATCCGTAACCTACGGCGACGTAAGTATGGCAGTGCCCCGCCGCCGTACAAGAGGGCACAAGAGGGCCGTGGACCGCGTCGCACGTATGGACACCTATCCTGGGTCTCGTCGGACAGCGCGGTCCGCAAGCCTCCAGTACCCCTCCAGACGTGCTCAAACACTGCAAGGAGCCGCACCTGTGAGCAGTGCCGACCAGACCCACGCCGCCAGCCCCGAGCTTCGCGCCGACATCCGCCGACTGGGTGATCTCCTCGGCGAGGCGCTCGTCCGCCAGGAAGGACCCGAGCTCCTGGAGCTCGTCGAGCGCGTGCGCGCCCTCACCCGTACGGACGGCGAGGCCGCCGCCGAGCTGCTCGGCGGCACCGAGGTGGAGACCGCCGCCAAGCTCGTCCGCGCCTTCTCCACCTACTTCCACCTCGCCAACGTCACCGAGCAGGTGCACCGGGGCCGTGAGCTGCGCGCCCACCGGGCCGCCGAGGGCGGGCTGCTCGCCCGCACCGCCGACATGCTCAAGGATGCCGACCCCGAGCACCTGCGCGAGACCGTCCGGAACCTGAACGTGCGCCCGGTCTTCACCGCGCACCCCACCGAGGCGGCCCGCCGCTCCGTCCTCAACAAGCTGCGCCGTATCGCCGCCCTCCTGGAGACCCCGGTCACCGAGGCCGACCGGCGCCGCGTCGACCTCCGGCTCGCCGAGAACATCGACCTCATCTGGCAGACCGACGAGCTGCGCGTGGTGCGCCCCGAGCCCGCCGACGAGGCCCGCAACGCCATCTACTACCTGGACGAGCTGCACGCCGGCGCGGTCGGCGACGTCCTGGAGGACCTGGCGGCCGAGCTCGGCCGGGTCGGTGTGGAGCTGCCCGCCGGCACCCGCCCGCTCACCTTCGGCACCTGGATCGGCGGCGACCGCGACGGCAACCCCAACGTGACCCCCCAGGTCACCTGGGACGTGCTGATCCTCCAGCACGAGCACGGCATCAACGACGCGCTCGAAGTGATCGACTACCTGCGCGGACTGCTCTCCAACTCGATCCGGTACGCGGGCGCCACCGACGAGCTCCTCGCCTCCCTCCAGGCCGACCTGGAGACGCTCCCCGAGATCAGCCCCCGCTACAAGCGGCTCAACGCCGAGGAGCCCTACCGGCTCAAGGCGACCTGCGTACGCCAGAAGCTCGTCAACACCAAGGAGCGGCTCGCCAAGGGCACCCCGCACCGGCCCGGCCGCGACTACCTGGGCACCTCCGAGCTCCTGGCGGACCTCACCCTCATCCAGACGTCCCTGCGGGCCCACCGCGGCGAGCTCTTCGCGGACGGCCGGATGGACCGCACCATCCGCACCCTCGCCGCCTTCGGCCTCCAGCTCGCCACCATGGACGTCCGCGAGCACGCCGACGCCCACCACCACGCGCTCGGCCAGCTCTTCGACCGCCTCGGCGAGGAGTCCTGGCGGTACGCGGACATGCCGCGCGAGTACCGCCAGAAGCTGCTCGCCAAGGAGCTCCGCTCCCGGCGCCCGCTGGCCCCCACGCCCGCGCCGCTGGACGAGGCCGGGCAGAAGACCCTCGGCGTCTTCGGCACGATCAAGGAGGCCTTCGAGCGGTTCGGCCCCGAGGTCATCGAGTCGTACATCATCTCGATGTGCCAGGGCGCCGACGACGTCTTCGCCGCCGCCGTCCTCGCCCGCGAGGCCGGACTCGTCGATCTGCACGCCGGCTGGGCGAAGATCGGCATCGTGCCGCTCCTGGAGACCACCGACGAGCTGCGCGCCGCCGACGTCATCCTCGACGAGATGCTGGCCGACCCCTCCTACCGGCGGCTCGTCTCGCTCCGCGGCGACGTCCAGGAGGTCATGCTCGGCTACTCCGACTCCTCCAAGTTCGGCGGCATCACCACCTCGCAGTGGGAGATCCACCGCGCCCAGCGCCGACTGCGCGACGTGGCCCACCGCTACGGCGTACGGCTGCGGCTCTTCCACGGCCGCGGCGGCACCGTCGGCCGCGGCGGCGGCCCCTCGCACGACGCGATCCTCGCGCAGCCCTGGGGCACCCTGGAGGGCGAGATCAAGGTGACCGAGCAGGGCGAGGTCATCTCCGACAAGTACCTCATCCCCTCGCTCGCCCGCGAGAACCTGGAGCTGACGGTCGCGGCCACCCTCCAGGCCTCCGCGCTGCACACCGCCCCGCGCCAGTCCGACGAGGCGCTGGCCCGCTGGGACGCGGCGATGGACACCGTCTCCGACGCCGCCCACGCGGCCTACCGCAAGCTGGTCGAGGACCCCGACCTGCCCGCGTACTTCTTCGCCTCCACCCCCGTCGACCAGCTCGCCGAGCTCCACCTGGGCTCGCGCCCCTCGCGCCGCCCGGACTCCGGCGCGGGCCTGGACGGGCTGCGGGCGATCCCGTGGGTGTTCGGCTGGACCCAGTCACGGCAGATCGTCCCCGGCTGGTTCGGTGTGGGCTCGGGTCTCCGGGCACTGCGCGAAGCCGGTCTGGACACCGTCCTGGACGAGATGCACGAGCAGTGGCACTTCTTCCGGAACTTCATCTCCAACGTGGAGATGACGCTCGCCAAGACCGATCTGCGGATCGCCCGCCACTACGTGGACACCCTGGTGCCCGACGAGCTCAAGCACGTCTTCGCCGACATCGAGGCCGAGCACGCCCTCACCGTCAGCGAGGTCCTGCGGATCACCGGCGGCGACGAACTGCTCGGCTCGCACCCCGTGCTCCAGCAGACCTTCGCCATCCGCGACGCCTACCTGGACCCGATCTCCTACCTCCAGGTGTCCCTGCTGGCGCGCCAGCGCGCCGAGGCCGAGCGCGGCGAGAGCCCCGACCCGCTGCTCGCGCGGGCGCTGCTGCTCACCGTCAACGGTGTGGCGGCGGGCCTGCGCAACACCGGCTGACCCGGCCACGCGAACACGGCGAAGCCCCGGCGGCCCGACGGCAGCCGGGGCTTCGCCCTTGCGCGGGTCAGGAGTTGTACGTCGACTGCGCCCGCTCAAGACCCTCGATGACCAGCGCCTCGACGGCGTCGGCCGCGCGGTCCACGAAGTAGTCGAGCTCCTTGCGCTCGGTCGAGGAGAAGTCCTTCAGGACGAAGTCCGCGACCTGCATCCGGCCCGGCGGACGGCCGATGCCGAAGCGCACCCGGTGGTAGTCCGGGCCGAAGGACTTGGTCATCGACTTCAGACCGTTGTGGCCATTGTCGCCGCCGCCGAACTTCAGCCGCAGCACCCCGTAGTCGATGTCCAGCTCGTCGTGGACGGCGACGATGTTCCCGACCGGCACCTTGTAGAAGTCGCGCAGCTGGGTGACGGGACCGCCGGAGAGGTTCATGTACGACAGCGGCTTGGCCAGGACCACCCGGCGGTTGAGGGGGCCGGCCGGGCCGATCCGGCCCTCGACGACCTGGGCGCGCGCCTTGTGCGCCTTGAACTTGCCGCCGATACGGGAGGCGAGCAGGTCGGCCACCATGAAGCCGACGTTGTGCCGGTTCCCCGCGTACTCGGGACCTGGGTTGCCCAGGCCCACGACCAGCCAGGGCGCGTTCGCATCCGTGGTCATCTGCGCTGCGTCTCTCATCCGTGCCGACAGGAAAAACGGGGTGGCGGGCCGCAGTGGCCCGCCACCCCGTCAGGCAGAGCGTACGGCTCAGGCCTCGGCGGACTCGCCCTCGGCCGACTCCGCGGCCGGCTCCTCGGCCTGCGCCGACAGGATCTGCACGACGACGGCCTCGGGGTCGGTGGCCAGCGTGGTGCCCTTGGGCAGCGGGACGTCCTTGGCGAGGATGGAGGCGCCGGCCTCCAGGCCCTCGATGGAGACGGTGACGGAGGTCGGGATGTGGGTCGCCTCGGTCTCGACGGAGAGCGTGTTCAGCACGTTCTCGACGAGGAAGCTGCCCGGGGCCAGGTCGCCCTCGGTCTCGACCGCGACCTCGACCGTGACCTTCTCGCCGCGGCGGACGAGCAGCAGGTCGACGTGGACCAGGTAGCCCTTGATGGCGTCACGCTGGACGGCCTTCGGGATCGCCAGCTCGTTCTTGCCGTCGATGTCCAGGGAGAGCAGGACGTTGGGGGTACGCAGGGCGAGCAGCAGCTCGTGGCCCGGCAGGGTGACGTGGACCGGCTCGGTGCCGTGGCCGTAGACGACCGCGGGAACCTTGTTGGCGCGACGGATGCTGCGGGCGGCGCCCTTGCCGAACTCGGAACGGACCTCGGCGGCGAGCTTGATCTCGGACATGTGCACTCCTCGTATAAGCAGGTGGAAAAAGGTGGCGGTTACCCGGCCACGACTGGCCTGCTACGAAGAGCGCGTCGATAACGGACCGCCGTACCGGAAAACAGGTACGGCCTCCCTCGCCGAGCAACTCGATGAGTCTACCCGGCCGGGAGGCCGCACCCAAAAGGATCTTCTGTGACCCCGGTGACCTGTGGCTTCGGTGCCTACTGCTCCTCGAAGAGGCTGGTGACCGAACCGTCCTCGAAGACCTCGCGGACCGCGCGGGCGATCGACGGGGCGATGGAGAGGACGGTGACCTTGTCCAGCTCCAGGTCGGCCGGGTCGGGCAGCGTGTTCGTGAAGACGAACTCGCTGACCTTGGAGTTCTTCAGACGGTCGGCGGCCGGTCCCGACAGGATGCCGTGCGTGGCCGTCACGATGACGTCCTCCGCGCCGTGCGCGAACAGGGCGTCCGCGGCGGCGCAGATCGTGCCACCGGTGTCGATCATGTCGTCGACCAGGACGCAGACGCGGCCCTCGACGTCACCCACGACCTCGTGGACGGTCACCTGGTTGGCGACGTCCTTGTCGCGGCGCTTGTGCACGATCGCCAGCGGCGCGTCCAGACGGTCGCACCAGCGGTCGGCGACGCGCACCCGGCCGGCGTCCGGCGAGACGATCGTCAGCTTGGAACGGTCCACCTTGGCGCCCACGTAGTCCGCGAGGACCGGCAGCGCGGTGAGATGGTCGACCGGACCGTCGAAGAAGCCCTGGATCTGGTCGGTGTGCAGATCGACCGTGAGGATCCGGTCGGCACCCGCCGTCTTCAGGAGGTCCGCGATCAGCCGCGCGGAGATCGGCTCGCGGCCCTTGTGCTTCTTGTCCTGGCGGGCGTACCCGTAGGACGGCACGATCACGGTGATGGAGCGGGCCGACGCGCGCTTCAGCGCGTCGATCATGATCAGCTGCTCCATGATCCACTTGTTGATCGGAGCCGTGTGGCTCTGGATCAGGAAGCAGTCCGCGCCACGCGCCGACTCCTGGAAGCGGACGTAGATCTCACCGTTGGCGAAGTCGAAGGCCTTCGTCGGCACGAGGCCGACACCCAGCTGGTGCGCGACCTCCTCGGCCAGCTCGGGGTGGGCGCGGCCGGAGAAGAGCATCAGCTTCTTCTCGCCGGTCGTCTTGATCCCGGTCACAGCACTGTCTCCTCAGAGGTGTTTTCTGCTGCTGAGCCCGCGCGGTCCCTTGGCGACGAGCCAGCCGAATCGTGTGCGCCTATCACGGTACGCCGTGACAGGCGCAGATGTTTCCGGTCAGTTTTCGCCAACGGCCTCTTCGGAAGCGGCGGCAGCCGCCTGCGCGGCGGCGCTGCCCGGCCGCTTGCGGGCCACCCAGCCCTCGATATTCCGCTGCTGGCCACGGGCCACGGCCAGCGAACCCGCGGGCACGTCCTTGGTGATGACCGACCCCGCCGCCGTGTAGGCACCGTCCCCCACTGTGACAGGAGCAACAAACATGTTGTCCGAACCCGTCTTGCAGTGCGAACCGATCGTGGTGTGGTGCTTGGCCTCGCCGTCGTAGTTCACGAACACACTGGCCGCGCCGATGTTCGAGTACTCACCGATCGTCGCGTCACCCACATACGACAGATGCGGCACCTTGGTGCCCTCACCGATCGTCGCGTTCTTCGTCTCGACGTACGTACCGATCTTCGCCTTCACCCCGAGACGGGTACCCGGCCGCAGATACGCGTACGGACCCACCGACGCGCCCTCACCGATCTCCGAGTCGTACGCCACCGTGTTGTCCACCCGCGCGCCCGCACCGACCGTGGTGCCGGTCAGCCGCGAGTTCGGACCCACCTCGGCCCCACGGCCCAGATGCGTGGCACCGAGCAGCTGCGTGCCCGGGTGGACGAGCGCGTCCTGCTCGAAGGTGACCGTCACGTCGACGAACGTGGTGGCCGGGTCCACGACCGTGACACCCGCCAGCATCGCCCGCTCCAGCAGACGGTCGTTCAGCAGCCGACGCGCCTCCGCGAGCTGCACCCGGTTGTTGATCCCCAGGATCTCCCGGTGGTCCCCGCCGACCGACGCGCCCACCCGGTGCCCGGCCTCACGCAGAATCCCGAGGACGTCGGTGAGGTACTCCTCGCCCTGGCTGTTGTCCGTACGGACCTTGCCCAGCGCGTCCGCGAGCAGCGCGCCGTCGAACGCGAACACCCCGGAGTTGATCTCCCGGATCGCCCGCTGCTCCTCGGTCGCGTCCTTGTGCTCGACGATCGCGGTGACGGTGCCGGTGGCGGCGTCGCGCACGATCCGGCCGTAGCCGGTCGAGTCGGGGACCTCGGCGGTCAGCACGGTGACGGCGTTGCCGTCCTTCTCGTGCGTACGCGTCAGGGCGGCCAGGGTGTCGCCGGTCAGCAGGGGCGTGTCGCCGCAGACCACGACGACGGTGCCCTCGATGGACTGGCCGAGCTCCTCCAGCGCCATCCGGACCGCGTGACCGGTGCCGTTCTGCTCGTGCTGGACGGCGGTGCGCACCGAGGCGTCGATCGCGCCGAGGTGGGCGACGACCTGCTCGCGCGCGTGGCCGACGACCACGACGAGGTGCTCGGGGTCGAGCTCGCGGGCGGCGGCCACGACGTGACCGACGAGCGAGCGCCCGCAGATCTCGTGCAGGACCTTGGGGGTGGCCGACTTCATACGGGTGCCCTCACCCGCGGCGAGCACGACGACGGCCGCCGGTGGGGTATCCCCAGTTCGAGCCGAGCCGAGAACTTGGGGAAGAGTGGCGCTCACGGGAATGCCCTTCGGCTTTGTGTGGTGGACATCCGCAGGATACCGGGGGGGCGGGGGGCGGAAATCCGGGTGGGGCGGGGGGAAATGCGCCGGGTCCTGACTGGGACAGTCAGGACCCGGACCCGGAGGCTCCCAGGGAAGGAATCGAACCCTCATTCAATGGACCAAAACCATTTGTCCTGCCATTAGACGACCTGGGATGGCCTGCACCCTATGTCCGATTCTTGTGCTCGGTCGCAGATGCAGCCCCTACTATGCCGTACCACCAGCCTTCGATGCGACGGTAGAGATCCGCGCTCTGGCGGACCTGGATCACGAGACAGCCTCGGTAACCCTCGCCGGTGTTCTTGCGGTTGGTCTTCGGGTTGTGCTTCTTGAGCGTGGTCTTGCCGAAAGCGGTGGCGTCCATGCCGACAAGATCGGCCCAGAACCGCTCGGCGGCGGGGATGTCGGCGGTCGAGTGGATGTGGACGTAGAACCGCAGCCGATCAGGCGCCACGCCCAGAAGGCGCAGCCAGGCGAGAAAGACCTCGATCATGCGAGGGTCGCTGTTGATGAACGTGACCCGCTCCCGCGGGAGGTGCGGCTTTGATTTGCTCCCCTCCGACCAGTAGAGGCCGACGCCCAGGAGGAACAGCTCGCGATCGGTCATCGACCCGATCTCGTCCGCGGCCTCCTGCTTGGTCTTTCGGCGCTCGGTCTCGCGCCGCTGAAGTGTCGCCTCCCAGCCGCGCCTGGCGATGGCCGAAGCCTCCTCGGGGGTGCGCCTGCGTTGCGGCCTGGGCAGATCCCGCACCCACAGCGAGACGGAGCTCTTCGCACACCCCAGCTCGACCTGGATCTGGTCGTACGTCATGCCCCGGAGCCGGAGTTCTCTCGCGCGCTCACGCAGGTCGTCCTTGGCGTTGGGGCGCTTCGTCCACTCAGGTGGTGGCTGGCCCTCCAGCAGGCGGTTCAGGAGGTCGTTGTTGTCGACGAGCAGGCGGTCGCGGATCTGGCGGCGGCTGAGCCCTTCCCGGCGCAGAGCGAGCGCCTGCTCGCGCAGTCCCTCGAAGTCGGCGTACTTGCCGGGTGTGCCGTGCGTGGTCGGTGTCATACGGACACGCTCGTCCGGAATGCGGACGTCCGCTCGAAGATCCGCTCGGTTCATCAGATCGATGGATCGCCGCGGGAACCATGCGTGTTCGATTGCGTTCTGTGCTGGTGAAGTCACCGGAAAATCGCTGGCGGGCGCCCGTAGGCTGGATGGCATGACCGCAACGGGGGCAGACCACTACTCCGCGGGGACGACCTCCCGCGGCTGGTGGTGGTGGGAACGGCGGCGCGGTGCCGCCCTGGACATCGGACTGGGGCTGGCCTCCGCGTTCGAGTGTGCATTGGAAGGTGTGAAGTTCGCCGGGGACGCGGGGGTCCCCGTACCGGCCGGGGTGCTCTTCGGGCTGGTGGCCGGGGTGACACTGGCCGCGCGGCGACGCTGGCCGGTCGCCGTCGTGCTGGTCTCCATCGCCGTGACCCCGGCCAACATGGGCTTTCTGCTCGGCATCGTCGGCCTGTACACGCTGGCCGCCTCCGAGGTGCCGCGCCGGATCACCGCGGCGCTGGCCGGGATGTGCCTGGCGGGTACCTTCATCGTCACCTTCGTACGGATGAACCAGAGCGTCGACGACGGCGCCTTCGACGGCGGGCGCTGGCTGGTCCCGCTCTTCTCCGGCGTGATGGCGCTCGGCCTGACCGCTCCGCCGCTGCTTCTGGGGCTCTATATAGGGGCCCGGCGCCGGCTGATGGAGTCGCTGCGCGAGCGCGCCGACTCCCTGGAGCGGGAGCTGTCGCTGCTCGCGGACCGCGCCGAGGAGCGCGCGGAGTGGGCCCGTACGGAGGAGCGCACCCGGATCGCCCGCGAGATGCACGACGTGGTGGCCCACCGGGTGTCCCTGATGGTGGTGCACGCGGCGGCGCTCCAGGCGGTGGCCCGCAAGGACCCGGAGAAGGCCGTCAAGAACGCGGTGCTCGTCGGTGACATGGGCCGCCAGGCGCTGACGGAGCTGCGCGAGATGCTGGGCGTGCTGCGTACCGGTGAGGCGGTGCGGCGGACGGACCGGGCGGACGTGCCGGCGGCGGTCCCGCTGGCGGCCGTGGGCGCGGCGGCTGCGGCGGCAGCCGCCGCGGCGGAGGAGGGGCCGTCTCTGGCCGACATCGAGGCGCTGGTCGGCCAGTCCCGGGAGGCCGGGATGGTGGTGGAGCTGATGGTCCACGGGGTGGAACGGGCGTACGACGCGCTGGTGGAGCAGACCGCGTACCGGGTGATCCAGGAGGCGCTGACCAATGTGCACAAGCACGCGGCGGGCGCCAAGGTGATGGTCCGCCTCGCCCACCGGGACGCGGAGGTGGCCATGCAGATCGAGAACGGTCCGGCGGACGGGGCGACGGCGGACGCGGGGCTGCCCAGCGGGGGGAACGGGCTGGTGGGGATGCGGGAGCGGGTGCTGGCGCTGGGGGGTGTGTTCGTCTCGGGCGTCACGGACGCGGGGGGATGGCGGGTGTCGGCGGTGCTGCCTTCCCGGGGGGCGGGGTAGGCCCCCTTGTTGCCGGGGGTTCGTCTGCGGGCCGGTGGCGGGTCGCTCGCGCAGTTCCCCGCGCCCCTTTTGGGCCGGGGGTTCGTCTGCGGGTTGTGGGTGGCTGGTCGCGCAGTTCCCCGCGCCCCTGGGGGGCTGGGCCGGCGGTTCGTCTGCGGGTCGGGGGTGGCCGGTCGCGCAGTTCCCCGCGCCCCTGAGGGGGTGTGGCTGGGCCGGATTTTCCGGGGGCGGGCGGGTGCCTCAGGGGCGCGGGCAACCCCCCACGACCTGCGGACGGCCCCCGGGCCGGTGATAGGCGCGGGCAACCCGCCACGGCCCGCGGACGGACCCCGGGGCGGTCAGGGGCGCGGGGACGTCAGGCGGATCGGCTGGACTCCTGTCATCAGGGTGTTCAGGGCCAGGTCCAGGTCCGCCCCCAGGTACCAGTCCCCCGTGTGGTCGATGCTGTACACCCGCCCCTCGCTGTCGATCGCGAGCACGGCCTGCTGCTCCCCCTCCTCACCCAGCGGCGCCAGCTCCGTCTCCAGCGCCCGGCCGAGGTCCGCGAGCGTACGGGCCAGATGGAGCCCGGCCACCGGGTCGAAGCGGACCGTGGCGGGCGCGTTGTGGCGGCCGGGGCCCGGCGCGGTCAGCCGCAGGCCCCCGAACTCGGCCCACGCCTCCACGGCCGCCGGGAACACGGTGTGCCGGTGCCCGGCGGGCGAGGTGTGCGCGCGCAGTACGTCGGCCCAGGCCTCGGCCTGCCTGATGTCCCAGCGGCCCGGGTGCCACCCGGCGGCGCGCAGCGCGGCGTCGACGGGCACGGGGAAGCGGGTGGTGGAGACGTCCGGCATCGTGTTCGGTTCAGCCCTTCTCGGCGGCGGGGTCCACGGCGCGTACCCCGAAGTGGGCGAGCAGCGCGGTGCAGGAGCGGCAGGGCGGGGCGTAACTGCCGTGCAGCGGGTCGCCGTCCTCGCGGATGCGGCGGGCGGTGACCTTGGCGTGCTTGAGCGCGCGGCGGGCCTCGCCGTGGGTCAGCGGCTTGCGGCCGGACCTGCGCGACTTGCCCGCGCGGGCCGACTCCAGCGAGGACAGCTGGCGGGAGAGCAGGATCGCCTCGGGGCAGCGCCCGGTGAAGCGTTCGCGCTGGCCGCTGGTGAGGGTGTCGTGGAAGTCCTGTACGAGCGGGTGGAGCACCGGTGGCTGGTCGCCCTTGCCGGCGGTGCAGGTCAGTGTCTGGCCCCGGAGCGAGAGGGCGGCTGCCACGGCGGGGAGGATGCCGTCGCGGCGGTGCAGCAGTACGGGCGCGGAGGCGGTCGTACTGCTCCACTGGAGCCGGGGGTCTCCTGACCCCGGACCCGGTGCCCCCGGTGTCGCAGGTGTCCCCGTCCGGGAGTCCCCTCCCGCCGGTGCCCCGGCCCGGGGGGCGCTCGCCGCCGTACCCGATATGTCGGTCGTTCCGTGCATGGTGCTCGCTGTCCCTCCCGTTGCCGACGCTCTTCGCCGCCGGTGTCAACGCCCCCGTTAACGCCCCGTTGCGGGAACAGACTGCCAAATGTGCCCAGTGGTACGGAAGCTGGGGCTCTGATGTCACTACGTCCGTGTCGTCACCATCGCCGCACGGTGACCCGGTTGTGACACCAGGTCACGGTGGTGCCGGGCCGGCGCACGGCAGGGACCCGGTATTGCCCCACCGCATAGTCTGGTTCCTCACCAGCCAGACGCAGCAGCTCGCACGCAGGGGGCATCCGCCATGACGACAGGTCGGCTCGGGCACGCCGCGCCACCGAACGCGGCCTACGCCGGGCAGGTCGTGAACTTCCCGGACCCGGTCCGCGCCTCCCGCCACCCCAGAGGGGTGCGGGTGGACGGTGACGGCTTCCCGGACTTCTCGGCGTACGCGCGTGCGGCGGCGGAGATCGCGGAGCCGCCGGAGGGCTTCGGCGTGGACGAGCTGCGGCTGACCGACTACGTGTCGGCCAACGCGGCGCTCGCCGCCGACGGCCACGAGCTGTGGGACACCGTCCCGGCGGTCGCGACCCCGCACGGCTGGACCTGGCACCACGTGCCCGGCACCCGCCGGCTGGAGCTCGTCCCGGTCGAGGTGAAGGCGCTGCTGCGCCACCACGGAGGGCTGACGACGGCCGGTGTCGACCAGGACAAGCGCGGCACCCGCCCGCTCCAGGAGACGCGCCCGGTGCACTTCGGCGTACCCAAGGGCCTGGTCTCCGTCTCCGAGGCCCAGCTCCTGGGCGTGGAGGAGGACCTGGGGTACCGGCTGCCCGGCGCCTACCGGACGTTCCTGAAGGCGGCGGGCGGTTGCGCGCCGGTGGGCGCGGCGCTCGACGCGGAGCTCGGGCTGCTGGTGGACCAGCCGTTCTTCACCGTGCGCGACCAGGCGGCGGTCAACGACCTCGTCTACATCAACAAGTGCCTGCGCGACCATCTGACCAAGGACTACCTGGGTGTGGCCTTCGTCCAGGGCGGCATCCTCGCCGTGAAGGTGAAGGGTTCCGCGACCGGTTCGGTCTGGTTCTGCGCGTACGACGACGCGCGCGACCAGGACGGCTGGAGCGTGCAGGAGCGCGTGGAGCGGCTGCTGCTGCCCTGCGGCGCCGACTTCGACGACTTCCTCCAGCGTCTCGCGGGCAACCCGCCGGAGCTGGAGACCGTGGCGAACCTGATGGTGGACGGCGGCTTCGCGCGCGCCGTACCGGTGGGGGAGTGAGTGTGATGGTGACCTTCGCCCAGGCGCAGGAGCGCGCGGAAGAGTGGATCAACGGGGATGTTCCCGCGTACCAGCACCGTGAGGTGCGGGTGCGGGAGTTCGAGCTCGGGTTCGTGGTGTGGGCCGAGGACCGTGCCGAGGGCCCGTCCTCGGACGGCGGCCGTCAGCGGCTCGTCATCGCCCGGGACAGCGGGGAGGCCACCCTGTGGCCGGGACTGCCGGTGGGTGAGGTGATCCGGCGGTACGAGGAGGAGTACGGCGTGGCGGACGAGCCCGAGGACGCGGTGCCCGCGCCCGAACGCATCGACCTCAACCAGACGTCGTTCCTGCTGACGCCGCCGGAGTGGTTGCAGGAGGCGGCGGACCGGATGGGGATTCCGGACCGCCGGGAGGAGAGCGGGGCGGCTGCGGCCCCGGTGCGGGACGCGGCGCCCGCGTGGCCCACTCCGGCGCCCGCCCCCGCCCCCGCCCCGGCTCCCGCGCCCGCGTCGTCCGGGGCGGTGGCGTGGCCCACGCCGACGTCCGACGTGCCGGCCGGGGCGACTCCCTGGGCCGGTACGGACACGAACGCCGGCTCGGACGAGGGGTCCGTCCCGCTTCCGGCGACGGTGTTCGCCCCGCCGCTGTCCGGCTCGGACCTGGACGGGACCCCGCCGCCGAGGGTCCTCCCGGAGGCCAGGACGGCGCTGCTCCAGGGCGGCAGCCAACTCCCGCCGACGGCCATCGCCCCCGCCCTCGACCCGCAGGCCCCGCCGCCGGGGCTGCCCGGCGGCGACTCGCGGGCGGCGGCCGGTCAGACCGCGCCCGGCGGCCCGGACGCGGCCCCCGGTCCCGATGGTCCGGGTGTGCCGGTCGGCGGTCCTGGCGTGCCCGGTGGTCCGGGTGTGCCCGGGGCCCCGATCGGCCCTGGTGGTCCCGGTGGTTCGGGTGCTTCCGGTGGTCCGGGTGCGCCTGGCGGTCCCGGTGGTCCCGGTGCGCCCGGTGGTCCGGGTGTGCCCGGCGGTGGTCCGGGTGTGCCCGGAGCCCCGGTCGACCCCGGCGTGCCCGCTGGCCCCAGCACCCCCGCTGGTCCGGTCGCCTCCGGTGGCCCGGCCGCGCCTGTCGGCCCCGGTGGCCCCAGCGCCCCCGGAGCCCCGGCCGCCCCCGGCCCCGCCGGTGGTCCGGGCGTGCCGCCCGGTCCCGGCGTGCCCGCCGAGCCTTCCACCCCGGCGCCCGGGGCCTCCCGGACGGCCCCCTCCGCCGCCGACATCGCCGATGCCGCCACCAGTAAGGCGGCCCCGCCGCGCGGGGCGCGGGGGACGACTCCGCCGCCGCCCGGGGAGCCCGGGGCTCCGGGGGCGCGGCCGGGCGGGGCGCCCGCTTACGTACCCACGCAGTTGGTCTCGCAGCTCGGCCCCGACGGACCTCAGCCCGCCGGGCCGCCCGCACCCCCGGCGCCGCCGGGCGGGGGCGTGCACCATGCCGCGACCATGTTCGCCGACCCCGGCCGGCCCGGGGCCGGGCCCCAGCCGCCCGCGCCGCCCGGTCCGCCCGGCGCCCCCGGTGCCGCCCGCGCGCCGCAGCCGCCGGGGCCTCCCGGGGTGCCCGGTGCGCCGCAGCCTCCCGGCGCCCCCGGGGTGCCCGGTGCCGGCGGCGGTGCGCACCACGCCGCGACCATGTTCGCCGACCCCGGTCAGCTGGGGCCCGGTGGGCGGCCCGGCGCGCCCCAGCCTCCCGGGCCGCCCGGGGTGCCCGCCGGACCCGGTGGTGTCCACCACGCCGCGACCATGCTCGCCGGGCCCGCGCAGATGGGGCCCGGGGCACCGCAGCCCCCGCAGCCGCCGGCGTACGGCTACCCGCAGCAGCCCACCGGGGTGCCGACCGTGGGGCCGGGATACCAGGCCGTGCTGCGCTACCGCGCCGCCGACGGCTCCGAGCAGCAGCTCATCCGGCGTTCGGCGCCCGGCATCCCGCACCCGGAGTGGCAGATCTTCCACGAGCTGCGCCAGATGAACGTGCCGCCGGACCACGTCCTGGAGCTGCACACCGAGCTGGCGTCGTGCGAGCTGCCCGGCGGGTACTGCGCGCGGATGATCCGGGAGACCTGGCCGCAGGTGCGGATCACCTCCGTCGCCCCGTACGGCACGGACCACGCCTCGCGCCGCCAGGGCGTGCGGCATCTGCTCACCCACCAGGGCGAGCTGGCGCAGGTCGCGGACGGTCCGGCCCGGCCGCAGCCGGTGCGCGCGCCGCTGCCGCAGGTGCAGCCCGCGCCGCCGCTGCCCCCGGAGGGCGTGGCGCACGAGCTGGCCGGTGCCTTCGGCCCGCAGGGCGTGTTCCGCTTCGACCAGCGGGCGGTGTCCCGCCAGGGCGTGCCCGAGGCGGTCGCGGTGACGCTGGTGTGGGCGGGGCTGCCGGTGGACTTCGGTCCGTTCTTCTGGGCGCAGGCCGTGCCCGGCCAGCCGGTTCCCACGCTCGCCGAGCTCGCCGCCCAGCGGCAGGTGCAGGCGGCCCCGGACGCGGGCTCGTACCTGGTCATGGGCTCCGACTTCGGCCGGGCGATCTGTGTCCAGTACGGCACCGCCAACATCGTCGCGGTGCCGGTGGAGGCGGGCCCCGGGGGCCAGTCCGTGCCGCCGCAGTTCGTGAACTCGGGGCTGCCCGAGTTCGTCCGGTGCATGGCGCTGCTCGGCCGGATGTGGCGGCTGCGCTATGGGCTCAACCCCGAGCAGGCGGGCCGCTGGACGGTCGACTTCCAGGCGCAGCTCGCCGCGCTGGACCCGGCGGCGCTGGCCTCGCCGGAGAGCTGGTGGTCGGTGCTGCTGGAGCAGTTCTGGGACGGGCTGCTCTGAGTCGGCGGCGGGAAGCGTACGTATACGTACGTAGGTAAGTGCGTTGATATGACGAGGCGTTCGCCGCACCGCGCGGCGGGCGCCTCGTCGCCTTTCCGGCGCCCGTTTCCGTACGGCTTCCGGTTCTGGCGGCAGTTGACGCATCCTTGGCCGTTACGGATGGGCGGAGTGTCGCGTTATGACCACTTCGCTGTGATCCAGCAGGATGTGGCCGGATCGCGTCGTGTTCGGAGAGGTCGAAGAAGTCGGAGGACGTCACAGATGAGTGCAGCGCCCGAACCACCGCAGCAACTCCGGGGTTTCGCCGTCGTACGGGGCGGCCGGGGCTACCGGACCGACCAGGTCGACCGACAGCTCGGCGTTCTCGGCGAGGAGCGCGACGCCGCCTGGGAGCGCGCGGCACGGCTCACCGTCCTCGCCAAGCGCATGGAGGCGGAGGCCGCCGCCCTGCGCGACCGGGTCGCGGCGCTGGGCCCGCAGTCGTACGAGTCGCTCGGCGGCCGGGCCCAGGAGCTGTACGCCCTGGCGGTCGACGAGGCCGACGCCGTACGGGCGGCGGCCCAGGAGGAGGCGGCGGCCGTGCACGACGCGGCCGACGCGGCCGGGCGCCGGGCCCGCGAACTCGCCCGCGAGCACGCGGAATCCGTCCGCGCGGAGGCCGAGGAGAGGGCGCGGCGCCTGCTGCTCGCCGCCCGGACGAGCGCCGACGAGCACCGCGAGCAGGCCGGTGCCGAGGCGGCGCAGTGGCGCGCCGAGGCGGCGGACGCGCTGCGCGATGTGCGCGAGCGGACCGGGGCCGCCCGGGCCGAGCAGGAGCGCGAGCACGCCGAGCGCTTCGAGGCCCTGGACCGTGGGACGGCCGCGCGGCAGGCCGAGCTGGACGCCCGGCACGCCGAGTTGACCGCCCGCGCCGAGGCCGCCCTGGCCGAGGCGGAGCGGACCCTCGCCGAGGAGCGGGAGGCGGCCCGGCACGGTCAGGAGGACGCCGAGGCGCGGGGCGCGGAGCTGGTCGCGGCGGCCCGGGTGCGGGCCGAGCGCATCGCGCGCGAGACCGAACGGGTGCTGCGGGAGCACGCCCATGCCCGGGAGGAGGCCGTCGCGCACATGGCGCACGTACGCAGCAGTCTGGCCGGTCTGACGGGACGCGCCCCGGCGGAGGGCTGAGCCGCCGGGGCCGCGGGGCGGCGCGCGGGCCCGGCCCCGGGCGCGGGGTCAGCGTCTCGCGCCCGCCAGGATCCAGCCCTCCACCGCCTCGTACCGCTGCCGCTGGGCGTAGACGTCGCGGCGGCTGAGCACCGTGCCCAGCCAGCCGACCGCGAAGCCGAACGGGATGGAGACGATGCCGGTCGTGGTGAACGGGAACCAGTTGAAGTCATGGGCGGGGAAGACGGACTGGGGCGAGCCCGACACCAGCTTCGTGCCCGTCATCACCACCACCGTGAACACCGTGCCGCCGATCAGCGTGCACAGCAGCCCGGCCCGGGTGTAGCGGCGCCAGAAGAGACTGAGGATCAGGGCCGGGGCGAGCGCGGACGCGCCCAGGCAGAACGAGAGGGTGACCAGCGGCTGGAGGTTGTGGTTCTGGGCCGCCGTGGCCAGCGCGATCGCCGGGACGCCGACGGCGAGCGCGGCCACCCGCGCCGTGTTCGTCTCGGTGGCGTCGCGTACCCCGGCCCGGCCGCGCACGGCGTGGGCGACCAGGTCGTGGGCGAGCGAGTTGGCGCACGCCAGGGTCATCCCGGAGATGGAGGCCAGCAGCGTCATGAAGATCGCGGTGGCGACCGCCGTGAAGAGGAGGGTGCCGGCCGTCGAGGCGTGCGGGCCGACGAGCGCCTGGCTGGTCAGCAGGATGGACGTCCTGCCCTGCGGGTCCGCCGCCGTCAGGGCGCGCCGGCCCACGACGGCCGCCGCGCCGAAGCCGATCACGATGAGCGCGAAGCAGATCACCACGACGGCCGAGACCGCCCAGGAGAGCGAGCGCCGCACCGCGCGGGCGCTGCGGGCGCTGTACATCCGCATGGTGATGTGCGGCAGACAGGCCGCGCCGATCACCACCGTCAGCTGCGAGGAGACCATGTCCAGCGCGTCGCCGCCGAACTGGAGCCCGGAGGAGAGGTATGCCGGGCCCGCGCCGCTGCCCCGCGCCGCCTCGCCGAGCAGCCGCCCGGGGCTCCAGCCGTACCGGTTCAGGACCAGGGCGGCGACGGTCAGCGAGGAGAGGGCGAGGACGACGGTCTTGACCGCCTGGATGAAGGCGGTGCCCTTCATTCCGCCGATCGCCGCGTAGCCGATCATCAGCAGTCCGAGCATCACGACGCAGCCGGTCTTGAACCGCGCGGTGTCGAAGCCCAGGACGAACGCGATGAGGTCGCCCGCGCCGGCCAGCTGGACCACCATCAGCGGCAGCAGCGCGGCGAGCGTGACCAGGCACGCGGTGACCCGGACGGCGGGTCCGGGCGCCCGCCGCGCGAACGCGTCGCCCATGGTGAACTTGCCCGCGTTGCGCAGCGGTTCGGCCAGCAGGAACATCAGCAGCACCAGCGACAGGGCGGTGCTCAGGGTGAGGACGAGACCGTCGTAGCCTGTCAGCGCGATGACCCCGACGGTGCTGAGCACGGTGGCCGCCGAGACGTAGTCCCCGGCGATGGCCAGGCCGTTGCGCAGCGGTGAGAGCGAGCGGTAGCCGGTGTAGAACTCGCCGAGGTCGTCGCGGTCGGGCGCGGTCATCACGCACAGGAGCAGGGTCACGGTGATCACCGTGATGAACGCGACCAGGGACATCGCCCGGGCGTCGGAGGCGAATCCGGTCATCGGGGGTCTCCGTCCGTGTACCGGCGGGCGTGCGCGGGTTGTTGGGCGGCCCGGTGGCGCAGCGCGGCGGCGAGCGGGTCGACGGTCCGCTGGGCGGTCCACTCGTAGACGGCGGTCGCGGCCAGCATCACGGGCAACTGGCAGATCCCGAGCAGCAGTCCGGCGGTGAGTCCGCCGGAGACGTGCCGGGCGAGGAGGCCCGGGGCGTACCCGGAGAGGAGGAGGAAGAGGACGAAGTACCCGAGGGCGGTGAGCGTGGAGACGCGTCGCAACAGACGGTAGGCGGAGCGGAGTTGGGGGAGCCCGGGGGAGGGCTGGTGGTGCGGCATCGGCTGCTCCTTGCAGAGGGGGACGGGGGAGCCGGAAGCGCTGGTGGGTGGCGGCGAACTTACCGGTCGGTATGCGGGAGGGGGAGTCCCTGGGGCGAATTTTTCGGTCCGGGGTTTTGTTACCCTCGGTAACTTTTTTTTTTTGGGTGAGTTCCCTGAAACCGCGGAGTCTGCCTCGCGCCCCACTCGGGGTGGTCCCGGCTCCACCCCCTCGCCCCGGGCCTGAGCGGCGGCGGAGAGCGTTCGGGTGGAGGCGCCCCCGACGGGACTCAGCCCTGGGGTGGAGAGCCCCTACGGGTTCCTCCCTACTTCAGGGCAGGGGGTGTTCGTCCTGGCGGAGGACGAGAAGAGGGGGAGCGGTTCTTTAACGTGGTCCTACATCGAGCGGCTGCGGGGGGCCGCAGGTGGGAGGTGGGGCTAACCCCCCATGCAAGACACCGCCGGGCACCAGGGTGCCGGGCGTCCTCGATCGCCAGACTCAAGACGTACGCACGAAACGCGGCGGCGACGAGGCTCCGGACCATGCGGGAGCCGGGCCACCGACGCGCTGACGCACTGACTCGCAACGAGGAGAAGAACCGTGACAACGGCTGTGACCATTCCCAGGCACGGGGGCACTGGAGGGCAAACGGCGGTCGCGGCTCGGGCGCGCCAGGTCGTCAAGGCGTACGGCTCGGGGGAGACCCGCGTGGTGGCCCTCGATGACGTGGACGTGGACATCGCGCGGGGGCAGTTCACCGCGATCATGGGCCCGTCGGGCTCCGGCAAGTCCACGCTGATGCACTGCCTGGCCGGGCTCGACACGGTGACGAGCGGCCAGATCTACCTGGACGACACCGAGATCACCGGCCTCAAGGACAAGAAGCTCACGCAGCTGCGCCGCGACCGGATCGGCTTCATATTCCAGGCGTTCAACCTGCTGCCGACGCTCAACGCCCTGGAGAACATCACGCTTCCGATGGACATCGCGGGCCGCAAGCCCGACCGGGAGTGGCTGGACCGCGTGGTGGAGACCGTCGGGCTCGCCGGACGGCTCAAGCACCGCCCCACCCAGCTCTCCGGCGGTCAGCAGCAGCGCGTCGCGGTCGCCCGCGCCCTCGCCGCCCGCCCCGAGATCATCTTCGGTGACGAGCCGACCGGAAACCTGGACTCCCGCGCGGGCGCCGAGGTCCTCGGCTTCCTGCGCCGCTCGGTGGACGAGCTGGGCCAGACCATCGTGATGGTCACCCACGACCCGGTCGCCGCCTCCTACGCGGACCGGGTGCTCTACCTCGCGGACGGCCGGATCGTCGACGAGATGTTCCGCCCGACCGCGGAAGCCGTGCTGGACCGCATGAAGGACTTCGACGCGCGGGGGCGGACGTCATGACCGTGCTCAAGACCTCGATGCGCAACTTCTTCGCGCACAAGGGACGGATGGCCCTCTCGGCCGTCGCGGTCCTGCTCTCGGTGGCGTTCGTGTGCGGCACGCTCGTCTTCACCGACACCATGAACACCACGTTCGACAAGCTCTTCGCCGCCACCGCGGCCGACGTCACCGTCAGCCCGAAGAACGCCAAGGCCGACGACCGGCCGCAGACCGGCAGGCCGGAGGCGCTGCCCGCCTCGGCCCTGGAGAAGGTGCGCGGCACCGCAGGGCTGAAGTCCGCCGAGGGCGGCGTCTCCAGCTCCAGCGTCACGGTCGTCAACTCCGAGAACGAGAACATGGGTTCCTCCACCGGAGGGCCCACGATCGCCGCCAACTGGACCGCCAACGACCTCAAGGCGATGGAGATCACCTCCGGTCACGCCCCGCGCGGGCCGACGGAGATGATGGTCGACGCCGACACCGCCGACAAGCACGATCTGAAGATCGGCGACGAGCTGCGCACCATCGCCGTCACCGGTGACTTCACAGCCAAGATCACCGGCATCGCCTCCTTCAAGGTGACCAACCCGGGCGCGGCGATCGTCTACTTCGACACCGCCACCGCCCAGCGCGAACTGCTCGGCCGCACCGGCCTGTTCACCAACCTCTCGCTCACCGCCGTCGACGGCGTCAGCGACGAGCAGCTCAAGCAGAACGTCGCCGCCCGGCTCGGCGCCGGCACCTTCAAGCTGGAGACGGCCGCCGAGGCCAAGGACTCCGGCCGCGACTCGATCGGCTCCTTCCTCGACGTGATGAAGTACGCGATGCTCGGCTTCGCCGGAATCGCCTTCCTCGTCGGCATCTTCCTGATCATCAACACCTTCTCGATGCTGGTCGCCCAGCGCACCCGCGAGATCGGCCTGATGCGGGCGATCGGCTCCAGCCGCAAGCAGGTCAACCGCTCGGTCCTGGTCGAGGCGCTGCTGCTCGGCTTCTTCGGCTCCGTCCTCGGGGTCGGCGCGGGTGTGGGTCTGGCCGTCGGTCTGATGAAGATCATGGGCTCGATGGGTCTGGAGCTGTCCACCGACGACCTGACGGTCAAGTGGACGACCCCGGCGGTCGGCATGCTGCTCGGCATCGTCGTCACCGTCCTCGCCGCCTACCTCCCGGCCCGCCGGGCGGGCAAGATCTCGCCCATGGCGGCCCTGCGCGACGCCGGTACGCCGGCGGACGGCAAGGCGGGCCTGGTCCGGGCGATCATCGGCCTGGTGCTGACCGGCGCCGGCGCCGCCTCGCTCTACGCGGCGGCCCACGCCGACAAGGCCAGCTCCGGCTCGGGCGTCCTGGGCCTGGGCGTGGTCCTCACGCTCATCGGCTTCGTGGTCATCGGCCCGCTGCTCGCGGGCGGTGTGGTGCGGGTGATCAGCGTCCTGGTGCTGCGGATGTTCGGCCCCGTCGGCCGGATGGCCGAGCGCAACGCGCTGCGCAACCCGCGGCGTACGGGAGCGACCGGCGCGGCCCTGATGATCGGGCTCGCCCTGGTGGCCTGCCTCTCGGTGGTCGGCTCCTCGATGGTCGCCTCGGCCACCGCCGAGCTCGACAAGTCGGTCGGCGCGGACTTCATCGTCCAGGCGGGCAACGGCCAGCCGATCGTCCCGCAGGCGGCCGACGCCCTGCGCAGGACGCCGGGCATCGCCCATGTCACCGACTACAAGTCGGTGGACGTGAAGATCACCACGCCGGACGGCAAGACCGGCGACGAGGACATCTCCGCGGCCAGCCCGACCTACGCCGAGGACCTGCGGCGCGAGACGGTCTCCGGCAAGCTCTCCGGGGCGTACGGCAAGGACGCCATGTCGGTCGGCGACAAGTTCGCCGAGGAGCACGGCGTCAAGGTCGGCTCCACGCTGACCGTCGCCTTCAAGGGCGGCAGCACGGCCCGCCTCAAGGTCGCGGCGATCACCTCGGACGACACCAATGTCGACAAGGGCGCGATGTACACCAACGTCACGACCGCCGAGCGCTATCTGCCCGCCGACCGGGTGCCGAAAAACATGATCATGTTCGCCAAGGCCGAGGACGGCAAGGCCAAGGAGGCCTACGCGGCCCTGAAGGCCGCGCTGAAGAAGTACCCGCAGTACAAGGTGCAGGACCAGACGGACTTCAAGAAGGACCTGAAGGACCAGATCGGCCAGCTCCTGAACATCGTGTACGGCCTGCTGGCCCTGGCGATCATCGTCGCGGTGCTCGGCGTGGTGAACACCCTGGCCCTGTCGGTGGTCGAGCGGACCCGGGAGATCGGCCTGATGCGCGCCATCGGCCTCTCGCGCCGCCAGCTGCGCCGGATGATCCGCCTGGAATCGGTGGTGATCGCCCTCTTCGGCGCCCTGCTGGGCCTCGGCCTCGGTATGGCCTGGGGGACGACCGCGCAGAAGCTGCTGGCCCTGGAGGGCCTGGGCGTCCTGGACATCCCCTGGCCGACGATCACCACGGTCTTCGTCGGATCGGCGTTCGTGGGTCTGTTCGCCGCCCTGGTCCCCGCCTTCCGGGCGGGCCGCATGAACGTGCTCGGAGCAATCGCGAGCGAGTAGCCGCCGTACGGGGGTCGGCGGGGCGGCCCCGGGGAGTTCTCCTGAACTCCCCGGGGCCGCTTCACGTCATGTCAGAGCTTGACCAGGCCCCGCTTGAGGCGCCTGCCGAGGGGCCGCTCCACGTACCGGTGCACCAGCCAGGACACCAGCAGCATCAGCGCGATCACCCCGCTGACCAGCGGGACCGGCTTCACATGGGGGGCGAGCGCGCCGATGATCTCCCAGCCGATGTACTCGTGGAGGAGGTAGAGCGGATACGTCAGGGCGCCCGCGTACGGCAGCCAGCGCCACTGGATCCAGGAGAGCTTCCCGGTGGCGACCAGGCCCATCAGCCCGAAGCACGCCGCCATGACCACCATGACCGGCCAGTAGGGCACCGGGTGACTCAGGCGCTCCCTGGCGTGCTCCCAGGTGCTGTGGGTGGCGGGCAGCGACGCGGCGAGGCTGAACAGGACGATGCCGGTGAGCATCAGGTTCGGCCGGAACCGGTACATCAGATAGAAGGCGACACCCGCGATGAAGCACCAGCTGTTGTCCGGCATGACGATCATGCGGATGGTGCTGTCGTCGGACTGGTAGGCGAGCGCGCTGGCCACGGCCCAGGCGCAGCAGAAGAACAGGACGCGGCGGTAGGTCAGCCCGCGCCAGGCCACCACCGCGAAGAGCAGATAGAACCGCAGTTCGGCGAAGAGGGTCCAGTAGACGCTGTCGACGCTCTGGACGCCCATCGGCTCCTGGAACATCGTGAGATTGGTGACGACGTCCTCGACCGGGCGCGCGCCCAGGCCGCCGGGCACGGCCGCCACGACCACGGTGGTGGCGATGACCGCGAACCAGTACGCGGGGTAGAGCCGCACCACGCGCGAGACGAAGAACGACTGGAGCGGCTTGCCCCAGCTGCTCATACAGATCACGAAGCCGCTGATGAGGAAGAAGAGCTGGACGCCGAGCCAGCCGTAGGCGGCGACCGGATAAGTGACCGGAAATCTGGCGCGCGAGTCGGTTTCCGGCCATCGTCCGGTGAGCGCCATGTAGTGGAACATGACGACCGTCAGGGCCGCGAGGAGGCGCAGACCGTCGAGCGCGTAGATGCGGCTCGGGCGGCTCCCCTCGACGACGGAGCCGGTCCGCTGCGGGATGCCGGTGCTGGGGAGCGCCGGCTCGGGCTGAAGGAGCGCTGTCCGCGCCTGGTCGGGCATGTCGAGCGGGTTCCCCTCGGGCACTGATGTCATGGCGTCGGCGCCGCGACGCCGCCGTCTTGCCAGGCGTTCGGCACGTCCGCCGGAGCCTATGGGTTTCCACAAGATTTGCAAAGGCTCACCTTTCGCTCAGGAATACCGCCGAAGGAGTGAACCGGGCGGTGCGCGCCCCCCCGGCCCGCTTCCCGCACGGGTGTCACCCCGACAGCGGGGGCGGCGCGCAGTGCCTCGAGCCGGGGCGGGGGTCGGGCGACGGGCGGGCGTAGGCTGGGAACCCCCGGCCCGTACGACGTGTCGGGTGGTTCGCGTTGCCCTCTCCCGGGATGGAAGCCCCTCATGAGCCTGCACGGTCTGCTGGACGCGGTGGTACGGGACCCGGCGCTCGCCGAAGCGGTCAAGGCCGCCACCGACGGCCACCGGATGCATGTCGACCTCGTCGGCCCGCCCGCCGCGCGTCCCTTCGCGGTCGCCGCCCTGGCCCGCGAGAGCGGGCGCCCGGTGCTCGCGGTGACCGCGACCGGGCGCGAGGCGGAGGATCTGGCCGCGGCGCTGCGCTCCCTGCTGCCCGCGGACGAGGTGGCCGAGTTCCCGTCCTGGGAGACGCTGCCGCACGAGCGCCTCTCGCCCCGCAGCGACACGGTGGGCCGCCGGCTCGCCGTGCTGCGCCGCCTGGCGCACCCCCGGGAGGACGATCCGGCGGCGGGCCCGGTCAGCGTGGTGGTCGCGCCGATCCGTTCCGTTCTGCAACCGCAGGTCAAGGGACTGGGCGAGCTGGAGCCGGTGGCGCTGCGCACCGGGCAGTCGGCGGATCTGAACGAGATCGTGGCAGGCCTGGCCGCCGCCGCGTACTCGCGCGTGGAGCTGGTCGAGAAGCGCGGCGAGTTCGCGGTGCGGGGCGGCATCCTGGACGTGTTCCCGCCGACCGAGGAGCATCCGCTCCGGGTCGAGTTCTGGGGCGACGACGTCGAGGAGATCCGGTACTTCAAGATCGCCGACCAGCGGTCGCTGGAAGTCGCCGAGCACGGGCTCTGGGCGCCGCCCTGCCGCGAGCTGCTGCTCACCGACGAGGTGCGCCGCCGGGCCGCCGCCCTCGCCGAGCTCCACCCGGAGCTGGGCGAGCTGCTCGGCAAGATCGCCGAGGGCATCGCGGTCGAGGGCATGGAGTCCCTCGCGCCGGTCCTGGTCGACGAGATGGAGCTGCTGCTCGACGTGCTGCCCAAGGGCGCCATGGCGGTCGTCTGCGACCCGGAGCGGGTGCGCACCCGGGCGAGCGACCTGGTGGCGACCAGCCAGGAGTTCCTCCAGGCCTCCTGGGCGGCGACGGCCGGCGGCGGCGAGGCCCCGATCGACGTCGGCGCGGCCTCGCTGTGGGGCATCGCGGACGTCCGCGACCGGGCCCGCGAGCTCGGCATGATGTGGTGGACCGTCTCGCCCTTCGGCGCCGACGACACCGACCTGGACACGGCGGCCCCGGCCGATGACGCGGCGGGCACCCTCAAGCTCGGCATGCACGCGCCGGAGACCTACCGGGGCGACACCCAGCGGGCGCTCGCCGACACCAAGCAGTGGCTCGCGGACGGCTGGCGCGTGGTCTACGTCACCGAGGCGCACGGCCCGGCCGCCCGCACCGTGGAGGTCCTCGGCGGCGAGGGCATCGCCGCCCGCCTCGCCGTGCTGGACGCGAAGAAGGGGAGCCCGGCCGAGATCGCCCCCTCGGTGGTCCACGTCGCCTGCGGCGCCATCGACTACGGCTTCGTCGACCCGGCCCTGCGCCTCGCCGTGCTCACCGAGACGGATCTGACCGGGCAGCGCACGGTCAGCAAGGACCTGGGCCGGATGCCGGCCCGCCGCCGCAAGACCATCGACCCGCTCACCCTCGAAGTGGGCGACTACATCGTGCACGAGCAGCACGGCGTGGGCCGCTATCTGGAGATGGTCCAGCGGACCGTCCAGGGCGCCACCCGCGAGTACCTGCTCGTGGAGTACGCCCCCGCCAAGCGCGGCCAGCCCGGCGACCGGCTCTACATTCCCACCGACCAGCTGGAGCAGGTCACCAAGTACGTCGGCGGCGAGGCCCCGACCCTGCACCGGCTCGGCGGCGCCGACTGGACCAAGACCAAGCAGCGGGCGAAGAAGGCGGTCAAGGAGATCGCCGCCGACCTCATCAAGCTGTACTCGGCGCGGATGGCCGCCCCCGGCCACGCCTTCGGCCCCGACACCCCCTGGCAGCGCGAACTGGAGGACGCCTTCCCGTACGTGGAGACGCCCGACCAGCTC
This sequence comes from Streptomyces sp. NPDC031670, assembly GCF_055580545.1. Classification (NCBI taxonomy): domain Bacteria; kingdom Bacillati; phylum Actinomycetota; class Actinomycetes; order Kitasatosporales; family Streptomycetaceae; genus Streptomyces; species Streptomyces sp. NPDC031670. The sequence continues at coordinate 115,138 of NZ_JBVILC010000011.1, read as the reverse complement.
TCCACGATCGCCGAGGTCAAGGAGGACATGGAGAAGACGGTCCCGATGGACCGGCTGATCTGCGGCGACGTCGGCTACGGCAAGACGGAGATCGCGGTCCGCGCGGCCTTCAAGGCGGTCCAGGACGGCAAGCAGGTCGCGGTCCTGGTCCCCACCACGCTCCTGGTCCAGCAGCACTACGGCACCTTCTCCGAGCGGTACGGCCAGTTCCCGGTGAACGTGAAGGCGCTGAGCCGCTTCCAGAGCGACACCGAGGCGAAGGCGACCCTGGAGGGCCTCAGGGACGGCGCCGTCGACATCGTCATCGGCACCCACCGCCTCTTCTCCTCCGAGACCAAGTTCAAGGACCTCGGTCTGGTCATCGTCGACGAGGAGCAGCGCTTCGGCGTCGAGCACAAGGAGCAGCTGAAGAAGCTGCGGGCCAACGTGGACGTGCTGACCATGTCCGCCACCCCCATTCCCCGTACGTTGGAGATGGCGGTCACCGGCATCCGCGAGATGTCGACGATCACCACCCCGCCGGAGGAGCGCCACCCGGTGCTGACCTTCGTGGGGCCGTACGAGGAGAAGCAGATCGGCGCCGCGGTCCGGCGCGAACTGCTGCGCGAGGGCCAGGTCTTCTACATCCACAACCGGGTCGAGTCCATCGACCGGGCGGCGGCGCGGCTGCGCGAGATCGTGCCGGAGGCGCGCATCCGCACCGCGCACGGGCAGATGGGCGAGTCCGAGCTGGAGCAGGTCGTCGTGGACTTCTGGGAGAAGAAGTTCGACGTGCTCGTCTCGACCACGATCGTCGAGTCCGGTATCGACATCTCCAACGCCAACACCCTCATCGTCGAGCGCGGCGACAACTTCGGCCTCTCCCAGCTCCACCAGTTGCGCGGCCGGGTCGGCCGTGGCCGCGACCGCGGGTACGCCTACTTCCTCTACCCGCCGGAGAAGCCGCTCACCGAGACCGCCCACGAGCGCCTGGCGACCATCGCCCAGCACACCGAGATGGGCGCGGGCATGTACGTGGCGATGAAGGACCTGGAGATCCGCGGCGCGGGCAACCTGCTCGGCGGCGAGCAGTCCGGGCACATCGCGGGGGTCGGCTTCGACCTGTACGTACGGATGGTGGGCGAGGCCGTCGCGGACTACCGGGCGCAGCTGGAGGGCGGGGCGCAGGAGGAGGCTCCGCTGGAGGTCAAGATCGAGCTGCCGGTGGACGCGCACGTCCCGCACGACTACGCGCCGGGCGAGCGGCTGCGGCTCCAGGCCTACCGGGCGATCGCCGCGGCCAACTCCGAGGAGGACATCCGGGCCGTCCGCGAGGAGCTCACCGACCGGTACGGCAAGCTGCCCGAGCCGGTGGAGAACCTGCTGCTCGTGGCCGGGCTGCGGATGCTGGCGCGGGCCTGCGGGGTCGGCGAGATCGTGCTCCAGGGCGCCAACATCCGCTTCGCGCCGGTGGAGCTGCGCGAGTCCCAGGAGCTGCGTCTGAAGCGGCTCCATCCGCGTACGGTCATCAAGGCGCCCGCCCGGCAGATCCTGGTGCCGCGCCCGACGGCGGGCAGGATCGGCGGCAAGCCGGTGGTGGGCCGCGAACTGCTGGCGTGGACGGGCGAGTTCCTCACCACGATCCTGGGGTCGTGAGCGGGGCCGGACGGCCGTAGGGGGACATACGGGCGGCGCCGCCGGGCCGGTGGCGCCGCCCGTCCGTGAAGGGGGGCACGGGCGGGGTGCGGTCGGGCGCCGCCGTGCGCGGGCGTCCGGGCCGCCGGTGACTTTCCGCCTTCGAGCCCCTATGGCCGCCGGGTTGCCGGGTACAAGTCCCTAGGATTCCGGGGTTCCGCCAACTTCCTCAGAGGACGGCCCGTTGTGACGCGTACGTACCGAACCGCCCTGGGCGCCGCCGTGCTCTCGGCCGCGCTCGCCCTCGCCGGGTGCTCCACCGACGACAGCGGCACCAAGACCGCGAAGCCCGGCGCGCCCGCCGCGCGGGGCAGCGCCCTGGCCGCCGTGGACGGCCTCACCGTCAAGGGCCGTGCGCCCAAGACCGGGTACTCGCGGGACCAGTTCGGCCGCGGCTGGACCGACACCGACGCCAACGGCTGCGCCACCCGGGAGGACATCCTCAAACGGGACCTGCGGGACGTGAAGTTCAAGGACAAGTGCGATGTCGCCTCGGGGACCCTGACCAAGGACGTCTACACCGGCCGGACCATCCAGTTCGTCCGGGGCAGCAGCAAGGTCGACATCGACCATGTGGTGGCCCTCTCGGACGCCTGGCAGAAGGGCGCCCAGAGTTGGGACAAGAAGAAGCGGGTGGCCTTCGCCAACGACCCGCTGAACCTGCTGGCCGTCGACGCGAGCGCGAACCGCCGCAAGAGCGACGGCGACGCGGCGACCTGGCTGCCGACCTTCGCGGCGGGCCGCTGTACGTACGTGGCGGACCAGGTGGCCGTCAAGAAGAAGTACGGGGTGTGGGTGACGGACGCGGAGAAGCAGGCGATGAGGAAGGTCCTCGCCGAGTGCCCGCAGCAGAAGCTGCCCACGGGGTGAGGGGCGCCCGCTCCACCCGCGTCGGCGGCGCGGTGGGGCCCAGGTTCAACCGCGCTTGACCTTCGCCCCCCGTTACCCACTCCAGGCATGGGGCTGTCCTTCTTCTGGCAAAAGTACGGGAAAGGTCGAACCGGACAGACGGAACAACTCCTTCCGCATGGGCAATGGGTTGCCCATGCGGCTGCCAAGAAGGAGTCTGCTGACTGTCATTTAGGTGCTCTTTACGGACAAGATCGGCGCGTTTCTGTCTTCAGGGCCTTGTTGTGCCCTGTTCGCCCTGATCCCCTGTCTGAGGAGTCGCCTCGTGCGCCCGCGCCCGTTCCGCCGTTCCATACGGCGGCCCTCGCTCTACCGCCGCCGTCACAGACGTGTGGCACTGCTGCTGCTCACCAGCCTCGCGCTGATGCTGACCACCCAGCAGGCCATGGCCGACGACGCCCATCTGGGCCGGATATCGCTGCCCAGTCTGAGCTCCGTCACCGCCTGGTTCAAGGACCCGCACTGGGGTTCCCTCCCCAAGCAGCAGGGCGGCACCGCCGCCGGCCACGGCCACCACACCGACGCCGCCGCCACCAAGGCGAACAAGGGCAAGGGGCACAAGCCGGGCAAGGGCCACGGGGAGCTCGACGCGTACCACCCGTACGCGAAGGCCACCAAGGGCGGCAAGAGCCGCTCGGCGCAGGGCTTCAACTCCAAGACGAGCCGCCGCAATCCGGTCAAGTCCACCCGTACCGCCACCGTCTTCGACAACGCGGACGGCACCCTGACCCGGCAGCTCGCCATGACGCCGGTGAACTACAAGGACGACGAGGGCAGATGGCAGCCCATCGACGTCGACGTGCGAGCCGGACCGGACCAGCGCTGGCACGAGAAGGCGAACTCCCTCGACGTCGACTTCGCCGCCAAGGCCGCGGACTCCGCCCTCGCCTCCTTCGCCACCGACGGCTCGCACGCCCTCAGCTACGGCCTCCAGGGCGCGGCCCCCGTCACCGGCACCGCGCACGGCTCCCGCGTCACCTACGCCGGTGTGCTCCCCGGCACCGACCTGGAGCTCGCGCCCACCGCGACCGGGTTCAAGGAAGCGATCGTCCTGCACTCCGCGCAGGCCGGCAACGTCTGGACCTTCCCCCTGGACCTCAAGGGCCTGACCGCCCGCCAGGCCCGGGACGGCTCCATCGACCTGGTGGACACCGCCGGCAAGGCCGTCGAGCGCATCCCCTCCGCGTACGCCTACGACGCGAAGGTCGACCCGCGCTCCGGTGACCCGGCCACCACCCACTCCGTGACCTACCAGCTGGTCCGTCAGGGCGCGAAGACCGCTCTGAAGGTCACGCTGGACCCGCGCTGGCTGCACGACAGCGCCCGCGTCTTCCCGGTCACCGTCGACCCGACCGTCACGGACGGCTGGACCACCACCTACGCCGAGTCCGGCGCCCCCGGTGACCACTCCTCCGAGCAGACCGTCAAGGTCGGCTCCTACGACTCCGGCCCGCACTCGGCGACCGCCTACGTCAACCACTGGTACAACACCTGGGACGGCACCAAGGCCACGGTCACCTCGGCGACCCTGCACCTCTTCGACACCTGGGCCTCCACCTGCACCCCGGAGCGCTTCGACGTCGCCCTGGTCACCCAGGCCTGGAAGCCCGAGACGGTCACCGGCTACCCCGGCCCGTCCTACGGCTCCTCCATCGGCAACGCCACCCCGAGCGTGCCCAAGGCCTGCGCCAACACCGGCGCCGACCGGACCGTGGGCGACTGGGTGGACGTACCGCTGAGCACCAGCGCCCTCCAGGGCTGGTTCAACGGCACCACCGCCGACAACGGCCTCGCCGTCTACGCGGCCACCAACGACGGTCTGCACTGGAAGCAGTTCGGCTCGTTCAACGACCCGGCGCTCGGCCCGTACATGTCGGTCACCTACACCGGCAACGCGGCCCCGCAGATCTACCAGCAGTACCCGAACAACAACGCCGTCGCGAACACCACCACGCCCGAGCTGACCGCCTGGGCCGGTGACGACGTCACCACCACCCCCCAGTACGACTTCCAGGTCTACGACAACACCAACACCAAGATCGCCGACTCGGGCCTGATCGCCACCGGCGACTGGACGGTCCCGGCGGGCAAGCTCAAGTGGGGCCAGACCTACTACTGGACGGTCCAGGGCTACGACGGCTCGCTCTACACCCCGGCCGCCGACTGGTACGCGCTCCAGATCCAGGTGCCCCAGCCGGTGATCACCTCGGGCCTGTCGCAGAACAGCGGTGACCACGGCTTCGACGCCTCCAGCGGCAACTACACCACCACCGACACCGACGCCTCGATCTCGACCGTCGGCCCCAGCCTCGACGTGGTGCGCGACTACAACTCCCGCGACCCGCGCTGGACCGGCTCCTTCGGCGCCGGCTGGTCGGCGATCTTCGACACCCGCGCCACCGAGCAGTACAACACCGCGGGCTCCGTCACCGGCGCGGTCGTCTCCTACCCCAACGGCTCGCAGGTCGGGTACGGCAAGAACGGCGACGGCACCTTCTCCTCCGGCTCCGGGCGCTACTCCACCTTCAAGTCGGTCACCGGCGGCTACTCGCTGACCGACAAGGACGACACCGTCTACACCTTCACCCAGGCGCTCGGCTCCGGCGGCTACGGCATCACCTCGGTGACCGACGCCAACGGCCGCGCCCTGACCTTCACCTGGTCCGGCGGCCACGTCACCAAGATGACCTCGGCCGTCTCCGGGCGCGCCCTGAACGTCACCTGGTCGACGCCGGCCGGCGCCACCGCGGCCCATGTGGCGACCGTGGTCACCGACCCGGTCGTGGCCGGCACCCCGTCCACCGCGCTGACCTGGACCTACGGCTACACCGGCGACCAGCTCGTCTCGGTCTGCCCGCCGTCCACCACCACCGCCTGCACCAAGTACACCTACACCGCGGGCTCGCAGTACCAGAACGCGTCGCTCGACCTCGACCCGCGCGCCATGTGGCCGCTCGGCGAGGCCTCGGGCACCGTCGCCAAGGACGCGGTCCTCGGCAACGAGCACACCCTCGACGCCACGTACAAGAACGTCACGCTCGGCCAGGCGGGCCCGCCGAACGGTGGCACCGCCGCCGGCTTCAACGGCACCACCTCCGCCGTGGCGCTGCCCAACGACACCGGCAACAACACCGACTCGGGCGCCCTGTCGCTCTGGTTCAAGACCTCGGCGGGTCCCGGCGTCCTGTACTCGTACGCCTCGCAGCCCATCGACGCGGGCAACGCGGCGGGCTACTACACCCCGTCGATCTACGTCGGCAGCGACGGCAAGCTGAACGCCGAGTTCTGGTACAGCGGCGGCATCGCCCCGCTCACCACCTCCGCCTCGGTCACCGACGGCAAGTGGCACCACGTGGTGCTCTCGGCCGCCGGCAACTCCCAGTCGCTCTTCCTCGACAACGCCAAGGTCGGCTCGCTCTCGGGCACCGTCTCCATCAAGAGCGGCACCGCCTTCGGCAAGAACCAGCCGTTCAACTACCTCGGCACCGGCTTCCTCGGCGGCAACTGGCCCGACCAGCCGCACCAGAGCAGCACCAGCAAGACCGGCTACGCCACCTACTTCAACGGCTCCATCGCGGGCGCCGCGTGGTACGACCGCCCGCTGGTCGCCGCCGACGTCAGCGCGCTCTACAACTACGGCACGCACGCCTCCAGCCTGCTGTCGTCCGTCACCCGCCCGTCCGGCAAGACGTACGCGGCGATGACCTACGACCCGGGCACCGCGGCGCTCACCCAGCTCACCGACGAGAACGGCGGCGTCTGGAAGATCGGCGCGCCCACGGTCACCGGCTCCAGCCAGACCTACCGGGGCGCGGTCCTCGGCGGCGCCCCCGCGACCTACTTCCGCCTCGGTGAGGCGGCGGGCGCGTCCGCCGCGGTCGACGAGACGCGCGGCGGCGACGGCACGTACAGCAATGTGACGCTCGGGGCCGCGGGGCCCTTCGGCGACCAGAAGACGGCCGCCTTCAACGGCACCAGCTCCTTCGTGAAGGTGCCGGACGTCCTGACGGGCAGCACCTCCGCCTCCGCCGAGCTGTGGTTCTCCACCACGCACGGCGGCGCGATCCTGATGAACGCGCAGAGCGCGCCGATCGGCGGCACGGTCAGCTCGACCACCCCGCAGCTGTGGATCGGCACCGACAACAAGCTCTACGGCGGCTTCTACACCACCTCCGGCTCCGTGCAGATGGGCACCACCGGCACGGTGACCGACGGCAAGTGGCACCATGTGCTGCTCTCCGCCACCGGCAGCGGCCAGACGCTGTACCTGGACGGCAGCCAGGCCGCCACCAGGACCGGCACGGCGGCCCTGACCACCGGCGGGCGCACCACCGACTACATCGGCGCGGCCACCACCGGCTCCGGCTGGGCCGGTCTGCCCTACCCGGCGACCGTGTACTTCAACGGCTCGCTGGCGGAGGTCGCCACCTACCGTACGGCGCTGACCGCCCAGGACGCCGCGGCGCACTTCCAGGCCGCGAAGAACTCCACGGGCCTGCTGCCGGTCTCCACGGTGAAGGTCACCTCCCCGGCGAACGCCACCCTGACGTACCAGTACGACGTCACCCACAACAACCGGACGCTGACCGAGACCGACGGCCTCGGCAACACCACCAGCTTCGGCTACGACACGGGAGGCTTCGAGCACACCGTCACCAACCCCAACGGGGCGATGACGGTCACCGGCCACGACGTCCGCGGCAACACGGTCTCCACGACCTCCTGCCAGAACCAGGCGGCCAACGCCTGTTCCACGGAGTACTTCAGCTACTTCCCGGACGACACCACCGCGCAGCTCACCACCGCCGACCCGCGCAACGACATCCTGCTCACCCGGCGCGACGGCCGTTCGGCCTCCGAGACGGACAACACCTATCTGACGTCCTTCGGCTACGACAGCGCGGGCAACCAGACCACCATCACCGGTCCGGCCGTGGCCGGGTTCCCCAACGGGCGCACCACCACGACCGTCTTCAGCGACGGCACCGCCACCTACCCGGCGGCCGACGGCGGCAGCGTCCCCAAGGGCCTGCCGGTGAAGACCATCAGCCCCGGCGGGGCGGTCAACTCCGTCTCGTACTTCAAGAGCGGTGACGTGGCCTCGACCACGGACGCCGGCGGTCTGGTCACCTCGTACACCTATGACGGTGTCGGCCAGGTCCTCAGCAAGAAGGTCGTCTCCGACACCTACCCGGCCGGGCTCACCACGACGTACACGTACGACGCGGACGGCCAGGTCGTGCAGGAGAAGGACCCGCAGCTCACCGACCGGGTCACCGGCGCGGTCCACGCGGCGGTCTCCACCACCGTCTTCGACGTCGACGGCAACATCACCTCGCAGTCGGTGGCGGACGGCAGCGGCGGCGACTACACCCGCACCGAGACGCAGACGTACGACGCGTACGACCACGTCGCCACCAAGAAGGACGCGAACGCGAGCGCGGGCGCGGCCAACGGCAACACGGTCACCTACACCTACGACAGCCAGGGCAACAAGACCAAGGAGGTCTCCTCCTCCGGGACCGAGATCCGCTACACCTACGACGACAACGGCCAGCTGCTGACCCAGGGCGTCATGTACGCCGGCGACCCGGTGAACCCGCAGTCGCCGTCGCTGCTGACCGAGTCCTCCCGGGCCTACGACCCCTCGGGCCGTCTCGCGTCGGTCACCGACGCCATGGGCTCGACGACCTCGTACACCTACACCGACAACGGTCTGACGTCGACGGTCACCAAGAAGAGCGCCGACGGCACCAGCTCGACCGTCCTGGAGTCCAACTCCTACGACGCGGCCGGCAACCTGCTCTCCAGCACCACCGACAACGGCGAGACCGTCACCACCCACACGGTCGACGCGGCCTCCCGTGCCACCTCCACCACCGTCGACCCGGGCGGGGTCGCCCGGGTGACCAGCGTGTCGTACACGCCGGACGACGAGATCGCCACCGAGAACGACCACGACTCCTCGGGCTGGGACCGGACGGTCACCAACGCGTACGACCCGATGGGCAACAAGATCGCCGAGACGCTCTACGGTGACGCCGCCGGGCACCCGAGCGGCTGGTGGAAGCTCGACCAGACCTCCGGCTCGACCGTCACCGACGCCTCCGGCTCCGGCAACACCGCCGCCGCCACCGGCGTGACCTGGAACGACTCCTCGGCCACCTTCGCGGGCACCGCGGGCCAGCAGATCGCCACCAACGGCCCGGTGCTCGACACCGCCGCCTCCTACACGGTCTCCGCGTGGGTGAACATGGCGTCCCTGCCGACCCACAACGCCACCGTCGTGGCCCAGGCCGGCACCACCAACAGCGCGTTCATGCTCCAGTACAACTACGCCCACACCGGTGCGCCGCTGTGGTCCATGGAGCAGACCAGCTCGGACGCGGCGTCGCCCACCTTCCCGGCCGCCTACTCCACGGCGAAGCCCGTCGCGGGCGCCTGGACGCACGTGGTGGGTGTGTACAACGCCACCAACGGCGCGGTGCAGGTGTACGTCAACGGCACGCTGTCGGGCAGCGCCACCAACAGCGCTCCCTGGAGCGCGCACGGTCCGCTGATGATCGGCGCCGCCAAGTACGGCGGCTCCGTGGTCGACGCGCTGCCCGGCGGGGTGGCGAACGTGCAGGTCTACCAGCGCGCGTTCACCTCGACCGACGTCACCTCGCTCTACGGCAAGGGGCGCGCCGGCGGTACGGCCGCCTCCTCGGACGAGCAGAAGACCACGTACACGTACGACAAGCGCGGTCTGCGCACGTCCATGACGGACGCCAACCAGAACACCACCACCTATGCCTACGACGAGGCCGGGAACCTGGCGGTCACCACCGCCCCGGCCGTCCAGGCGGAGAGCGACGGCACCAACCCGCTGACCGTACGGCCCGTCACCACCAGCGGCTTCAACACCTTCGGTGAGGCCGTCGAGGAGCAGGGCCCCAACGGCGACGTGACCACCACGGCCTACGACGCCAACGGCAACAAGGTCTCCCAGACCCTGCCGCAGTACACCCCGGCCGACGGTTCCGCGTCGGTCACCGCGCCCGCCACCTGGACCTACGACAGCGAGGGCAACCAGACGTCGTCGACCACCCCGGGCGGACGCACCACCGGCTACCTCTACGACCAGCTCGGCCGGGTCGCCCAGGTGACCAGGCCCGACGGCGCCACCGTGCACACCACGTACGACAACGCCGGCGAGCCGCTCTCGGTGACCGACGGCACCGGGGCCACCACCCAGGCGACCTATGACTACCTGGGCCGTCAGCTCACCTCCACCACGATGGAGCGGTTCCCGTCCACCCGGACGCTGACCAGCACCAACTCCTACGCGGTGACCTCGGGCAACCCCTACGGCACGCACCTGTCGTCCACCACGACGCCGGGCGGGGTGACCACCTCGTACGGCTACGACCGGGCGGGCGAGACCACGTCCGTCACGGACGCGGCGGGCAACACCACCCGGTACACCTACGACTTCCAGGGCAACCCCCAGAAGACGATCCTGCCGGACAACACCTGGACCCAGACCGACTACAACGCGGCCGGTCAGGCGACGTACAACAAGCAGTACGACGCCTCGGACACGCTGCTCGCCCAGTCCTCCATCGGCTACGACGCGGTGGGCAACGCGGTCACCACGACCGACGCCCTCGGCCACACCTCCCGCTTCACCTACGACGCGGCGGGCACGGTCACCCAGGAGATCCAGCCGGTCTCCGCCACCGAGTCCATCACCACCAGCTTCGGCTACGACCAGGCGGGCCACCGCACCCGGTTCACCGACGGGCGGGGCAACTCCTGGCGCTACACCTACACCCCGTGGGGCCAGCAGGAGAAGGTGATCGAGCCGTCCACCGCGCAGTACACCTCGGCGGCGGACACCACCACCACCTTCAGCTATGACGCCGACGGCCGGATGGTGAAGGCGGTCAAGCCCGGTGGTACCTCGACGTCCCTGACGTACGACAAGAACGACCAGGTCCTGACCATGGACGGCCAGGGCGCGGACGCGGCGACCGCCACCCGCTCCTTCAGCTACGACAAGGCGGGCCGGGTCTCCTCGGCCGACACCGCCGAGGCGGGCATCACCGGCAACGCCGACCACCAGTCGGCCACCCACGAGGCGTTCGGCTACGACGACCGCGGCGACCTGCTCTCCGCGTCCGGCTCGGCCGGCTCCTCCAGCTTCACCTACAACGCCGACTCGGCGCCGCTGACCCGCACCGACGCGGCCGGCACGACGACGTACGGCTACGACACCGCCGGCCGGCTGTCCACCCTGGACGACGCGGCGACGAACAACCGGCTGACGTACTCCTACGGCAAGCTCAACGAGCTCACCCAGATCAAGTACGGCGCCACCGGCCAGACCCGCACCTTCACCTACGACACCTCCCACCGCCTGACCGGCGACACCCTGATGCAGGGCGCCACCGGCCTCGCCTCCCTCGGGTACGGCTACGACAAGAACGGCAACCTGACGTCGAAGACGACGACCGGGGTGCCGGGCGCGGCGAGCCACACCTACACCTACGACTGGGCCAACCGCCTCACCTCGTGGAACAACGGCTCCACGACGACCAACTACGGCTACGACGCCTCCGGCAACCGCACCCGGGTCGGCGCGGACGTCTACACCTACGACGCCCGCGACCAGCTCACCAGTGACGGCAACCACAGCTACACCTACTCCGCGCGCGGCACGATGACCCAGCAGGCCGGGTCGGACGGCTCCGTCGCCTTCACCACCGACGCGTTCGGCGCCCAGATCACCGCGGGCACCCACGCGTACAACCTGGACGCGGCCGGGCGGAACATCACCGACACCGACACCGCGACCCAGGGCAGCCGCACCTTCCAGTACTCGGGCGCGAGCAACACCATCGCCTCCGACGGCAACTACACCTACACCTACGACCCGTCGGGCTCGCTGGTCGGCGTCGGCAACGGCTCCTCCGGCAGCGCGCTGGCCCTCACCGACCAGCACGACGACGTCATCGGCACCTTCACGGCCGGCGCGAGCGCGCTGTCCGGCTCGGCGGGTTACGACCCGCTGGGCAAGGCGGTCGGCACCAACACCGTCCTGGGCCACCTGGGCTTCCAGTCCGGCTGGACCGAGCCCGGCTCGGGTGATGTGGGCACGGCCTCACGCTGGTACAACCCGGCGACCGGCCAGTTCCGCAACAAGGACTCCATCTCGCTGAACCCGGTCCCGAACTCGGTGTCCGCGAACCCGTTCGCGTACGTCAACGACAACCCGCTCGCGGGCACGGACCAGTCCGGCAACTGCTCCTGGTACGACGTGGTCTGCGGCGCCAAGAAGGTGGTCCACAAGGCCGCCGCGGTGGTGCACCAGGTCGCGGCGCCGATCTACCACGCCGCCGTCCAGGTGGTGCACGAGGTCGTCCAGGTCGCCAAGCACGTGGCGAAGAAGGTCGTCCACCGGGTCCGTGACGTCTACCGCGCCACGGTGCGGGTGGTGCGCCGCGTCTACCACTACGCGGTACGGAAGGTGAGGCGCGTCTATCACGCGGCGGTGCATGCGGTGCACACCGCGTACCACAAGGTCACCAAGACGGTGAAGCGCGTGGTCCACGCCGCGAAGAAGGTGGCCAAGGCAGCGGTCCACACGGTCGCCAAGGCGGCCCGTACGGCCTACCACGCCACCGTGCAGGCGGCGAAGACCACGGCCACGTTCGTGAAGCACCACGCCGCGGCGATCACCTCGTTCGTGGTCTCCACGGCCGTGTTCATGGGCTGCGAGGCGGTCACCGCGGGCGTCGGCTCCATCGGCTGCGCGGCGGTCGCCGGAGCGGTCGGTTCCCTGGTCACCCAGGGCTTCGCCTGCGCCCAGAAGGGCGGCGACGAATGCAGCGTCGGCGCGTTCGCGGGCTCGGCGATCGAGGGCGCGGCGTCCGGCGCGCTGGGCGGAGTCCTCGGCAAGATCGGCGGCTCCCTGCTGGCGAAGGCGGCCCCCAAGGCGATGAAGGCCGTGGGCGGTCTGTTCGGCAAGGGCGCGGCTGCGGAGGAGACGGCGGCGAAGGATGCCACCGAGGCGGCTGCGGCCCGTGGTCAGGCCGAAGGGGCCGGCGGGCGCAGCGAGATGGGCGGTGGCTGCAAGGTCGGCGTTCCGCACAGCTTCACCGGCAACACCAAGGTGCTGATGGCCAATGGTTCGACCAAGGCCATCGACAAGGTGAAGGTCGGCGACACGATCGCCAACGCCGTCCCGGGAACCTCGGGTACGGAGTCGCACAAGGTCACGGCGGTGATCGTCACCAAGACGGACCGCGACTTCGTGGACGTCACGATCAAGGCGACGAAGCGCGGCGCGAAGGTCAAGAAGGCGGTCCGCAGGGCGGCGCTGGGCCTCGCGGCCTCGGCGGCGGTCCTGGGCGCGCTGACGGCGACCCCGCAGAAGGCGCAGGCGGCGGAGGTGACCGCCAAGGGCGACCACCTCACCACCACGTTCCACCACCCGTTCTACGACGCCACGCAGTCGGCGTTCGTGGAGGCGAAGGACCTCCACGAGGGCGACGTCCTCCAGACCCCGACCGGCACGGCCGAGGTCACGGGCGTCCGCCTGTTCCACGCGAACACGGTCACGTACGACCTGACGATCGGCGACCTCCACACGTACTTCGTGGAGGCCGGCGAGACTCCGGTCCTGGTTCACAACAACAATTGCCCGACCGTTTCCTCGCAGGATATAAAGGGCCTGCTTGGCAGGGCGGGTTCCCTCCACGATGCATACGGCAAGGAAAACGCCACCGTCGCCGTGGCCCGGGTCTGGAATCGGGAAACGCAAGAGACCGAGGAGTGGGTGGCGACTCATCTGCCCGACATGCCTGCCGCGATCAAGAACAATCTGAACGGCGCGCGGTACATATTCGGCGACGGGCACGCCGAGGCCACGATCGTGGGTGCGCTTAAGGAAGGCACACATGACCTTCTCGGTATTGCCTCGAAGACACGCATGTGTCCCAGTTGTTTCGAAACAGTCAAGGGTGTCCCTGGAATGGTGCAGACCAAGGTCGGCCAGACGGTCGAGGAGTTGCCCAAATACACGGAATGGCGTACCGCAGTCAACATGCGTTTCTGGGACGGAACGTGAGCTACCCCATCCGACTCCGAAGGCTGCCCCTGCGTGCTGGCAGGATCTTCCTGCCAGTGACGCCTGTGGCAGGTTGGCCCGAGCGACTGTGTGAAAGGACTCGACTGTGACCTGTGATGTATGCGGACACCAGATGCGACAGCTTCCGGCGGGGCCCGGCCCTCAGCAGAAAGAGAAGTGGTTGTGCTCTTGGTGCTATGCGGTGACGATCTTCGGGCCCGGCCCGCAGGAGGAGTCGAGGCCGCCCTATCTGCCCGTCGACCTGCGTTGGGAGAAGGCGACCGTCGAGGGACTGGACGCTGACATCTCCCATGCGTACGGATACTTCGGCACGACCCTCTGTGGCCTTCAGCGGGACGACGTGACTCCCTCGCCATACCCCTGGACTCCGGCATGGGCGAATGCGTGTCAGGCTTGCAAGGAAGCCGCTGCCGTCATCGACCAACGCTGGCCGGTGGAAAAGCGGGAGGAGAACCGAGCGCAAAGCGCACCTGCGGACGGTTCGGATTGGGCGCCCTTCTAGGGTGCTCCGGACCTCCCCGTCCCGGACGCTGAACCGGAGGCAGTAGCCTCCTGATGCCCGGGCCCCAGCCGGAACTTCCGGCACGGGCCCGGGCATTGCCGTATCCAAGACAGGAACCGGGGATCCGTTGTCCAAGCACCGCACCACCAAAAAACACCGCACCATAGCCATGACCCTCGGCGGCGCCGTCCTCCTCGTGGGTGGTGCGCTCACCGCTGAGGCTGCCTCCGGGAGCGGCAGCGGGAGCGCCGCCACCGGCGGCAGCCCCGCCCGCCCCGTCTCGCTCTCCCGGCCCGCCACCTTCACCGGCCGCGCCTTCGACACCTGCACCGCCCCCACCCTCGCCCAGATGAAGGCGTGGAAGACCGCCTCCCCGTACGGCGGCGCCGCCGTCTACATCGGGGGCAAGAACCGCGGGTGCGCCCAGCCCCAGCTCACCCCGGACTGGGTGAAGGCGGTCAGCGCCGTCGGGTGGAAGCTCATCCCCCTGTACGTCGGCGCCCAGCCGCCCTGCAAGTCCGGCAGCAACCCGGAGAAGATGACCGCCTCCACCGCCGCCTCCCTGGGGGCCACGGACGGCGCCGACGCCGGGGCCAAGGCCAACGCCCTCGGGATGCGGCTCGGCAGCCCGGTCTACCTCGACATGGAGGGCTTCGACACCACGAACACCTCCTGCAAGGACACCGTGCTCGCCTACACCCGCGCCTGGAACAAGGCCACCCACGCCAAGGGCTACCGCACCGGCTTCTACGGCTTCGCCTCCTCCAGCGCCGTCGCCGTCGCCGCCTCGACGCCCGGCACCGACATGCCGGACGCCATCTGGTACGCGGCCTACGACGACGTGGAGTCGACCACCACGGGCTACCCCTTCGGGACCAAGTGGGCGGGCCACCGCCGGGGCCACCAGTACGCCATCAACAAGAAGGAGACGTACGGCGGCGTCACCCTCACGATCGACCGGGACGCCTGGGACGCCCCGGTCGCCGTCGTGGCGAAGTAGGACGTACACCCGCGGCGGGTCAGGGGCGCACCGGCGCCCCGGCCCGCCGTTTGCGTACCGCCGCCCACACCCCCGTACCGGCCAGTCCCACCAGACCCGCCACCCCCACCGCCGAACCCGCCTTCAGGCCCGGCGGACGGAAGGTGCAGGAGACGGCCGCGGGGGACCCCGACCCCCTCAACTCCACCGACACCAGGCCCAGATACGACCCCGCCGGCCCGGCCCCCGCCCCGTTCACCGCGCACCTCCACCCCGCGATGCGCGGCATCGCGAACACCGCCGTCCCCTTCGCCCCGGCGGGCAGCACCGCCCGTACCCCGCTGTCGGTGACCTCGACCTCGCTCGCCCCCGTCGTCCGCAACCGCTCCACCGCCGCCGTCAGCGCACCCCGGTCCAGACAGCCCAGCTGCGCCTTCTTGTACGCGGGGCGCAGCTCCACCCGCGACGACGGGCCCGCCGAAACGCCCAGCGGCGCCAGCGCCGCCCGCCGCTTCGGGGCGCCGCCCCGGAACTCGGTCCACTTCCCGGCCGTGCCCAGCCGCGCCCACCCCGTGTACTCCGGCGCCCACAGGAACGCCTCCTGCCCGGCCGCACACCCCTCGGCGACCGTACGCGGCAGCGTGTACACCCGCGCCCCGAGCAGCGACTCCTGGTTCCGGAAGGGCGAGGCGCCGTATGCCGGGCTCCCGCCGCCCCGCACCGTCACCAGCGGCGGCACCGGGGTGCGGGTGACCGTCGTGGCGCCGCTCTTGTCCGCGCGCACCCGCGCCCCCACCGCGAACACCGCGTCCGTCACCGGGTTGTCCAGGCTCTGCACGGACCGGCCGCGTGAGGTCCAGCCGCCGCCCAGCGCCGTCATGGTCCTGGTCAGGCCGTCCGGCGTCAGACTGCTGTAGTAGGACGCGCCCTCACCGCCGACCAGCAGCGGATCGTTGCCCGTCAGCTGGCGGCGGCCCGGTTCGGTGCGGTACGCGGGCCAGCCGTCCGCCGCGGACACCGCCTCCTCGCGCGCGTCGTGCGCCGCGCCCCACGCCGGGTAGCTGTCGAGCCGGTGCAGCCGCTCCCGGTCGCCGTACGCCACCGTCACCGCCGCCTGCGCGGTCTGCGCCCCGGCCAGGAGCGCCACCGCCGCCAGCGCGAACGCCCGCCGCCCCCGCGTCCGGCGGGCGATCACCAGCGCGCCGAGCACCGCCGCGAGCCCACCGGCGTACAAGGGATAGGACCAGGGCGAGACCAGTTCGCTGAAGGCCGCTCCGACGCCGATCACTGCGAGCACCCCGCCGCCGCCGAGCAGCGCGCGCCGGTCCGGCAGGCCGTCCGCCACGCAGATCCAGGCGGCGATGACCAGGATGCCGCTCAGGACGAACGTCTGGCGGTACGGGCTGCCGTTGGGCGTCTGGAAGGCGTGCCAGGCCAGATGCGTCGGCTTCCACTGGAAGGAGAGCGCGACGAGGAGGGCGAGGCCCGTCCACGCGTACCGCTCGCGGTCCGGCACCAAGCGGTTGAACGCCAGCGCGCCCGCGAGCAGCAGTGCCCCCGTGCCCAGGAACAGCGCCGGGCTGGAGAAGCTGTACGTCGCCGGGAGCCAGCGCGCCAGGAAGTCGCTCCAGGGGACCGGTTCGAACTCCTTGCTCCAGCCCGGATACGCGTGCTTGGTCCCGAGGAAGACCGTGAAGAGGACGGGGGCGGACAGTGCGATGCCCAGCGCCGTCGTCCACCCCGCGCGGGCCAGCGCCCACACCCGGACCCGTGCCCCCGTCCCCTCGGGCGTCTCCTCCAGGAACAACCGCAGCAGCAGCACCAGGGCCGCCCCGATCGTCGCCATGTACGCGGTGTAGAAGTTCGCCGTCCAGGCCAGCGCCACCACCACCGGGCCGGCCAGCGGGCGCGTCCGCTTCCGGGCCCACTCGCCCACCAGGCAGAGCAGGGGGAACGCGATCAGACCGTCCAGCCACATGGTGTTGTAGGTCGCCTCGATCACCGACCAGCCGCACAGCGCGTACGCCGCCCCCAGCACCCCGGCCATCCAGCGCCGGCCGACGCCCGGGCGCAGGGCGAGCAGCAGGACGGTCATGGCGACGGCCGCCGCGGCCATCTTCAGGACCGTGATCACATACACCGCGAGGTCGATCCGGTCGCGCGGGAACACCCCGACCAGCAGCGCGAACGGGCTGCCCAGATACGTACCGATGTCGGGCAGGAACGACGTGCCGTACCCGGACTGCCAGTTGACCAGCGCGCCGCCGTGGGCGCGGCCGTGCAGCAGGTCCCACAGATGGGCGTGGAACGGGACGAACTGGTTGCCCAGGTCGTTGACGCCGCGGGTGTGCCGCCCGAAGGGGAAGGTCCGGGCGACGGCGTCGGCCGCGCACACCGCGACCACGGTGAGCAGCGCGGCGAGGGCGGACGCCCGTGCGCGCGGGCGTCCGGATCCGGCGGGCGCGGCCGGGGCGGCGGGGGGAAGCCGGACGGCTTCGAGAGTCGGCATAAGGAGATCCTCTGCTGTTCGCTGCCGTCGAATATGCCGGACCGGTGCGGGTAAATCAGCGCCCCGGGGGCTCAGTTCACGTAATCGACGCCCCGCCGTCATTCGGTGAATCCGCCCCGGACGTCTGACCCGGTTGTTCTTCGTTGACTGCCCACACGACTCCGTATCGACGGGGGAGAACCGTGCTCATCTCGATTGTCGTGCCCTGCTTCAACGAAGAGGAGATCATCGGCCGCTTCCATGACCAGGTGACCAGGGAAATCTCCCGGCTCGACGCGGAATTCGAACTCCTCTATGTGGACGACGGCAGCAAGGACCGTACGTTCGCGCTGCTCCAGGAGTTGGCCGCCCGCGATCCCCGCGCCCGTTATGTCTCCTTCAGCCGGAACTTCGGCAAGGAGGCGGCGATGCTCGCCGGGCTGCGGCACGCCGCCGGGGACGCCGTAGTGATCATGGACGCCGACCTCCAGCACCCCCCGGAGCTGATCGGCCGGATGCTCGACCTGCACGCCCAGGGCCACGACCAGGTGATCGCCCAGCGCACCCGCAAGGGCGACCGCGTGACCCGTACGCTCACCGCGCGCCTGTACTACCGCCTGATCAACCGCCTGGTCGATGTGGAACTGGTCGACGGCGTGGGAGACTTCCGCATGCTCTCGCGCAGGACGGTCGACGCGGTGCTCGAACTCACCGAGTACAACCGCTTCTCCAAGGGGCTCTTCGCCTGGGTCGGATTCCGCACCACGACGTTCAGTTACGAGAATGCGGTACGGGAACAGGGGCGCTCCGCGTGGACGTTCGGAAAGCTCCTGAACTACGGCCTGGACGGGATGATCTCGTTCAACAACAAGCCGCTGCGGGCGGCCGTCTATCTCGGCATGCTGCTGCTCGGGATCGCCACGGCGTATTCCGCGTGGATCGTCGGTGTCGCCATGGTGAACGGCGTGGACACCCCCGGATATGTGACCCTGCTCGTCGTCGTCACCGCGCTCGCGGGCGTGCAGATGGTGATGGTGGGCGTGGTCGGTGAATACGTGGGCCGTATCTATTACGAGGTCAAGCGCCGTCCGCACTTCCTGGTGCAGGCGACGAATGTGACGACCGGGGCGGACGTGACGACGGGGACGGACGGGACGACCGGGGCGCCGGCTGCGGACGGGCGGCTGCCGCACCCGCGTCCCGGCCGGGAGTTCGCCCGCCGATGAGCCCGGGAACCGCCGCCCAGATCGTCCGGTTCGCCCTGGTGGGGGCGGTCAACACCGGCACCTACTACGGCCTGTACCTGCTCTTCCTGCCGCGGGTGCCGTACGTGGCCGCCCATGTCATGGCGTTCCTGCTCGCCATGGTGGGCTCCTTCTTCCTCACCTCGTACTTCACCTACCGCACCCGGCCCACCTGGCGGAAGTTCCTGCTCTTCCCGCTCACCAACGCGGCGAACTTCGTCATCACCACGGCCGGGATGTACGTGCTGGTGGACCTGCTCGGCCTCAGCAGCACCTGGGCCCCGCTGATCGCCGCGGCGACGGCGATCCCGGTCACCTTCGTCCTCTCCCGGACGATCATGCTGAGCCCCGAGACTCGCGCGGCGCCCGAATCGTTGGACGAATCAGTGGCCCGCGCCACTGAGACTGCCTAACATCGATCACCGCAAGGTCATAGGTCATCTGGTCGCTGCACTGTCGCACGATCCGCCGGGAGGCTCCTTTGCACCGCCGCCGTCGCACCGCACTCGCCCTCTGTGTCGCGCTCCTCGGCGCGGGGCCACTCCTGACCGCCTGCGGCAGCGAGGCCCATCCGGGCGCCGCCGCCGTCGTGGGGGGCGACCGCATTCCGGTCTCCGCGCTCCAGGCCCAGGTCAAGGACGTCCGTACGGCGCAGCAGGCCTCGCCGCAGTCCGCCCAGCTCATCAAGAACACCGGCCAGCTCAGCCGCGCCAAGCTGCACGGGCTGATCTTCGACAAGGTGCTGGACCGGGCCGCCGCCGACGCCGGGGTGAGCGTCAGCCGCAAGGAGCTCCAGCAGGCCCGGGCCGCGATGGCCCAGCAGGCGGGCGGCGAGCAGGCGTTCGCGGCCATGCTCCTCCAGCAGCGCGGGGTGGCGCCCGGCCAGATCGACGACGCGGTGCGCGAGCAGGTGCAGCTCACCAAGCTGGCCGCCGCGACCGGCGCCGACCTCTCGACGCCCACCGGGCAGGCCTCCGTCACCAAGACGCTCACCGTGGCGTCGAAGAAGCTGGAGATCGACGTGAACCCGCGGTACGGGACCTGGGACGACAAGGCGATCCAGCTCGCCGACACCAAGACGCCGTGGATCGCCCAGGTGACCAAGAAGGCCCCGGAGCAGGAGAGCCCCATCACCGGCTGACGGGCCGGGGCGGGCGCGGCGGGCGGCCGGGGTAGGTTCGAGAGGTGACTCTCGAAGAACCCGGCCGCGTCGTCCTGCTCACCGCCAGCCACCGGGTGGCGCCCGGACTGCTGTCCTGGCCCGCGTGGCAGACGCTGCGCGCCGCCGACCGGGTGCTCTGCGCCGACCCCGGCCATCCGCAGCTGCCGTATCTGCGAGAGGCGGGCGTCGAGGCCGAGATCGTGCAGCCGGACGCCCAGGAGCTGGTCGAGGCGTGCGCCGGGGGCCGTACGGTCGTCGTCCTCCCCTCCGGTGAGGGCGACCGCCGGCTCACCGACGGGCTGGCCCGGCTCGCGGGCTCCGGCCGGGTCGCGATGCCCGACCTGGAGCTGCTGCCCGGCTCGTACGACCTGCCGGGCGCCCGGCTGCTCGACCTCGTGCAGGTCATGGACCGTATCCGCCGCGAGTGCCCGTGGTCGTCCCAGCAGACCCACAAGGGGCTGGCGAAGTACGCCCTTGAAGAGGCGTACGAGCTGGTCGAGGCGGTGGAGGAGGGCGACCGCGACGAGCTGCGCGAGGAGCTGGGGGACGTGCTCCTCCAGGTCGTCTTCCACGCGCGCATCGCGGAGGAGGGCCGCGCGGAGGACGGGTCGGACCCCTTCTCCATCGACGACGTGGCCGGCACGATCGTGGAGAAGCTGATCCACCGCCATCCGCACATCTTCGGCGACGCGCACGCGGAGACGCCCGAGGAGGTCAAGGAGCACTGGCTGCGCCAGAAGGCCGCGGAGAAGGGGCGCGACTCGGTGACCGACGGCGTCCCCCTCGGTCAGCCCGGCCTCGCCCTCGCCGCGAAACTGGCGTCCCGGGTCCGCACGGCGGGCCTTGAGGTCCCCCTGCCCACCGGCGAGGACATCGGCTACCGGCTGCTCGCCCTGGCGGTGGCGGCGGAGGCCGACGGCACGGACCCGGAGGCGGCCCTGCGGGCGGCGGCGCGCGCGTACCGGGACGCGATCCGCACGGCCGAGACGGACTGACGGTGACACACCCTTCGACCCCACCGGGCCGGGACGCGGGCCAGGCCCCGCCCCCGCCGGGGGCACCCCCCGCCCCCGAGATGTTCACCTGGGAGTTCGCCACCGACCCCTACCCCGCCTACGGCTGGCTGCGGGAGCACGCGCCCGTGCACCGCACCACGCTGCCCAGCGGGGTCGAGGCATGGCTGGTGACGCGGTACGCGGACGCCCGGCAGGCCCTCGCCGACCAGCGGCTCTCCAAGAACCCGGCGCACCACGACGAGCCCGCGCACGCCCGGGGCAGAACGGGCATCCCGGGCGAGCGCAAGGCCGAGCTGATGACGCATCTGCTCAACATCGACCCGCCGGACCACACCCGGCTGCGGCGGCTGGTCTCGAAGGCGTTCACTCCCCGTACGGTCGCCGAATTCGCGCCCCGCGTGCAGGAGTTGACGGACACCCTCATCGACCGGTTCGCGGCCGGCGGCGAGGCCGACCTCATCCACGAGTTCGCCTTCCCGCTGCCCATCTACGCCATCTGCGACCTGCTGGGCGTACCGCGCGAGGACCAGGACGACTTCCGGGACTGGGCCGGGATGATGATCCGGCACGGCAAGGGCCCGCGCGGGGGCGTGGCCCGCTCGGTGAAGAAGATGCGCGGCTACCTCCTCGAACTCATCCACCGCAAGAGGGAGGACCCGGGCGAGGACCTCATCTCCGGCCTCATCCGCGCCAGCGACCACGGCGAGCACCTCACCGAGAACGAGGCCGCGGCGATGGCCTTCATCCTGCTGTTCGCCGGGTTCGAGACGACCGTCAACCTCATCGGCAACGGGATGTACGCCCTGCTGCGCGATCCCGGGCAGCGCGAACGGCTGCAGAGCTCGCTCGCGGCCGGGGAGTCGGAGCTGCTGGACACCGGCATCGAGGAACTGCTGCGCTACGACGGGCCCGTGGAGATGGCCACCTGGCGCTTCGCCACCCGGCCGCTGACGATCGGGGGCCAGGACATCGCCGCGGGCGACCCGGTGCTGGTCGTCCTCGCCGCCGCCGACCGCGATCCCGACCGCTTCCCCGACCCGGACACGCTCGACCTGGGCCGGCGCGACAACCAGCACCTCGGCTACGGCCACGGCATCCACTACTGCCTGGGCGCGCCCCTGGCCAGACTGGAGGCGAGGACCGCGCTGGCCACCTTGCTGCGGCGCCTTCCTGACCTGCGGCTGGCGGCGGATCCTGCCGATTTGCGCTGGCGGGGCGGGCTGATCATGCGCGGACTGCGCACCCTTCCGGTCGCGTTCACACCCACCAGAACTGACGGTTCGTCAAAACTGTGACTTTGGCGTTATCGCGGGTGCATCGACTTGTGACAAGCGTTCGAGTACGGCTACGTTCACCCCTCGACTCGCCAAACCAGGCGCAACGCCCGGCCCGGCAGTCACAGACGTAGTCACACGGAAGGCCACAGCATGCGCTCCGGGAACGGACGGCACCGCCGCCCCCGCCAGGCTCCCGCACTCGTCGTCGCGGCGGGGGTGACCGGCTCGGCCCTCGCCCTTCCGCTCTTCGCGGCGAGCGGCGCGAGCGCCGCGACCGCGTCCACCTGGGACAGCGTGGCGGAGTGCGAGAGCGGCGGCGCGTGGAGCGCCGACTTCGGCAACGGACTGTACGGCGGGCTCCAGTTCTCCCAGGAGACCTGGCAGAACTACGGCGGCACGGCGTACGCCGAGCGGGCCGACCTGGCCAGCCGGGCGCAGCAGATAGCGGTCGCCGAGAAGGTGCTCGCGGCGAAGGGCCCGAAGGCCTTCACCAGCTGCTCGGGGGTCTCCGGGCTCACCGCGGGCGGCGGCGCGCCGGCCGTCGACCCGGGCGCCTCGCCCTCGCCGTACGTCCCCTCCGAGGAGGGGGCCGCGACCCCGGACACCACGGCCACGCCGTCGGCGCCCGCCAAGAAGCCGCCGGCGTCCACCACGCCGTCCCCGTCGACCTCCACCGCTCCCAAGCGGTCCACGACGCCCTCGGCGTCCTCGGCGCCGTCCACGGGCGCGAGCGGCCGGCCCGGCTCCGCCGACGCGGGCGTCCCGGCCGGGACCGCCGGCGCGGGCACCGGTTCCGCCTCTGGCGGCAAGCACCGCGGCACCCCGGACCCGGCCGAGACCGGCACCCCCGCGACCACCGAGCCGGGCAATACGGACAACACGCATGAAGCGGGGCGTCACGCCTCGCGAGGTGACGCCGCGTCACGCGAGTCGGGCGATGTGCTGGCCGCCGAGGGCGACTACACCGTCCGCCCCGGCGACAACCTGTGGGACATCTCGCGCTCGCACAAGGTCGAGGGCGGCTGGTCCGCGCTCTACAAGGCGAACGAGAAGACGATCGGCGCCGACCCGAACCTCATCCTGCCTGGCCAGAACCTTGATCTGAACCCGGCGAAGACGGACAACCCGGCCCCGGCCAAGGGGTAGTTCAGGGGCCTATGTCCACTTCTGTGCAAGTGAGACAAGGGTCTCTTTCCGTCAACTGCCCTGTCCCGTCCGTCCGGTACGGGCGTTACGCCCCCGACCTGCGGAAACGGCGGTTACGGAAGAGCCGGGAGGGGCGATTTCTCCCTGATGTGCCCCTTTGAACATCAGGGGTTGGTGTGTTTACGGTCGAAGCGCTCGTCACCACGGGCCCCTTCGACCGGAAACGCCGAATCCTGCCGCCGGTCGCGGGGAACAGTCGACGCTCGATGCGCCGTAGGCAGGAGCGGGGGACCCAAGGTAAGCGCCGGGCCCGGCCGTTGAGGGACGTACGCCATACGGCGAGACGTACGAAGCGGCGGGGAACGGCTTGGGGTGAAGACGCGCCACTGGGCGCGGCCGGGCCACTCACTCGCCCGAACCCGACAGCTCACCTCGCAGGCGTCGGTGAGGAGAACTCCATGCTGCTTTCCGGCAAGGGCAAGCACCGCCGCCCGTCCAAGGCCGTCCGAGTCGTCACGCTGGCCGGTGTCACCGGCGCCGCCGTCGCCGCCCCGCTGATGGCCGCCGGCTCCGCCTCCGCCGCCTCCGTCTCCACCTGGGACGCCGTCGCCCAGTGCGAGTCCGGCGGCAACTGGTCCATCAACACCGGCAACGGCTACTACGGCGGTCTGCAGTTCTCGCAGTCCTCCTGGGTCGCGGCGGGCGGCACGCAGTACGCCTCCCGCGCCGACCTGGCCAGCAAGGGCCAGCAGATCGCCACGGCCGAGAAGCTGCTCGCCATGCAGGGGCCGGGTGCCTGGTCCTGCGCCGGTGCGGGCAACCTGACCGCCGGTGGGTCGGCCGCCGACGTCGACACGTCCGGCTCCTCGGCCACGCCGAAGGCCGCGCCGAAGAAGGCCGCGCCCAAGGCGGCGCCCGCCCCGAAGCGCGAGTCGGCCCCCGCCTCGCGCGGCGAGTCCCGTCCGGCGCCGGTCAGGACCGGCGACGGCGAGTACAAGGTGAAGGCTGGGGACACCCTGGGCTCCATCGCCTCGGCGCACGGCGTCAAGGGCGGCTGGGAGAAGCTGTTCGAGCTGAACAAGGACGTCGTCAAGGACGCGAACCTGATCTACGTGAACCAGCAGCTGCACCTGAGCTAGCCCGACCCGCGGCCCGTAGGTGGCTGAGCGAGCGGTTCCCCGCGCCCCCGAGTACCCAGGGGCGCGGGGAACTGCGCGCCAAGCCAAGGCCGGTCGGCAGACAAAGGCGCACCCCCGGCCCCCCAAAGGGGCGCGGGGAACTGCGCGACCAGCCCCCACCGGGCCGCAGACGGATCCGCACCGCACCCCGCAGGGCCCCGCACCGCACCCCGCAGAGCCCCGCAGGCCCCCCACTCAGCTGACAGCTGAACCGGGGCCCCGGGGGGGCGAACCCCCGGGCAAGGACCCCGCCCCGCACCACACACGGGGCGGGGCTTTGTTTCGTTCGGGAACATTTTGCCCCCCGTTTCGTCCCACGGGCCGGTCGGTCGGCTGGTGGATGCCCCGGAGCCGGTTAGGCTCAGGGGTGCCGGACCAAGCGGCCCGGCGTTTCCGCGTCACATCCCAGAAGGAGATGCTCGTGCCGTCCATCGACGTCGTCGTAGCCCGGGAAATCCTGGACTCCCGAGGCAACCCCACGGTCGAGGTCGAGGTCGGCCTCGACGACGGCAGCACGGGTCGTGCCGCCGTTCCGTCCGGCGCGTCCACCGGCGCCTTCGAGGCCATCGAGCTCCGCGACGGTGACCCGAACCGCTACCACGGCAAGGGCGTCGAGAAGGCCGTCCTCGCGGTGATCGAGCAGATCGGCCCGGAGCTCGTCGGCTACGACGCCACCGAGCAGCGCCTGATCGACCAGGCGATGTTCGACCTGGACGCCACGGACAACAAGGGCTCGCTCGGCGCCAACGCCATCCTCGGCGTCTCGCTCGCCGTCGCCCACGCCGCCTCCGAGGCCAGCGACCTGCCGCTCTTCCGCTACCTGGGCGGCCCGAACGCGCACCTGCTGCCCGTCCCGATGATGAACATCCTCAACGGTGGGTCGCACGCCGACTCCAACGTCGACATCCAGGAGTTCATGATTGCGCCGATCGGCGCGGAGTCCTTCTCCGAGGCGCTGCGCTGGGGCACCGAGGTCTACCACACCCTCAAGGCCGTCCTGAAGCGCAAGGGCCTGTCCACCGGCCTCGGCGACGAGGGCGGCTTCGCCCCGAACCTGGACTCCAACCGCGCCGCCCTGGACCTGATCCTGGAGGCCATCAAGGAGGCCGGTTACACCCCGGGCAAGGACGTCGCGCTCGCCCTCGACGTCGCCGCGTCCGAGTTCTACAAGGACGGCAAGTACGAGTTCGAGGGCCAGTCCCGCACGGCCGCCGAGATGACCGAGTACTACGCGGAGCTCGTCGACGCGTACCCGCTGGTCTCCATCGAGGACCCGCTCTTCGAGGACGACTGGGCCGGCTGGAACACCATCACCGCCAAGCTCGGCGACCGGGTCCAGCTCGTTGGTGACGACCTGTTCGTCACCAACCCCGAGCGCCTCGCCCGCGGCATCGAGGAGAAGTCGGCCAACGCCCTGCTGGTCAAGGTCAACCAGATCGGCTCGCTGACCGAGACCCTCGACGCCGTCGAGCTCGCCCAGCGCAACGGCTTCAAGTGCATGATGTCGCACCGCTCCGGCGAGACCGAGGACGTCACCATCGCCGACCTCGCCGTCGCCACCAACTGCGGCCAGATCAAGACCGGCGCCCCGGCCCGCTCCGAGCGCGTCGCCAAGTACAACCAGCTGCTGCGCATCGAGGAGATCCTCGACGACGCCGCGGTGTACGCGGGCCGCAGCGCCTTCCCGCGCTTCCGCTCCGCGGACCAGTAGCCCCGGCCAGGGCCCACCGCCCTGTCGTCCGTACGTCCCCGGCCGCGGTCCCGTACCGTGTCCGGGGACGTTGTACGTACGTGAGGGGAGCGGGGCGACATGGCCAAGGGCAACCGGGACCGGTTCTCCACCGCGGCCCGGCTCAAGGTGCTCGGCGAGCAGACCGCGGCCCGTGTCTACCGGTCGCAGAGGAAGCGCCAGGCACGCCGCTCCCGGCTCACCGGGCGGGCCGCGCTGCTCGCCCTGGTGATGTGCTCGCTGGTGGTGGCCCTCGCGTACCCGATGCGCCAGTACGTGTCGCAGCGCGGCGACATCGCCGAGGAGCGCCGCAAGGAGCACGACGCGGTGGTGCAGGTCGAGCGGCTGCGCGACGAGAAGGCGCGGCTCCAGGACGACGCGTACATCAAGCGGCTGGCCCGTGAGCACCTGCACATGCAGTTCCCGGGCGAGACCGGCTACACCGTGACCGACCCGTCGGCCGGCAAGGGCCGCCACGACGGCAAGGCGACCACCGGCCGCCCCTGGCACCAGAACCTCTGGGACGGTGTGGACAAGGCCGACCGCCCCGGCGACTGACGACGTGAACCGCCAGCGACAGATCCAGACAGACAGAGACTGAGACAGACACCGCGATGGAAACGCCCCCGCCCCAGACGCCCCGCACCGAGCCGACCGACGCGGACATCGCCGCCTTCCAGGAGCAGCTGGGCCGCCCGCCGCGCGGACTGCGCGCGATCGCGCACCGCTGCCCGTGCGGCAACCCGGACGTGGTCGAGACGGCCCCCCGGCTGCCCGACGGCACGCCGTTCCCGACGACGTACTACCTGAGCTGCCCGCGGGCCGCGTCCGCGATCGGCACCCTTGAGGCCAACGGCGTCATGAAGGAGATGACGGAGCGTCTGGCGACCGACCCCGAGCTGGCCGCGGCGTACCGCGCCGCCCACGAGGACTACATCGCCCGTCGCGACGCCATCGAGGTCCTGGAGGGCTTCCCGAGCGCGGGCGGCATGCCGGACCGGGTGAAGTGCCTGCACGTCCTGGTCGGTCACTCGCTGGCGGCCGGCCCCGGGGTCAACCCGCTGGGCGACGAGGCCATCGCGATGCTCCCCGAGTGGTGGGCGAAGGGCCCCTGCGTCACCCCCTGCGTGCCCGGGGAGGGCGAGAAGTGACCCGGGTCGCCGCCATCGACTGCGGGACGAACTCGATCCGTCTGCTGGTCTGCGACGCCGACCCGGACACCGGTGAACTCGTCGACCTGGACCGCAGGATGACGATCGTGCGCCTGGGCCAGGGTGTGGACCGTACGGGCCGTCTCGCCCCGGAGGCCCTGGAGCGCACCTTCGCGGCCTGCCGCGAGTACGCGGCGGTCATCAAGGAGTTCGGCGCGGAGCGGCTGCGCTTCGTGGCCACCTCCGCCTCCCGCGACGCCGAGAACCGGGACGAGTTCGTCCGGGGCGTCCTGGACATCCTGGGCGTCGAGCCCGAGGTGATCACCGGCGACCAGGAGGCCGAGTTCTCCTTCACCGGCGCCACCAGGGAGCTGCACGCCGACGGCGACTACCTGGTGGTCGACATCGGCGGCGGCTCCACCGAGTTCGTGGTCGGCTCGCGCCGGGTGCGCGCGGCCCGCTCGGTGGACGTGGGCTGTGTACGGATGACCGAGCGCCACCACCCCGGCGACCCCGCCACGCCCGAGCAGATCGCGGCCATGAGGGCGGACATCGAGGCCGCGCTCGACCTGGCCGGGCAGACGGTCCCGCTGCGCGAGCCGCGCACCCTGGTGGGTCTCGCGGGCTCGGTGACCACGGTCGCCGCCGTCGCGCTGGACCTGCCCGCGTACGACTCGGCGGCGATCCACCACTCCCGTATCCCCTACGAGGACGTCAGGCGGGTCACCGAGCGCCTCCTGTCCTCCACCCACGAGGAGCGCACGGCGATCCCGGTACTGCACCCGGGCCGGATCGACGTGATCGCGGCGGGCGCGCTGGTCCTGCTGGCGGTCATGGAGCGCACGGGAGCCTCGGAGGTCGTGGTGAGCGAGCACGACATCCTCGACGGAATCGCCTGGTCGGTCGCGTGAAAACGGCTCCGGAGGGCCCGTTGGGGGCCCTCCGGACCACCCGCCGCGAGAAAGTTCGTGAAGTTCTTCACAAGGAAAACCCGCCGGTCGGCCCCGATTGGGGGCCGTAGGCCTCTCTTCTGTAGGCCGAGCGGCTCAACAGGGCGCGATCCAGGGGGTCGACCCCGTGTTACGGACGTGTTTCCCGACCCGGTGGTCCAGCCCCCGTGAGCCTGTGAGGGCCAGTTCAGGAGGGGTGAACAACGTTCCCCCGGGCCCCGTGGTTCCCTCTCGCCACCATGACCTCGGTCACGTGGGCCGCGAAGTGTAGCAGAGACCCCGTCGGACCTTGTGAAGGGGCGCACGAGCGAGGCTCCACAGGGGGGTGGATACTCGATGGCATGAGCACCACGGAGCGTCCCCGAATCCTCGTCGTAGGCGGTGGGTACGTAGGCCTGTACGCGGCACGGCGCATTCTCAAGAAGATGCGCTACGCCGAGGCGACCGTCACGGTCGTCGACCCGCGGTCGTACATGACGTACCAGCCCTTCCTCCCCGAAGCCGCCGCAGGCAGCATCTCCCCGCGCCACGTCGTCGTCCCGCTGCGACGCGTCGTGCGCGGAGCCGAGGTGCTCACCGGCCGTGTCACCAGCATCGACCAGGACCGCAAGGTCGCCACGGTCTCGCCGCTCGTCGGTGAGGCCTACGAGCTGCCCTTCGACTACCTGGTCGTCGCCCTCGGCGCGGTCTCCCGCACCTTCCCGATCCCCGGCCTCGCCGAGCAGGGCATCGGTATGAAGGGTGTCGAGGAGGCCATCGGGCTGCGCAACCACGTCCTGGAGCAGCTGGACAAGGCCGACTCCACGACCGACGAGGACGTCCGCCGCAAGGCCCTGACCTTCGTCTTCGTCGGTGGCGGCTTCGCCGGCGCCGAGACGATCGGCGAGGTCGAGGACATGGCCCGCGACGCGGCCAAGTACTACACCAACGTGAAGCGCGAGGACATGCGCTTCATCCTGGTCGACGCCGCCGACAAGATCCTCCCCGAGGTCGGGCCGCAGCTCGGCAAGTGGGGCAAGGAGCACCTGGAGGGCCGCGGTGTCGAGATCTACCTCTCGACGTCCATGGACTCCTGCGTCGACGGCCACGTGGTGCTGAAGAACGGCCTGGAGGTCGACTCCAACACCATCGTGTGGACCGCGGGCGTCAAGCCCAACCCGGCGCTGGCCCGCTTCGGTCTGCCGCTCGGCCCGCGCGGCCACGTCGACACCGCCCCGACCCTCCAGGTCCAGGGCACCGACTACATCTGGGCCGCGGGCGACAACGCCCAGGTCCCGGACCTCGCCGCCCGCAAGGCCGGCGTGGAGAACGCCTGGTGCCCGCCGAACGCCCAGCACGCGCTGCGCCAGGCCAAGGTCCTCGGCGACAACGTGGTCTCCGGTATGCGGGGCTTCCCGCAGAAGGAGTACGCCCACGCCAACAAGGGCGCGGTGGCGGGCCTCGGCCTCCACAAGGGCGTCGCGATGATCGTCATGGGCAAGATGAAGATCAAGCTCAAGGGCCGTCTCGCCTGGTACATGCACCGTGGCTACCACGGTCTGGCCGTGCCCACCTGGAACCGCAAGATCCGTGTCTTCGCCGACTGGACCCTCGCGATGTTCCTGAAGCGCGAGGTCGTCTCGCTCGGCGCCATGGAGACTCCGCGCGAGGAGTTCTACGAGGCCGCCAAGCCGGCCCCGGCGCCGGCCGCCGCGAAGGTCGAGGAGAAGGCGAAGGCCTCCTGACCTCGGTCAGCCTCCCGTAGCAACGCCCGAAGGGGCCGTCCGCCATCCGTGGTGCGGGCGGCCCCTTCGGCGTGCGCGCCGGGCCCGGCCACCCCACCGCGCGCCCGCGGGGTACGCCCGTGGCGCTGTAGCGGGATGCCCGGCGCCCGGGGCAATCTTGTCCGGGGCAGGGTGCCGGGTGGGGGCCGACTTCACGAAAGGTGTGCGCCATGGCCGACGCCGCGACGCGGCTGACCGCTCTCGCGGGTGAGCTCCTGGGCGAGGACCTGCCGGTCCGTATCCGCGCCTGGGACGGCAGCGAGGCCGGCCCGCCGGGTGCCCCGGTGCTCGTACTGCGCCACCGCCGGGCCCTGCGCCGGCTGCTGTGGAAGCCGGGCGAACTGGGCCTGGCACGCGCCTGGGTGGCGGGCGAGCTCGACATCGAGGGGGACCTCTACCGGACCCTGGACCTGGTGGCCGGGCTGCTCTGGGAGCGCGGCAAGGGCTCCGGACCCGCCGTCCGTCCCCTGCGCGACCCGAGGCTGCGGGCCGCCGTCCGGGAGCTCCTGCTGCTCGGCCGGCCCCTGCCGCCGCCCGCCCCGCCCGCCGAGGAGCTGCGCCGGCGCACCGGCCCGCTGCACACCAGGGGCCGCGACCGGCAGGCCGTCAGCCACCACTACGACGTCGGCAACGCCTTCTACGAGCTGGTCCTCGGTCCCTCGATGGTGTACTCGTGCGCCTACTGGGAGCACCCCGACGCCACCCTGGAGCAGGCCCAGCACGACAAGCTGGAGCTGGTCTGCCGCAAGCTCGGCCTCGGCGAGGGCGACCGGCTGCTCGACGTCGGCTGCGGCTGGGGCTCGATGGCCCTGCACGCCGCCCGCCACCACGGCGCCCGGGCCGTCGGCATCACGCTCAGCGCCGAACAGGCCGCCTACGCCCGCAAGCGCGTCGCCGACGAGGGCCTGGCCGACCGGGTGGAGATCCGGGTGCAGGACTACCGGGACGTGACGGACGGGCCGTACGACGCGATCTCCTCGATCGGGATGGCCGAGCATGTGGGCTCGGTGCGCTACCGGGAGTACGCGGACGACCTGTACGCCCTGCTGAAGGACGGCGGCCGGTTGCTCAACCACCAGATCGCGCGGCGCCCCGAGGGGGACGAAGCGGGCTACCGCGTGGACGAGTTCATCGACGCGTACGTCTTCCCCGACGGGGAGCTGGCCCCGCTCGGGCGGACCCTGGCGACCCTGGAGGACGCCGGGTTCGAGGTGCGGGACGTGGAGGCGCTCCGCGAGCACTACGCGCTGACCCTGCGCCGCTGGGTGGCGAGCCTGGAGGCGGGCTGGGCGCGGGCGGTACGGCTGACCGGCCCCGGCCGGGCCCGGGTCTGGCGGCTCTACATGGCCGCCTGCGCGCTCTCCTTCGAGCGCAACCGGATCGGCGTCAACCAGGTCCTGGCGGTGCGGACCCCGCCGGGGGGCGCCTCCGGGATGCCGCTGCGGGCGCGTAGCTGGGGGAGCCCGGACCGGTAACGGGCGGGCCGCGTTGGTACCTTCGACCGATCGGACGGAATCTCGCCGTCCGATTTGTCATGTACGTGCTATTCGTAGCCCAATGCACTGGAGGCCGGTGTGCACCGCCACCGCAGAACCTGGCTCCTCGGCCTGGCCGTTGCCGTGATGTCCGTCTTCGCCGGGCCGGGCGCCGCCTCGGCCGACACCGTCACGGTCACCGACGGGGCGCTCTTCAACGACCCGTCGGGCACCACCGCCGACCAGGACCGGATCCGCGACTACGTCGTCTCGCTGGTGAACGACGCCCCCGCGGGCAGCACCGTCCAGATGTCGATGTACACCTTCACCGACGACGTGCTGCGCACCGCGCTGATCGCCGCCAAGGACCGCGGCGTCGCCGTGCGGCTCGTCGTCGACTACAAGTCGCACAACTTCAAGCCCGACGGCACCGAGCTGACCAAGGGCGGCGAGTACGAGAACCTGGCCGCGGCGCTCGGCACCGACCGCACCAAGGCCTCCTGGATCCTCTCCTGCCCCCAGGGCCGCGCCTGCATCGCCAACCGCAAGCTCAACTCCGGTGACGACGGCTCGATCAACCACAACAAGTTCTTCCTCTTCTCCTACACGGGAGGCGCGGACAACGTCGTGGTGCAGACCTCGGCCAACATGTCGGGCACCCAGCGCACCGACCTCTTCAACAACGCCGTGACGCTGGTCGACGCCGGTCTCTACGCCAACTACCAGGCGTACTTCAACGACCAGGTGGCCAACGGATCGGCGGGCACGAGCGACAACGACTACTACTCCACGCCGATCAGTTCGACCAACCCGAACTACAAGACGTACTTCTTCCCCCGTAAGGAGACGTCCGGCACCACCTACTCGACGGACCCGGCCACCGACACGGTCAAGCTGATCCTCGACAAGGTCACCTGCTCCGCCACCCAGCACTCCGAGGTGCGGATGGCGGCCAACCTCTTCTACCGCGACCAGATCGCGAGCAAGCTCGCCTCGATGGTGGACGCGGGCTGCAAGGTGTACCTGGCGGCCGACGGCAACCCCAACGGCGGTGGCACGGGCGTGCCGTCCATGGGCAAGACCGTCGAGTCGATCCTCTACGGGCAGCTCACCCAGCGGGTGGAGTGCTGGGAGACCCCGCCCGCGGGCCACAGCGCCAACATCGGCATCCACTCCAAGTACCTGCTGGTGAACGGCGTGTACGAGGGCGTCGCCAACGAGAAGATCGTCTGGACCGGCAGCCACAACTACTCGTGGCAGGCGCTGCGCTCCAACGACGAGACCATCCTGAAGATCAACGACGACGCGGTCTACGACCAGTTCAAGGCCAACCACGACCGGCTGATGTCGTACTGCGCCGGCAGCTGACGGAGGCGGACAAGGCGAAGGGCCCGGGACGGCGGATGCCGTCCCGGGCCCTTCGGGTGTGTGTGCCTACTCCGTCTTGATCGCCGTCAGCATGTTCAGCCGGGCGGCGCTGCGGGCCGGCCACATCGCGGCCAGCACGCCCACCAGACCCGCGAGCGCCATGAACAGCGCGATCCGGTCCCACGGGATCACCAGCGCGTACGCCGGGATCGAGCCCTTGATGGTCTCGCCGATGGCCCAGGCCAGGAAGGTGCCGAGGCCCACACCGATCAGCGCGCCGAAGACCGCGATGACGACGGCCTCCAGACGGATCATGCGCTTGACCCGGGCGCGGTCCAGACCGATCGCCCGCAGCATCCCGATCTCCTGCTGGCGCTCGAAGACCGACATGGCCAGCGTGTTGACGACACCCAGGACCGCGATGAGCAGCGCCATCGCGAGCAGCCCGTACATGATGTTCAGCAGCGTGTTGATCATGCCGCCGAAGGTGTCGCGGATGTCCTGCTGGTCCATGAAGCTGATCGCCGGGTTGTCGCCGAGCGCGTTGACCAGCGCCTGCTCATTGGCCTTGGTGGCGCCGCCGGACATCTTCACGAAGACCGACTCGATGTGCGGCCGGGTCTCGTGCGGGTCGAGGACCGACGTCGCGGCGAGCACCGGGTCGAGGAACTCCTGCTTCTTGAAGACCGCGCCGACGGTGAGCGTCGTCTTCTTCTTGTCGTCGAACTCGACCGGCAGCCGCGTGCCCGGCTTCCAGTCCCGCTTCCGCGCGGTCTCGTCGTCCACGGCGAGCTGCCCCTGGCCGAGGGTGGCGAGCGAGCCGGAGACCGTCTCGACCTTCAGCACCTTCTCGATGTCGCCCGGGGTCACCCCGGAGACCGAGCGGAAGTCGCCGCCGACCTGGAGGTAGGAGGACTGCTTCGGGGAGGCCGCGGTGACGCCCGGGGCCTTGCGCAGCTCCGGCACGACCGACTTGTCCAGCCGGTCCCCACTGGCCATCGCGACCATGTAGTCGGCCTTGATGTTGTCCGTGGTCGTCTTGTCGATCGCCTTGCCGACCGTGATGCCGAGCACCGACAGTGCGGTGACCAGGGTGAGACCGATGGCGAGCGCGGAGGCGGTGGCGCCGGTGCGGCGCGGGTTGCGCACCGCGTTCTGGCTGGCCAGCTTGCCCGAGACGCCGAACACCCGGGCCAGCGGCGGACGTACCACGGCGATCACCGGCCGCGACAGCAGCGGGATCAGCACGATGATGCCGACCAGGGAGAGGAAGGCGCCGAGGCCGATCATGGTCTTGCCGTCCCGCCCGGCGCCCGCGCCGGCCAGGACCGCGGCGAAGCCGCCCAGGGTGATGATCGCGCCGATGGTGTTCCGCACGACCAGCGACTTGGTGGTCGCGGCGGCGTGCACGCTGTTCATCGCGGCGACCGGCGGGATCTTCGCGGCCCGCCAGGCGGGCAGCAGGGCGGCGACCAGGGTGACGATCACACCGACGGCCAGCGCGGCGATCACCGGGGTGGCGGAGACGATCAGTGACCCGGCCGGCAGCTTCACGCCGAAGGAGTCCATCGCGGAACGCAGCCCCACCGCGAGGCCGAGACCGAGCCCGAAGCCGACCGCCGAGGCGACCGTGCCGACGACCAGCGCCTCGGTGAGCACCGAGCGCCGCACCTGGGAGCGCGAGGCGCCCACCGCGCGCATCAGGGCCAGCTCCCTGGTGCGCTGGGCGACCAGCATGGTGAAGGTGTTGGAGATCAGGAAGATGCCGACGAAGAGCGCGATGGCGGCGAAGGCCAGCAGCGTCTGGCTGAGCGCGCTCAGCCCCTTCTCGATGTCGTCCGCCTCCTGCGCGGCGAGCGCCTGTCCGGTGCGGGCCGTCGCGTGCTCGGGCAGCGTCGGCAGGACCTGGTCCAGGAGCTTCTGGGCGTCGACGCCGGGCTTCGCGGAGACGTTGACCTTCTCGAAGAAGCCGGGCTTGAGGTAGAGCTGCTGCGCGACCTCGGTGTCGAACAGGACGAGGCTGCCGCCCGCGTTGACCGAGCCGTCCTCGGTGGTGAACACACCGGCGAGGGTGTACGTCTTCACCGGCCCGTTGGTGGCGACGCGGACCCGGTCCCCGACCTTGTACCCGCCCTTGTCGGCGGTGTCCTCGTCGAGCGCGATCTGCCCGTCCCGGACCGGCCCGCTGCCGGCGGTGAAGGTGTAGGCGGGGTCCTTGCCGTCGCGGCTGGGCGAGAAGTTCCCGCCCTTGTTGGCCCAGCCCTGGCCGATCAGCTTGCCCTTCTTGTCGGCCACCCCGGCGAACCCGTCCACGCGCCCGTTGACCGAGGTGACTCCGTCCAGGGCCGCGATCTTGTCCAGGGTCCGGCGTCCGACGCCCGGGTCCTGCTTGTCGTCGTCCCGGCTGCCGTACGACTCGATGGCCACGGCCACGTTGTCGTAGCTCTTGGCCGACTGGTTCTTGAAGGCACTCTTGAGGGTGTCGGTGAAGACCAGGGTGCCGGAGACGAAGGCCACGCCGAGCATCACGGCGAGCACGGTCATCAGCAGCCTGGCCTTGTGCGCGAGCACGTTGCGCAGGGCGGTTTTGAACATGGGGCTTTTCTCAGTCCTGGGGTGGGGGGCCGGGCGAAGGGACGGACGGTGCGGGGCTGTGCCCCGGGATCAGCTGGTGCGGCCCAGCGCGTCGAACTCCTTCATGCGGTCCAGCACGCCGTCGGCGCTCGGGTGCAGCATCTCGTCGACGATCCGGCCGTCGGCGAGGAAGATCACGCGGTCCGCGTAGGAGGCGGCGACCGGGTCGTGGGTGACCATGACCACGGTCTGGCCGAGCTCGCGCACCGAGTTGCGCAGGAAGCCCAGGACCTCGGCGCCCGCGCGGGAGTCCAGGTTTCCGGTCGGCTCGTCACCGAAGATGATCTCGGGCTGGGAGGCCAGGGCGCGGGCCACGGCCACGCGCTGCTGCTGGCCGCCGGAGAGCTGGGTGGGCCGGTGGGAGAGCCGCCCGGACAGGCCCACCATGTCGATGACCTTGGCCAGCCACTCCTTGTCCGGCTTGCGGCCGGCGATGTCCATCGGCAGCGTGATGTTCTCGGCCGCGGTCAGCGTCGGCAGCAGGTTGAACGCCTGGAAGATGAAGCCGATCTTGTCGCGGCGCAGCTGGGTTAGCTGCTTGTCCTTGAGGGAGCCGAGCTCGGTCTCGCCTATGCGGACCGACCCGGAGCTGAACGAGTCGAGCCCGGCCACGCAGTGCATCAGCGTGGACTTGCCGGAGCCCGAGGGGCCCATGATCGCGGTGAACTCGCCCTGGTGGAAGTCGACCGTCACCCGGTCGAGCGCGACCACCTGGGTCTCGCCCGCGCCGTAGACCTTCGACAGCTCGGTGGCGCGGGCGGCCACCGCGGTGGCGCGGTGTGCGGTGGGGATGGTGGTCAACGGAGGGCTCCTGTCGGACGTGGTGCGGGGACCCCTCCATCCTCGATGCCGCGAGGCCCCGGGATCGTCCATCCCTGTGCCCGTTCGCGGGCCGTCTTGAGTCTTACGCGGACGCCGCCCGCCTCCTCCTGCGGTATGACACCGCCCCCTAGGCACCGGTATCCGCGCCGGGCGTCCGCGGGCCGCGCGGACGGGAGTCGAATTCGCGTCATTCCGTTACGCACAGTCCGGCTGACCGGTATGCCTGCCAACCGCCTCCGGCATGTGCCGGAAGGGTTCTCAGTCGGACTGACGCCCCCTCAAGCGCCAATAAAATAAGACAACATCGGCCATCGATCCGCCGGGCGGGGGAGCCGTCCCGATAGGCTCTTCGGGGGAACGTAGGAACCGCGCGACCAGCCCGGATGGTGGAAAGCAGACACGGCGAGCTTAAACCTCGCTGGCCCTAGGGCCGTGCCGGTTCAAGTCCGGCTCCGGGCACCTCTCGCCCCCTCGGGGAAGAGCGTGAAGAACCGATAATTCGGTGGGCGGAACGACCGCGGAACGGGCCCTGCGACCGATTACCGACGAATGAGCGACGCGTGGGTGAACGGTTCCCGCCCGGCCCCGGATCCACAGTTCCGGATCCACGGCTCCACCCCGCAGGCTCCCCCGCACCGGCTCCACCCCTCGGGCCCGTCGAGCCCGCCTCCGCCGCCCCGGCTTCTGCCGCCCTGCTGCCGGGACACCCGCCGTCCGGCCGCCGCCGTCCGGGCGCCGCCCGTGGCACTCTTGTGACCGCGGACCCCCTGGTGTACGTCCCGCCTGGCGAGGAAAGATCCTCCCAGAGCACTAGGGTGATTGTTTTGCTTTCCCATTACCCTTGACAACAAGGTCGCACACGGCGGCCATGGAGGAGTGAGATGAGGAGCAGCAACCCGGTCTTCTCGCGACGGGGGTTCAGCCGCGACAACGGCTACGCCGGCTTCAACACCGCGCCGCAGGCCGGGGGCAACCCGTACGCGCAGGCACCGACGACCCCGCACGGCACCAACCCGTACGCGACGAATCCCTACGCCCAGCAGGACACGCAGTACGGCGCCCCCCAGGCCCCGGCCCGCGGCAACGTGATGACGATGGACGACGTCGTCTCGCGCACCGCGATCACGCTCGGCACCGTGGCCGTCGCCGCGGTGCTCGCCTGGACGCTGCTGCCGGTCTCGTCGACCAGCTACGGCCTGGCGTTCGGCTCGGCGCTGGTGGCGTTCGTGCTCGCCATGATCCAGTCGTTCAAGGCGAAGCCCGTCCCCGCGCTGATCATCGGTTACGCGGCGTTCGAGGGCGTCTTCCTCGGCGTGATCAGTGAGATGTACAACGAGCGCTGGTCCGGCGCGCCCTTCCAGGCGGTCCTGGGCACGCTCGCGGTGTCCGGCGCCACCCTGTTCGCGTACAAGCAGCGCTGGGTGCGCGTCACCGCGCGCTACGCGCGCATCGGTATGACCATCGCCATCGCCTTCGTCCTCGTGACGATGGTGAACCTGCTGGTGGTGGCCTTCGGCGGGGCGGACGGCGGTGGCCTGCGCAGCTTCGGCCCGCTCGGCTTCGCGGTCGGCGTGCTCGCCATCCTGATCGGCTGCTTCTTCCTGACGCTGGACTTCAAGCAGATCGAGGACGGCATCACCTACGGCGCCCCGCGCGAGGAGTCGTGGCTGGCCGCCTTCGGCCTGACCATGTCGCTCGTCTGGATCTACCTGGAGATGCTGCGTCTGGTGGCGATCCTCCAGGGCGACGACTGACGCCCGCACCGCACCGAACAGGGGCCCGTCCGGCAGCAGCCGGGCGGGCCCCCGCGCGTTCGCCCGCGGCGCCCGGACGGCACTGCGCCCCGCCGGGGGTCGCGGCGGGGCGGAGCACAAGGGGGTTCCTTCCTAGGTCAGGCGGCGCGCGGCCCGCCTCAGGTCGTACTCGTGGATGATCGCCTTGGCGTGTCCGTACGCGAGGTCGTGCTCGCTGCGGAGCCAGCTGACCTTCTCCTCGAACCTCACGAGGGAGGGGCCTTCGTCTACGGTGCGGAGCCAGTCGGAGACTTCACGACCGGTGCAGTGGGGGATGCGGGAGAGCAGGTTGCGATGGGTTTCTTCGGAGAAGAGTTGGGACATCGGCGCCTCCGGACGCATTGCCTGGGGGTCCCCTGTCCGGGCGGGGCCGGAGCGCGGGGGATGGTCCTTCCCGTCACCGTGCCTGAGCGTGGGCGTATTGGCAACAGTCCCGGGACGGCGCGTAGGGTCGCGGCGTGCTTGATGTGACCCCGCTCCTCGCCGCCGTGGACCGCTTCGCCGACCGTCTGCGCGCCGCGCCCGAGAGCCGTCTGCGCCGTGGCGCCGCGGCCGAGGGACTCGCCCTGGCCAGGGAGTTGTCGGCCCG
Organism: Streptomyces sp. NPDC031670; assembly: GCF_055580545.1. NCBI lineage: Bacteria > Bacillati > Actinomycetota > Actinomycetes > Kitasatosporales > Streptomycetaceae > Streptomyces > Streptomyces sp. NPDC031670. The sequence continues at coordinate 76,155 of NZ_JBVILC010000011.1, read as the reverse complement.
CGCCCAGCGCGCCGAGACCCCCGGCGCCGAGCCCCGGGTGATGCCGGACGCGGGGGCGTTCACGGTCGCCGACCAGGTGTCGGTGGCGGGCCGCGACATGGCCGAGGCCCTGCGCACGGGCGCGGCCCCGGCCGAGGGGCTGGCGGAGGCGGTGGGGCTGGTGGAGGCGGCGGCGCGGAGGGCGTTCGGCTAGGGCGTGTTGCGCCTCGCACTGACATCAGCCATGGTCGTCAGCTCCGTTCCCCGACCGGCCTCTCCTGTCTCTGCGCAACCGCACGAGCACGCAGAGCGGTACCGTGGGAGGACGGTCGGAGCATGAAAGCCGACGAGCACTTCGACACGATGCGGCTGCGGCTGCGGCCGTACCGCAAGGCCCGGGCCGTGCGGCAGCTCGCGCCCCGCGTCGCCGAGGTCGCAGCGCTGAAGGGGTAGCCCGGCCGCGCCGGACCTACAGCGACGCGATGACCCGGTCCGCCAGGATGTACACGCTCTCCTCGCCGCACGAGAACGTCAGCGCGTACGCCCCCGAGATCCCCGAGCCGCCCAGCAGCACCGGGGCCTCGCCCTCGCGCAGGGCCTCGGCCAGGCGTTCGGAGGTCTCGCGGTGGCCGGGGGTCATGCACAGCGTGGTGCCGTCGGCGAAGACGTAGACGTCGAGGGTGCCCAGCGGGCCCGGGCGCACGTCCGCCAGTGCCGTGCGGGCCTCCGCCAGCTCCTCCAGGCGCGCGACCGTGGACTCGTGGTCGGCCACGACCGACGTCTGGACCGGGACGAAGTCGGGGTGCGAGGGGTGGCGGCGGCGGGCCGCGGCCAGCTCCGGGGAGTCCTCGGGGAACTCCTCGTACGGCTCCGGGGACAGCTCCACGCCCTCCAGACCGACGAAGTCGGACTGCCGGGGGAGGAACAGGGAGGCGTCCTCCCCGAGGCCCGCGAGGCCGCCCAGGAGCGACGGGGCGTCCGCCGCGTCGCGCGCCTCCTGCGCGGCCCAGAACGCCCGCGCCTCGGCGAGCTCGCGCTCACGCTCCTCGGCCAGCGCCTCGACGACGGCCGCGCGTATCTCGGCGACGGCGGTCTCGCCGCCGCGCGCCTGGTGGGGCACGGTGGCGGCCGGACCGGCGTTCGTGGCCGCGAGGTCGGCGCGCAGCGCCACGACCTGTCTGCGCAGCCCGTGGGCGGCGTGCAGGGCAGCGGCGCCCACGGCCGTGGCGGCGGCCGTGGTCAGCAGCAGGGCAAGAGACATGGCGCTCACTGACTTACTCCCGGATTCAAACGATTCCCCGACTTCCTACATCAGCTTGTCGGGTACCCGCTCCCCGTGTCAGTGCATTACGTCACGAATTGGACAGGTCTTTGTGCCTGGGGTTTACCCCCGTGACCCCGGTGACCTGCGGGAATACCTCTCCCACGGGACGTACGTCACATCCTGGGGGAGATTCGGTCACGAACCGGCCGCGGTGGCGGGCGAAACGGGTCCCGGGGCCGCAGCCGCCCGGGCATCCGTGATGCCCGGGCAGCAGCGTAGGGCTTCCGCCGCCCGGCCGCGCGCCGACTCGGTCGCGTTCCGCTCCCGCGTCGGCTTCCGCGTCCGGTTCCGCTTCGGCTTCCGGTCAGCTCAGCCGCTCGATGACCATGGCCATGCCCTGGCCGCCGCCCACGCACATCGTCTCCAGGCCGAACTGCTTGTCGTGGAACTGGAGGGAGTTGATGAGCGTGCCGGTGATACGGGCGCCGGTCATGCCGAAGGGGTGGCCGACGGCGATGGCGCCGCCGTTGACGTTCAGCTTGTCGAGCGGGATGCCCAGGTCGCGGTAGGACGGGATGACCTGGGCGGCGAAGGCCTCGTTGATCTCGAAGAGGTCGATGTCGCCGACGGTGAGGCCGGCGCGCTTGAGGGCCTGCCGGGAGGCCTCGACCGGGCCGAGGCCCATGATCTCGGGCGAGAGGCCGGTCACGCCGGTGGAGACGATCCGCGCCAGCGGGGTCAGGCCGAGCTCGCGGGCCTTGGTGTCGCTCATGATGACGAGGGCCGCGGCGCCGTCGTTGAGCGGGCAGCAGTTGCCGGCGGTGACCATGCCGTCGGGGCGGAAGACGGGCTTGAGCCCCTGGACGCCCTCCACGGTGACGCCGGCGCGCGGGCCGTCGTCCTTGCCGACCACGGTGCCGTCCGGGGTGGTGACCGGGGTGATCTCCCGCTCCCAGAAGCCGTTCTTGATGGCTTCCTCGGCGAGGTTCTGCGACCGGACGCCGAACTCGTCCATGTCCGCGCGGGTGACGCCCTTGGCGCGCGCCAGGTTCTCGGCGGTCTGGCCCATCGCGATGTACGCGTCCGGGACCAGGCCGTCCTCGCGGGGGTCGTGCCAGGAGGCGCCGGCCGACTCGGCGACGGCGGCGGTACGGGCCTCGGCCTCGGCGAAGAACGGGTTGTGGGTGTCGGGCATCCCGTCGGAGGAGCCCTTCACCGACCGCGACACCATCTCGACACCGGCCGAGATGAAGACATCGCCCTCGCCCGCCTTGATGGCGTGCAGCGCCATCCGGGAGGTCTGGAGCGAGGAGGAGCAGTAGCGGGTGATGGTGCAGCCCGGCAGGTGGTCCATGCCCATCTGCACGGCCACGATCCGGCCCAGGTTGTGGCCCTGCTCGCCGCCGGGCAGGCCGCAGCCGAGCATCAGGTCGTCGATGTCGCGCGGGTCGAGCTCGGGGATCTTGGCGAGCGCGGCCTGGATGATGGTGGCGGTGAGGTCGTCCGGCCGCAGATCCTTGAGCGAGCCCTTGAAGGCGCGGCCGATGGGGGAACGAGCGGTCGAGACGATCACGGCTTCGGGCATCACGGCTCCAGAGGCTAAGCGGGCGGGCTCCCTCGGAAGTTACCCGTACGTACGGAGTTGGTCATCGGTCGGCGCGTGTGACACGGGCCTCTTTTCTAAGCGGGCGCTCAGCGCGGGTGGGGGGTGGCGGCTGCCTTCCCGGGCTGCGCCCGGTTGCTCGCGCAGTTCCCCGCGCCCCTGGGGGGGTGTGGCTGGGCCATGTTCGCCGGGTGGGCGGGGTCCCCTCAGGGGCGCGGGGAACTGCGCGACCAGCTCCCACCGGCCCGCAGGTGAGTCGCGACCCGCTGAGGCCCGGGGCGGAGCCCGGACGTGGAAAGGGGGCGCCCCACCCCGGAAGGTGCGGCGCCCCCCGTCGCGGGCTACTTCGCCAGGAACGCCAGGAGGTCCTGGCGGCTCACCACGCCCGTGGGCTTGCCCTCGACCAGGACGATCGCCGCGTCCGCCTCGCCGAGGACAGACATCAGCTCGGCCACCGGCTCGCCCGAGCCGACCTGCGGCAGCGGCGGGCTCATGTGCTTCTCCAGCGGGTCCGAGAGCGAGGCGCGCTGCGCGAAGAGGGCCGCGAGCAGCTCCTTCTCCACCACCGAGCCGATGACCTCGGCCGCCATCACGTCCGGGTGACCCGCGCCCGGCTTCACGATCGGCATCTGCGACACGCCGTACTCGCGCAGTACCTCGATCGCCTCCCCGACCGTCTCCTCGGGGTGCATGTGGACGAGGGAGGGCATCGCGCCCTCCTTGTCGGCGAGGACGTCCCCGATACGGGCGGACGGGCCCGCCTCCTCCAGGAAGCCGTGCCCGGCCATCCACTCGTCCGAGAAGATCTTGGAGAGGTAACCGCGGCCGGAGTCGGGGAGCAGGACGACGACGACGTCGTCCGGGCCCAGGCCCTCCGCCACCCGCAGCGCCGCCACGACCGCCATGCCGCAGGAGCCGCCCACGAGCAGGCCCTCCTCCTTGGCGAGGCGGCGGGTCATCTGGAAGGAGTCCTTGTCGGAGACCGCGACGATCTCGTCCGTGACCTCACGGTCGTAGGCGGTCGGCCAGAAGTCCTCGCCCACGCCCTCGACCAGGTACGGACGGCCGGAGCCACCGCTGTAGACCGAGCCCTCGGGGTCCGCGCCGACCACCCGTACGGCCCCGCCGGAGACCTCCTTGAGGTACCTGCCGGTACCGGTGATGGTGCCGCCGGTGCCGACGCCCGCCACGAAGTGCGTGATCTTCCCGTCGGTCTGTTCCCACAGCTCCGGACCGGTGGTCTCGTAGTGCGAGCGCGGGTTGTTCGGGTTGCTGTACTGGTCCGGCTTCCAGGCGCCGGGCGTCTCGCGGACCAGGCGGTCCGAGACGTTGTAGTACGAGTCCGGGTGCTCCGGGTCGACCGCCGTCGGGCAGACGACGACCTCGGCCCCGTACGCCCGCAGGACGTTGATCTTGTCGAGCGACACCTTGTCCGGGCAGACGAAGATGCACTTGTAGCCCTTCTGCTGGGCCACGATCGCGAGACCGACACCCGTGTTGCCCGAGGTGGGCTCCACGATCGTGCCGCCCGGCTTGAGCGCGCCGCTCTGCTCGGCCGCTTCGATCATGCGCACGGCGATCCGGTCCTTGACCGAGCCGCCCGGGTTGAAGTACTCGACCTTGGCCAGGACGGTCGCCTGGATGCCCGCGGTCACACTGTTGAGCTTCACCAGCGGGGTATTGCCGACGAGGCTGATCATCGAGTCGTGGAATTGCACCGTTGTCTCCGGGGTCTCCGTGTTGGTCCCGCCAGCGTATGCGCACAGCGAGCGCCCGTTCACCTCACAGCGGGATTGAGCGACACCCGTCACCGGGCAGGTAGGTGGTGTACGGCTCCAAGGAGGTGGCGGTGGCTGGGAGTGTGTCGACCGTGTCGGCCGGGGTGTCGGCGGGGTCACGGGCGAGGGTGGCGCGCCGCATCGCGGCGGGCGCGGCGTTCGGCGGGGGCGGCATCGGACTGCTCGCCACGGCCGCCGTCGGGGTGCTGCTCGCGGAGGCGGCGCTGGCCAGGCGCTCGGTGGGCGGCGCCACCGCCCCGCACCCGCCGAGCGCCGACGGGCTGTACGGGGTGGCGTTCGCCAACGGCACGCCCCCGCTGCGGCTCGGCATGCTGGGCGACTCCACGGCCGCCGGACAGGGCGTCCGGCGGGCCGGGCAGACCCCGGGGGCGCTGCTCGCCTCGGGACTCGCGGCGGTGGCGGAACGGATGGTCACGCTCCGCAACGTGGCGCAGCCGGGCGCCCAGTCGGACGACCTGGACCGCCAGGTCTCGCTGCTGCTGGCGGACCGGGCCCGGGTCCCGGACGTCTGCGTGATCATGATCGGCGCCAACGACGTCACCCACCGGATGCCGCTGACGCTGTCGGTGCGGCATCTGGCGGGCGCGGTGCGGCGGCTGCGTACGGCGGGCGCCGAGGTGGTCGTGGGCACCTGTCCCGACCTCGGCTCGGTCGAGCCGGTCTACCAGCCGCTGCGCTTCCTGGCCCGGCGCGTCTCGCGGCAGCTGGCGGCGGCCCAGACGATCGTGGTGGTGGAGCAGGGCGGGCGGACGGTGTCGCTCGGCCATCTGCTCGGCCCCGAGTTCGAGGCGAATCCGCGCGAGCTGTTCGGCCCGGACAACTACCACCCCTCGGCCGAGGGGTACGCGACGGCCGCGATGGCCGTCCTGCCCACGCTCTGCGCCTCGCTCGGGCTGTGGCCGGACGCCGACCGGCTCGACGCGGACCGCGACGAGGACATCCTGCCGGTCGCCAAGGCGGCGGCGGAGGCGGCGGCGGAGCCCGGCACCGAGGTGAGCGGGGCCCGCGCGCCCTGGGCACTGCTCAAGCACCGGCGCCGGCGGCGGCTGACCGCGACCGAGCCGTCCACCGCGCACCCGGCGCACCCGGCCCATCCCTGAGCGCCGGGGCGCCGAGCCCCTTACGGGGCAGGAGATGTGTCGGCCCGTCACGTGTGCGGCCGTCACGTGCGTCGCCGTCACGTGCGTCGCCGTCGCATTCGTCGCGGAACCGGTACGGGCGCGACATGTCCGCGCAGCACGCGCTTAACACACGTGCGGAACAGTGGACGGTGTCGGAAGGGGAGACCCGGCCGGCACCACCAGCGGCGTCAAGGACCTCCGGAGCGGCTCCCGGATCTCCCAGGCGTCCAGGACGCGGCGACCGGCCCTGACCCGGGACCGTGTCCCTCGCGGGGACCGCCGTCGTCCCGCCCCCCGGGCGACCGGGGGTGCGGCGGTCCCCGCGCTCAGCTTTTCCCGGGCTTCCCGGGCTTCCCGGCTCAGTCGGTGTCGCCGTCGCCCCGGCGGCGCGGCCACGGCCACGGACGGGCGGCGTGCACGGCGTTGACGCCGAAGATCCCCGCCCAGGTGACGAAGAGACCGCTCAGCCCCGCGTTCACGGCGCCGATCGCGGACAGCGGGATGGCGAGGACCAGCGAGATCATGCCGAACCCGAAGCGCTCGGCGAATCCCAGGTCGGGGTTGGGGCCCGGCGGACGGCCGCCGCGCGCCACCACCATCTGCTGCTCCGCGAGCTGGCGCCGCACCCGGCGGTCGATCGCCGGGTCGAGGCGCTGCTCCACCTTCTCCAGGAACGAGTCGACGAGCGCGGGCTCGTACTCCTCGCCGAGCTCCCTGCGGGCCTGCAGGGTGGCGTCCAGTTCTTTGCGCAGATCGGCGTCGCGGGCTTCCATGCTCACCACGGTACGGAGCGGGGGGCGCGGGCACAGTGGGGATAGCCCCCGTACTTGCCCCCCTGCATATGGTCATGCAGAGTGCTGGGCGACTGAATATCGTGGAGTTACGGGCGTGAGGAAGGGGGACGGCATGAGCGACGGCCCTGCCGCGCGGCTGCAACAGCTCTTCGAGGGGCGGCGGCTGACGCCGACCCAGCGGCGGATCGCCCACTCCATGGTGCGCAGGGCCGCCGATGTGCCGTTCCTGTCGAGCGTGGAGCTGGCGGAGCTGGCCGGGGTGAGCCAGCCGTCGGTGACGCGTTTCGCGGTCGCGCTGGGCTTCGACGGGTACCCGGCGCTCCGGCGCCATCTGCGCGAGGTGGTGCCCGCGGACGCGGCCCCGGCGGGTGAGGACGCGTACAACGAGTACCAGCAGGCGGTGCAGGCCGAGATCGAGAACCTGCGCCATCTGGCCGGGCTGCTGGCGGATCCGGCGCCGGTGGAGGAGGCGGGGCGGCTGCTGGCGGCGTCGCGGCCCCTGCCCGTGCTCGGTCTGCGCGCGGCCTCCTCGCAGGCGCGCGGCTTCGCGTACTTCGCGGCGAAGGTCCACCCGGATGTGCGGCTGCTCGACGAGGGCGGGTCGATGCTGGTCGACCGTATCGACGCGGCGTCGCGGGCCGGGGCGTCGGCGCTGCTGTGCTTCGCGCTGCCGCGCCATCCGCGGGAGGTGGTGGACGCGCTGGCGTACGCGCGTACGCGGGGTCTCGTGGTCGTCACGGTCGCCGACTCCGCGTTCGCGCCGGTGGCGCGCCACAGCGACCTGCTGATCCCGGCCGCGGTCGGCACGGGCCTCGCCTTCGACACGGCGTGCGCGCCGATGCTGCTGGGGCGGGTGCTGCTGGAGGCGATGTGCGACGGGCTGCCGGACGCGCAGGCGCGGCTGGAGGAGTTCGACGCGGGGGCCGCGGGGCGGGGCCTGTTCGTGGAGTAGGTGGTTCTGGCCGGGCTCGCGCAGTTCCCCGCGCCCCTTTTCGGCCCGGGGTTCGTCTGCGGGTGGGTGGTGGGTTGCTCGCGCAGTTCCCCGCGCCCCTGGGGGCTGTGGCTGGGCCATGTTCGCCGGGTGGGCGGGATCCCCTCAGGGGCGCGGGGAACTGCGCGACCAGCCCCCACCGGCCCGCAGACGAACCCCTGGTCCACGTCAGAACAGCAGCGCGTCCGGGGTCGCGCCACCCGCCTCCGCCACGATCGACGCCACCGTCTGCGGCTCCCGGACCACCGCGAAGCGGACGCCCGACGGGGACGTCGTGAAGCCGTGGACGCCCGGCCTGGCAAGGCTGTTGTACGCGTAGTGGTGGGCGAAGCAGTACGCCCCGGTGTCCAGCACCGCCACGTAGTCCCCCTGCTCCAGCCGCGGCAGCGGACGCCCCCGCGCCAGCAGATCCCCCGCGAAGCACGCGGGCCCCGCCACGTCCTGGAGGACGGGCGGTCCGGGCTTGGGGCGGCCCGAAGGGCCGTACGCGGCGATCCGCAGCGGCCAGGTCTCCGGCGCGTACACCGTACGGACCGCGATCTGCACGCCCGCGTGGGTGACCGCGATGGCCCGGCCCCCGGACGTCTTCGCGTACTCCACCCGCGCCAGCACCGTCCCGTGCTTGGCCAGCAGCGACCGGCCGAACTCGGTCACCAGCGCGTACGACCCGTCGAGGAGCCCGGGCACCTCGGCGCGCAGCAGCCGCGCGTACTCCGCGTACGTCGGGCTCTCCTCGTCCGAGGCGAAGTTCACCGGCAGCCCCCCGCCGAGGTCGATCGTGTCCACCTGGCGCCGGCCCACGCGCGCGTTGATCTCCTCCGCCAGCTCGTACGCCGCCCGCACCCCCTCGGCCATCAGCGTCGGCGGCACCCCCTGGGAGCCGGTGTGGGTGTGCAGCCGGGTGAGCCAGGGGCGGGCCGCGTACGCCGCCACGACCCACTCCCGCGCCCCCTCGTCCCGCAGCCCCACCCCGAACTTCGAGGTCCGCGTCGCCGTGGAGAGCGCGTCGATGGACCCCGCGCCCACCTGCGGGTTCACCCGCAGGCCGAGCGGTGAGGCGGTCGTGGTGGAGGCGAGCAGCGCGTCGAGCCGGGCCAGCTCCTGCGGGTTGTCCGCGTTGACGGCGACGCCCAGGGCGAGGGCCTCGCGCAGCTCGGCGGGGGTCTTGGCGGGGGAGTCCAGGACCGTACGGCCGGGTGCGACCCCGGCGGCGCGGGCCAGCGCCAGTTCGCCCGGGCCGGCGACCTCCGCGCCGAGCCCCTCGGCCGCGAGCAGTCGCAGGACCGGCACCAGCGGGCACGCCTTCACGGCGAAGGCGTGCAGGACGGGTGCGTCGGTGACGGCCGCGAAGGCGCTGGTCAGCGCCCTGGCGGCGGCCCGGATGCCGGTGACGTCCAGCAGCGCGGCCAGCGGGACCCCGGGGCCCACGAGGCCCTGCTCCACGGCGGCCCGCACCGCCTGGTCGCGGCGCGCCGCCGCTTCCGTGTCGGTCATGGCTTCCAGCCAATCACCGGGTGCGCCGACGCGCAGACGTTACCGATGTATTGACTAGTTCTATTCAGGCAGACAGGATGTGAATATCTGAGTCACGTCGTGAGGAGGCCTCGCCATGTCAGGACCCCGCCCCGTACGGGCACCGCGCGGTACGGAACTGAGCGCCCTGGGATGGCAGCAGGAAGCCGCCCTGAGGATGCTCCAGAACAACCTCGACCCGGAGGTCGCGGAGCACCCCGACAAGCTCGTCGTCTACGGCGGCACCGGCAAGGCCGCGCGCGACTGGCGCTCCTTCGACGCGATGGTCCGCACCCTGCGCACGCTCAAGCAGGACGAGACGATGCTCGTCCAGTCCGGCCGCCCGGTCGGCGTGATGCAGACCCACGAGTGGGCCCCGCGCGTCCTGATCGCCAACTCCAACCTGGTGGGCGACTGGGCGAACTGGGAGGAGTTCCGCCGTCTGGAGCAGCTCGGTCTGACCATGTACGGCCAGATGACCGCGGGCTCCTGGATCTACATCGGCACCCAGGGCATCCTCCAGGGCACGTACGAGACGTTCTCGGCCGTCGCGGCGAAGAAGTTCAACGGCACGCTGGCCGGGACCATCACGCTCACCGCCGGTCTCGGCGGCATGGGCGGCGCCCAGCCGCTCGCCGTGACGATGAACGACGGCGTCGCGATCTGTATCGACGTGGACCCGCGGGCCATCGAGCGCCGTATCGAGCACCGCTACCTCGATGTGAAGGCCGACAGCCTGCGGCACGCGCTGGAGCTCGCCGTCGAGGCGCGCGACGCCCGCCGGCCGCTCTCCATCGGCCTGCTCGGCAACGCGGCGGAGCTGCTGCCGCAGATGCTGGCCGAGGGCGCGCCCATCGACATCGTGACCGACCAGACGTCGGCGCACGACCCGCTGGCGTATCTGCCGGTCGGCGTCGACTTCGACGACATGGCCTCGTACGCGGCGAAGGACCCGGCGGGCTTCACCACCCGCGCCCGGGAGTCCATGGCCCGGCACGTCGAGGCGATGGTCGGCTTCATGGACGCGGGCGCCGAGGTCTTCGACTACGGCAACTCCATCCGCGGCGAGGCGCAACTGGCGGGTTACGACCGGGCGTTCGCCTTCCCCGGCTTCGTCCCCGCGTACATCCGCCCGCTCTTCTGCGAGGGCAAGGGCCCCTTCCGCTGGGCGGCGCTGTCGGGCGAGGCGTCCGACATCCACAAGACGGACAAGGCGATCCTGGACCTGTTCCCGGAGAACGAGTCGCTGCACCGCTGGATCAAGATGGCCGGCGAGCGCGTCCACTTCCAGGGCCTGCCCGCGCGGATCTGCTGGCTCGGTTACGGCGAGCGGGACAAGGCGGGCGAGCGCTTCAACGACATGGTGGCGTCGGGCGAGCTGGCGGCCCCGCTGGCGATCGGCCGCGACCACCTCGACTGCGGCTCGGTGGCCTCTCCGTACCGCGAGACCGAGGCGATGCTCGACGGCTCGGACGCCATCGCGGACTGGCCGCTCCTGAACGCGATGGTCAACGTCGCCTCCGGCGCGTCCTGGGTCTCGCTGCACCACGGCGGCGGCGTCGGCATGGGCCGCTCCATCCACGCGGGCCAGGTGACGGTGGCGGACGGGACGGCGCTGGCGGGCGAGAAGATCCGCCGCGTCCTGACCAACGACCCCGGGATGGGTGTCATCCGGCATGTCGACGCCGGGTACGACATCGCGGAGTCGGTGGCGGACGAGCGGGGTGTGCGGGTGCCGATGCGGGAGGGTGAAGCGTGACGGGGGGTACCCCGTCGGCCCCTGTTCCCGGGGCGGCCCCGGGGTCGTCGGCCGGGTCCGCGTCGGTGGGGGCTGGTCGCGCAGTTCCCCGCGCCCCTGAGGGGGGTGCGGGTGCCCCGGACAGCGGTCGCGTCCCTGAGGGGGTGCGGGCCGCCGGCGACGCACGGGGGGCCGGGGCGCCGTCCCTCGGCGGGGTGCAGGGGCGGCAGGCCCCGCGGGGGGCGCAACCCCCTGGCGGGGTGCAGGGGGCGCAGCCCCCGCTCGGGGGGCCGGGGGCGGAGCCCCCGGGGAATCCCTCCCCCTCCACCCACCCCCACCCGCGGAGCGTTTCGGGAAGGGGTGGGGTGGGGGAGACCCCCTCGTTCCACGAGATGTGGCGTGATCTCGCCCCGATCGGGCGGGACGCCGGCACCCGCGGCTACCGCCGCTTCGCCTGGACCGGGGCCGACGCCGACTGCCGCGCCTGGTTCCGGTCGCAGGCCGAGTCCCGCGGGCTCACCTACGAGCTCGACCGCAACGGCAACCAGTGGGCCTGGGCCGGTGACCCCACCGCCGGGGACGCCGTCGTCACCGGGTCGCACCTGGACTCCGTCCCGGACGGCGGCGCCTTCGACGGCCCCCTCGGCGTCGTGTCGTCGTTCGCCGCCCTCGACGAGCTGCGGCGGCGCGGAGCCGTGCCCACCCGCCCGCTCGCCCTCGTCAACTTCGGCGACGAGGAGGGCGCCCGCTTCGGCCTCGCCTGCGTCGGCTCCCGGCTCGCCGCCGGGCAGCTGACCGTCGAGGCCGCGCACCGGCTGCGCGACGGCGACGGGGTCACCCTGCCGCAGGCCATGGAGCGCGCCGGATACGACCCGGACGCCATCGGCCCCGACCCCGAGCGCCTCGCCCGTATCGGCGCGTTCGTCGAGCTGCACGTGGAGCAGGGCCGCGCCCTGGACCTCAGCGGCGACGCCATCGGCATCGCCTCCGCCATCTGGCCGCACGGCCGCTGGCGGTTCGACTTCGCGGGCGAGGCCAACCACGCGGGCACCACCCGCCTGGTGGACCGGCGCGACCCGATGCTCACGTACGCCGAGACCGTCCTCGCCGCCCGCCGCGAGGCCGAACTCGCGGGCGCGGTCGCCACCTTCGGCAAGATCTCCTGCGAGCCCAACGGCGTCAACGCCATCCCGTCGCTGGTGCGCGGCTGGCTGGACTCGCGCGCCGCCGACCAGACGACCCTGGACACGGTGGTCACGGCGATCGAGCGGGCGGCGCGCGAGCGCGCCGAGCGGGACGGTGTGGACCTGACCGTCGTCCGGGAGTCGTTCACGCCCGTCGTCGAGTTCGAGCACGCCCTGCGCGACGAACTGGCGAAGATCCTCGGCGGGCACACCCCGGTCCTCGGCACCGGCGCCGGACACGACGCCGGAATCCTCTCGGGGACGGTCCCGACCGCCATGCTGTTCGTACGCAACCCCACGGGCGTCTCGCACTCCCCGGCCGAGTTCGCCGGTGAGGACGACTGCGTGGCCGGGGTGCTCGCACTCGCCGACGTTCTGGAGGGGCTGGCGTGCAGGTGACGTCGTACTGGCTGGAGCACGCCTGGCTCGACCCCGAGGTCGAACCGGGCGTGCTGGTAGAGGTGGCGGACGGGCGTATCACGGCCCTGCGCAAGGGAGTCGACGCGCCGCCGCCCGGCGCCGCCGTCCTGCGCGGCCTCACCCTGCCCGGACTGGCCAACGCCCACAGCCACGCCTTCCACCGGGCCCTGCGCGGTACGGTCCAGGTCGGCTCGGGCACGTTCTGGACCTGGCGCGAGACGATGTACGCGGTCGCCGCGCGGCTCACGCCCGACTCGTACCACGCGCTGGCGCGGGCCGTGTACGCAGAGATGGCGCTCGCCGGGATCACCGCGGTGGGCGAGTTCCACTATCTGCACCACGCGCCGGGCGGCACGCCGTACGCCGACCCGAACGCGATGGGCGAGGCGCTGATCGAGGCCGCCGCCGACGCCGGCATCCGCATCACGCTGCTCGACACGGCGTACCTCTCGGCCGGCTTCGGTGAGCCGCCCAACGCCCACCAGCTGCGGTTCAGTGACGGCACCGCGCGGGCGTGGGCCGAGCGGGCGGCGCTGCTCAAGCCGCGCGACGGCGTACGGATCGGGGCGGCCATCCACTCCGTACGGGCGGTGCCCGCGGACCAGTTGCGCGAGGTGGCGGCGTGGGCCGAGGAGCGGGAGGCGCCCCTGCACGTCCATCTCTCCGAGCAGGTCGCGGAGAACGAGGCGTGTCTGGCCGCGCACGGGCGCACACCGACGCGGCTGCTGGCGGACCACGGGGTGCTGGGGCCGCGGACGACCGGCGTCCACAACACGCACCTCACCGATGAGGACATCGCGCTGCTCGGCGGGTCGGGCACGGGTACGTGCATGTGCCCGACGACCGAGCGCGACCTCGCCGACGGCATCGGCCCCGCCGTCGCCCTCCAGCGCGCCGGGTCGCCGCTGTCGCTCGGCAGCGACAGCCATGCGGTGATCGACCTGCTGGAGGAGGCGCGGGCGATGGAGCTGGACGAGCGGCTGCGTACGCGGACCCGGGGGCACTGGACGGCGGCGGCGCTGCTGCGCGCGGCGTCCCCGGACGGCCACGCGGCCCTGGGCTGGCCCGAGGCGGGCCGCCTGGCGCCGGGCGCCCTCGCGGACTTCGCCACGATCGCCCTGGACACGGTCCGCACGGCGGGCCCGGTGCCGCGGCTCGGCGCGGAGACGGCGGTGTTCGCGGCGTCGGCGGCGGATGTGCGGGAGGTGGTGGTGGGGGGGCGCCGGGTGGTGCGCGACGGCGTGCACGCGACGGTGCCGGACGCGGGTTCCGCGCTGGCGTCGGCCATCGCGTCCCTCCGGGAGTGAGCCCACTGAGAGGTGGCGCTTCGTCCGCGGGCCGGTGGTGGGTTGCTCGCGCAGTTCCCCGCGCCCCTGGAAGTCTGTGGCTGAACTGAGTTCCCCGACCGCGGCGCAGTACCTCAGGGGCGCGGGGAACTGCGCGAGAAGCCCCCACCGGCCCGCAGACGGCCAACCGCCCCGAAAAGGGGCGCGGGGAACTGCGCGAGAAGCCCCGCCGGTCCGCAGACGAACAACCGCCCCCACCGGAGAGGACCCATGACCACCACCCTCATCACCAACATCCCCACCCTCGTCACCAACGACCCCACCCTCGGCCCCACCCCCCTCGGCCTCGTCGAGAACGCCGCCGTCGTCATCGACGGCGCCACCATCGCCTGGGTCGGCCGCGCCGAGGACGCCCCGGCCGCCGACGAGGTCCACGACGCCACCGGCCACGCCGCCATCCCCGGCTTCGTCGACTCCCACTCGCACCTCGTCTTCGCCGGCGACCGCACCCGGGAGTTCAACGCCCGGATGTCGGGCCAGGCGTACAAGGCGGGCGGTATCCGCACCACCGTCGCCGCCACCCGCGCCGCCACCGACGCCGAGCTGGGCGCGAACGTCGCCCGCTACCTCGGTGAGGCGCTGCGCCAGGGGACGACGACCTTCGAGACCAAGTCCGGGTACGGCCTCACCGTCGAGGACGAGGCCCGCGCCCTGCGCATCGCCGCCGAGCACACCGACGAGGTGACGTATCTCGGGGCGCACATCGTCGCTCCCGAGTACGCCGACGACCCGGCCGCCTACGTCGCGCTCGTCACCGGCGAGATGCTCGACGCCTGCGCCCCGTACGCCCGCTGGGTCGACGTCTTCTGCGAGAAGGGCGCGTTCGACGGCGACCAGGCCCGGGCGATCCTCCTCGCGGGCAAGGCCAAGGGGCTCACCCCCCGGGTGCACGCCAACCAGCTCTCCCACGGACCCGGCGTCCAGCTCGCCGTCGAACTCGACGCGGCCAGCGCCGACCACTGCACCCACCTCACCGACGCCGATGTCGACGCGCTGGCGAACGGCACCACGGTCGCGACCCTGCTGCCCGGTGCCGAGTTCTCCACCCGCGCCCAGTGGCCCGACGCCAGGCGGCTGCTCGACGCGGGGGTGACCGTCGCGCTGTCCACGGACTGCAACCCGGGGTCCTCGTTCACGTCCTCGATGCCGTTCTGCGTCGCACTCGCCGTACGGGACATGGGGATGACCCCGGACGAGGCCGTCTGGGCCGCCACGGCCGGCGGCGCCGCCGCGCTGCGGCGCACCGATGTCGGGCGGATCGCGCCCGGCGCCCGCGCCGACCTCGCGCTGCTCGACGCCCCGAGCCACGTCCACCTCGCCTACCGGCCCGGTGTGCCGCTGGTCGGTGACGTCTGGCGTCAGGGCGTCAAGTGCCGGTAGCTGCGCGGATGTGCGTCCAGGTACTCGGCGAACGACTGGGCGCGACGGCCGGTCAGCCGGGGCACGGTGTCGCCGACCGCCGCCATCTCCCCGGCGGCGATCGCCTCGTACGAGCTCACCCAGCCGGTGACCTCCCACTCCTCGGCGCCGTACCCGGCGCGTGAGGCGTAGGCCTCCTCGCGGGTCTCCTCCACATAGGTGACGGTCCGGCCCGACACCCGGCTCAGTTCGGCCGCCACCTCGGTGAGCGTCAGCGCCTCGGGGCCGGTGACGTCATAGGTGGCGCCGTCGTGCTCCCCGCCTCCGGGCCTGCCGCCGCCCTCGCCCAGGAGCACGGCCGTCGCCACGTCCGCGATGTCCTCGTGCGCGACCCCCGAGACCCGGCCGTGCCCGGCGGGGCCCCGGATCACCCCGTCCGGGCCCGCCATCGCGGCCAGCCCGGACAGATAGAGGCTGTCGCGCAGGAAGGTGTACGCCAGGCCCGTGCCCCGGATGTACTGCTCGGTGTGCCAGTGGTCGCGCGCGAAGGTGAACGCGGCGTCCGGGGCGGCCCCGAGGAACGACACGTACACGACGCGCCGCACGCCCGCCGCGACGGCCGCGTCCACGGCGGTGGTGTGCTCGCGCACCCGGTCCGGGGACTCGTGGGCCGACACCATCAGCATCGTCCCGGCCCCGGCCAGCGCGTCCCGCATCGCGGTCGCGTCCCCGAACGCGGCGGGCGCCGCCCTCACCGCGCCGGGCAGCTCCGGCAGCCGCTCCGGGCTGCGGCCCACCAGCCGGGTCGCCACCCCCCGCTCGGCGAGCCGGCGGGCCACCCGCCCGCCGATGGCGCCACTGGCTCCCGTCACGGCGATGACGGGGTTCACCGGGTTCACCGGGGTCATACGGGCCTCCTGGCGGTCTCTGCGGCTCCCGGGCCCGCCGCTTCCGGGCTTCCGGCGTCCACGGTCCCGGCGCCGGAGCCCTGCGCATACCGGCCCTCGTCGGCCAGCATGCCCACAACCGGCCGCTACGCGCGATCCAGCCCGTTCCCCAGCGCCCGCTTCTCCCAGCCCCCGGCCACCAGCTCCGCCGCCGCGCACCCCGGCTTGCGCCGGGCCTGGTCGTGGAAGAGGCCCACGAACGCCTCCGCGAAGCCCAGCCGGGGATACGCCCCCACCAGCTCCGCCCGGAACGCCGCGTCGAAGGCCTCCAGGCCCGTTCCGGACACGTCGGCGCTCGTGCCCACCTGGAGCAGCCGGCTCTCCGCGTCCGCCTCCGGCGACACGTCGTCGCGCATGTGCAGCACGATCAGTTCGGCCGCCCGGTCGCGGCGCGCGTCCGGCCAGCCCAGGCCGGCCGTGAAGACACGGGCCAGATGGCCGCCCGCCTCCTCGAAGGGCAGGGTGTGGCTGTCGAAGGGCGGGGTGAGCGCCAGGTCGTGCAGGAGCGCGGAGACGAAGAACAGCTCACGGTCGTAGTCCAGGCCCCGCTCACGGGCCCAGGCCGCGCCGAAGAAGTACGACCGCAGCGAGTGGTGGTACAGCGCCTCGTCCGCGTACTCCGCGCAGACCAGCAGCGCGGCCCGCGCCGCCCGCCCCTCGGGTATCGCGATCCCCGCGACCTCGGTCATCTCGTGCTTCCCCATGGCCCCGCCCCTCGTCCACAGCTGTCAGTGATGATCACAGCCTAGAGTGGCGCGATGAGGACCATCGGGTTGATCGGCGGCATGAGCTGGGAGTCCAGCGCGGAGTACTACCGGCTCCTCAACGAGCTCGTACGCGAACGGCTCGGCGGTCTGCACTCGGCCCGCTGCGTCCTGCACTCCGTCGACTTCGCCGGGATCGAGGAGTTCCAGCGCGCCGGGGAGTGGGAGCGGGCGGGCGAGGTGCTGGCGGCGGCGGCGAAGGGACTGGAGGCGGCCGGCGCCGACCTCGTGCTGATCTGCACCAACACCATGCACAAGGTGGCGGACCAGGTCGCCGCCGCCGTCTCCGTACCGCTGCTGCACCTGGGCGACGCGACCGCCGAGGCGGTACGGGCCCGGGGTGTGCGGCGCGTCGGGCTGCTCGGCACCGCCTTCACCATGGAGCAGGACTTCTACCGGGACCGGCTGCGCGCGCACGGCCTGGACGTCCTCACCCCGGGCGCCGACGACCGCGCCCTGGTCCACCGGGTCATCTACGAGGAGCTGTGCCTCGGCGTGGTGCGGGAGGAGTCCCGCGACGCCTACCGGGGCGTGATCGCGCGGCTGGTCGCCGACGGCGCCGAGGGCGTCGTCCTCGGCTGTACCGAGATCGAGCTGCTGATCCGTCAGGAGCACAGCCCGGTACCGGTGTTCCCCACCACGCGGCTGCACGCCGAGGCGGCGGTCACCGCCGCGCTGGCGCCATAGCCGAGGGCCCGTCCCCCGGGGGGAACGGGCCCTCGCGCGGGCGGCGGAGGTCACTCCTCCACCGTCAGCCCCTTGCGCAGCCGGGTCAGGGTGCGCGAGAGCAGCCGGGAGACGTGCATCTGGGAGATGCCGAGCTCCTCGCCGATCTCGGACTGGGTCATGTTGGCGACGAACCGCAGCGACAGGATCTTGCGGTCCCGGGCCGGCAGTCCGGCGATCAGCGGCTTGAGGGACTCGATGTACTCGACGCCTTCGAGGTCGTGGTCCTCGTAGCCGATCCGGTCCGCGAGCGCGCCCTCGGTGTCGTCCTCCTCGGGCTGGGCGTCCAGCGAGCTGGCGGTGTACGCGTTGCTCGCCGCCATCCCCTCGACGACCTCGTCCCTGCTGATGCCCAGGCGCTCGGCGAGCTCGCCCACCGTCGGTGAGCGGTCCAGCTGCTGGGCGAGTTCGTCGCCCGCCTTGGCCAGGTCGAGACGGAGTTCCTGCAGGCGGCGGGGGACCCGGACCGACCAGGAGGTGTCCCGGAAGAAGCGCTTGATCTCGCCGACGATGGTCGGCATGGCGAAGGTGGGGAACTCCACGCCTCTGTCGTACTCGAAGCGGTCGATCGCCTTGATCAGGCCGATGGTGCCGACCTGGATGATGTCCTCCATCGGCTCGCTGCGCGAGCGGAAGCGGGAGGCGGCGAACTTGACCAGCGCGAGGTTGAGTTCGACGAGCGTGTTGCGTACGTAGGCGTACGCGGGGGTGCCCTCTTCGAGGGAGTCGAGCCGGGCGAAGAGCGTCTTCGACAGGGCCCGCGCGTCCAGCGGCGCGATGTGTTCGTAGGGCGGGATCTCCGGGAGATCGCCAAGTCCCTCGAGGGTGGTGTGGATGGTGTGCGGTACGTGCGTTGCCGACGTATCCATGGATTCGTCGAGCCGGGGTGACATGGGTCTCCTCCATCGTTCTCGGCATATGGCTGCCGACGCCCATACGTGGCGGATCGGTTTGCGGCGCCTCCATGGCCGGTCGTGGTGAAAAACTGTCTCTCCTACCCCTACCCGCTTTGGTCCTACCGCCGCAAGGTCGAGTTGTTACTATATGTCCGGTTCGGGGCGGTGTTCGGCTTCCGGCGGCCGTAGGGAAGGCGTAGTGTTCTCGCGGAGTCCGCGTGTACGGGGTCGTGTTCGGCCACGTATGCGGAGAGGTGCGTCACTTGTGACGGGGAGCACAGGGAAAGCACTCGGAAGGACGACACGAACCACCGCCGCACCGTTTACGGTGTGGCACGGCGAACCACGGCGATCACAGCGAAGAGGGACGGGCATGGACCGCGGCACGGTCGGAAGCGCAAACGGGGGCCGTCTCAAGGTCGGCGTCCGCTCGCACGGCCGCAGTGAGATCTTCACGCCCGTGGGCGAGCTGGACCACCACACGGCGGAGCTGCTCAGCGAACCGCTGGAGAGTGCGGTCGGGGCCGGCCGCACCCGGCTGGTCGTCGACTGCGCGCAGCTGGAGTTCTGCGACTCGACCGGACTGAACGTGCTGCTCGGCGCCCGGCTCAAGGCCGAGGCGGCCGGCGGCGGGGTCCATCTGGCGGGGATGCTTCCCGTGGTGGCCCGCGTCTTCGAGATCACGGGAGCGGAAGCGGTCTTCAGCGTGCATGATTCGCTCGAAGCCGCACTGGACGACTGACCCCGCTGTTGCGGGGCAGGAGACCAGACCCAAGACGTTGGCGAACCAGGCGTTCGGTGAATCGGTGAGGTGAAGCGCTGATGAGCACCACCCGGCAGCACCAGCCGGGCGACCGCGGCCCCGAGCCGGACGGAGCTCCGGCGACGGCCTCGCGCGTCCTCGCCCTTCAGGGGGCCAGCGGCGTCGTGCCCCTGGCGCGCGACTTCACCCGTCAGGCGCTGTACGAGTGGGGCTGGCTCCCGGCCGCCACCGCCGACCGGCGGGCCGCCGCCGAGGACGTCCTGCTGGTGGTCTCCGAGCTGGTCACCAACGCCTGTCTGCACGCCGAGGGCCCCGAGCGGCTGCGCGTCGCCCTCAACTCCAAGGTGCTGCGCCTGGAGGTCACCGACCTCGGCTCCGGCCAGCCCGCGCCCCGCACCCCGCACCGCGCGGGACGGCCCGGCGGCCACGGCATGTTCATCGTCCAGCGGCTCTGTCTGGACTGGGGCGTCCAGAGGGCCCCCGGAGTGGCCGGCAAGACGGTCTGGGCGGAGCTCGCCGCGCCCGCGTAGGGCGCCCTCCTCGCCCGCGCACGTCCTCACGTGGTGCCCGTCCAGGGCACTCACGTCACTCGCGCCCGTCATCCACTGTGTTGTGTGTCTTCCCTCGACAAGGTCCCCGGCGTACCTTGACGCCCAATCTGATGTGCCGTCAGTAACGTGAACGGCCTCGGGACCGAGGGAAATTCGAGGTGTCGCAGGTGTCGTACCAGAAACGGACAGCACTCGCCCTTGCGGCTGCGGTGGCGGCCCCGGTGGTGCTGATCGCCGCCCCGGCCGCCCACGCCGACGTCGTGGACGTCAACTACAAGTGCGAGACACCGATCGGGCCCAAGAGCGCGGTGTCGCCCATCGACATCAAGGCCGTCAGAAGCGGCAGCGCCTACAAGCTGACCATGTCGTTCCAGAAGGGCGTCTCCTCCAGCCCCGTGGCGCTGGGCCCCGGGGCGATGAACCCGAGCGCCGTCGTACGGCTCGGCGGCCCCGACAAGGGCACGGTTTCGGTGTCCGGCCCCGCCAACACGGCCGAGATCCCCGCCAACAGCCCCATCAAGATCAGCGATCTGAGCGGTACGTACACACCGAAGGCGTCGGGCAAGGTCACCTTCACCCCCTCGGTCCTCACCATCAAGGCGCTGGGCACCACCACCACCTGCACCCCGGGCAACAGCCCCGGCCCCTCCCTCGCCCTGGACGTCACCGGCGCCCCCGGGGCCGCCGAGTCGCTGCCCAGGACCGGCCCGCTCGACTCGGCGCTCGCCCTCGGCACGCTCGGCGGCACGGTCCTGCTCACCGGCGCGGCCGGGGTGCTGTGGCTGACCCGGCGCGGGGCCCGCGCGCACGGCTGATCCGTCCCTACCGACGCCCGACGGGGAGCCGCTGATGCCGCCGCGCCCGATCCGCCCGGCCGTGTTCGCCGCGGCCCTGGCCCTGTCCGCCCTGTCCGCCCCAACCGTTCCCGCCGCACACGCCGCCGAGGGGGAGTGGAGCGCCGCGCCCGTCTCGGCCGGGGACGGCCGGCCGTACTTCTACCTGGAGGGCGCGCCCGGCTCCGTCCTGGAGGACCGGCTCTCGCTCACCAACCCCACCGAACGCCCGCTGACCCTGCGGCTGCGCGGGACCGCTGCCGACGGCACCGCCACCGGCGCCTGGATCACGCCGGCCGCCGCCGAGGTGCGGATCCCGCCGCGCACCCGGGCCGAGGTGCCGTTCGCCGTCACCGTCCCGGTGGGCGCGCCGCCCGGCGGCCACACGGCGGCGCTGGTCGCGTCCGGCGGCGGCCGGCAGGCGCGGGTCCCGGTCCGGGTGCGGGTGGCGGGACCGGTCCTGGCCGCGCTGACCGTCGAGGACGCACGGGTCGACCGGGGCCGCTCCCTCATCCGGTACGCCCTGGTCAACCGGGGCAACACCACGCTCGCCCCGAGCCTGGCCGTGCGCGCGGACGGGCTGTGGGGGCGGCGGCTGCGGCGCCCGGCCCGGCCGTTGCCGGTGGCGCTGCCGCCCGGTGGGCGCGCCGAGCTGACCGAACCGTGGCACCCGCCGACCCTCGACCGCGTCGAGGTGCGCCTGACGGTGACGGCGCCCGGCGCCGCCCGCGGCGAGGCGACGGCCTCGACGGCGTTCGTGCCGTGGGGGCCGGTGGCGGGCGCCGGATGCGCGGCGGCGGGCGCGGGAGCCGCGCTGTGGGTACGCCGAAGGCGCCGACGGGGAGCCGGCGCCCCCCAAGATGGCTGGCCCGCAGGAGAGTTGGCGACGACGGGAGTGGCGTCGTGAGGGGGCGTACGGCAGTGGCGGCGCTGGTCGCGGTCGTGCTGGCGGCGCTCCTGTCCGCGGTGCCCCCGGTGGTCGCGCGCGCCGACGGGGGGAAACCCGTCGTGACCCTCTCCGGACAGGAGGCGGCCAAGGGCGGCGAGATCACCGCGAGCGGCACCGGCTGGCGGCCCGGCGCGCTGCTGATGCTGCTGGTCTGCGGCCAGTCCACCCCCGGGCAGGGCGTGATCGGCGGCACCAACTCCTGCGCCAACGCCGACGGGCGCGCGGTGACCACCGACGCCAAGGGAACCTTCAGCAAGCCGCTGCCGGTGGCCGCCCCGCCCAAGCCCTGCCCCTGCGTGGTGCATGTGGCCACGGTGACGGGGGAGCCGGCCGCGGTGGATGCCGAGGTGCGGATCACGGGCCATCCGGTGGCACCGCTGCCCGAGCAGTCCGGCACCGGGCGCCTGAGCGTCCTGACCGCGCCGGAGCTCAGGGGCGGCGGCGGGATCCTCACCTGGTTCGGGGCGCCGCCCTCGCGCACGCTCGTCGTCACCGTCGGCAACCTCGGCCCGGCACCGGTCAAGGACCCGGTCTTCCAACTGGGCACCTCGCACGGCGTGTTCGCGCCGCGGTGGGAGGACCAGCGGTGGAAGGGCACCATCGCGCCCGGCGGCAAGGCCGAGGTGCGTCTGGGCTTCGAGCTGCCCGCGGGCGCGCACGGCGACTACCAGGTCCTGGTGAAGTACGGGCCGAAGGTGCTCGCCACCCAGCCCTGGGGCGTGGGCCGCCCGTGGGGCGTGACGCTCTTCTGGATTCTGCTGTGCCTGGTCGTCCCGGCGGCGGTGTTCCGTATCGGCATGGCGGTGGTGGACAGGGTCCGCCCGGGCGGGGCGGGGCACGCGCGGCCGGGGACGGCCGCCACCGCAGCGCCCCCGCCGTCCCCGCCGCCGTCCGGCGACGGCACCCCGGCCACGCGTACGGCGACGACGCCCCTGCCGTGGTTCACCCCGGACTCCGCACCGACCGAGAACCGTTCCAACACCCCCACGACGAAGGGAAATACGTGACCACGCAACGGAGGATGAGCGCGGCTGGCGTCGCGCTGATGCTCGGCGGCGCGGGGATCGTCCTGGCCGCCGGGCCCGCCCGGGCGGCAGAGGTCTCCTACGCCACCGAGTGCATCCCGCCCCCCATCTCCGGTCTGCCGCCCGTGGAGGGCACCACCAAGGTGCAGATCACCGCGCCGGCCGAGGCGAAGGTGGGCGACGAGGTCGAGGTGGTCTGGAAGACCGTCCAGGCCGCGTCGAAGAACCCCGATGTGCTCGACCTGGAGAAGGACACCGTCAAGCCGTCCGGCACCGTCGAGGTGGCGGGGGCGCAGAGCGCGGACCTGGCGGTGGAGGGGCCGCGGCAGAACCCGCCGATACCCAAGAACAGCCCGATGGTCCTGCCGGACATGAAAGGCAGGCTGAAGCTGACCAAGGCGGGCGAGGTCACGCTGACGCCGGACAAGTACACGATCAACGTGAGCAAGCCGCTGTCGACGGACACCAAGTGCTCCCCGAAGGCGGCCGTGACCGCCGGGGTGACGATCAAGGTGACGGACGGCGGGGGGACGACGACGGGCGGCACGACGGCCTCCGGCGGGACGACGGGCAGCGGCGGCACCACTTCCGGCGGGACGACCGCCTCCGGCGGGACCACCGCTTCCGGCGGGACCACCGGCTCAGGCGGTACCACCACCTCCGGCGGGACCACCACTTCCGGCGGCACCACCGCCTCGGGCGGCACCACCGCCTCGGGCGGCACCACCACCTCCGGCGGCACCACCACGTCGACAGGAGGCGGTACCGGCGGCAGCACGGGCGGCACCGCCACCGGTGGCACCGGCGGGCAGAGCGACTTCCCCGGAAAGGAAGTCGCGGTCACCTTCGCCTGCAAGTCCCCCGGCCCGGCGAGCATCAACTCCAAGGTGACGGTGAACGCCAAGAAAAACGGCGGGAGTTACGACCTCACGGTCAAGACCGCCAAGGGCGTCATGAACAGCCCGGCCCCGCTCCCGGTGGGCGCGCTGAAACCGTCCATGCAGATCACCGTGGGCGGCGCCGACAAGGGCGCGGTGACGGTGACGGGAGCGCCCAACTCCGGTCCCCTGAACGCGGGTGACCCGGTCAGCCTCTCCGACATGACCGGCAGCTACAAACCGGGCGCGAGCGGCAGGGCGACGCTCAGCCCCGGCACGCTGACGATCGATGTCACCCTGGGCGGCTCCAAGATCAACATCCCGTGCACGGTCAAGGGCACGGCACCCGTCTCCCTGGAACTCGACACCACGGCCCAGCAGGGCGGTACGTCGGGCGGTACGGGCACGTCCGGCACCACCACCGCCGGGGCCACCGGCGGCGGCGCCTCGGCGGCCGGCGGCCTCGCCCAGACCGGCGCGGACGACCACGGCGCCCTGCGCGCCCTCGGCCTCATCGCCGGGACGGCCGTCCTGCTCGGCGGCGGGGTCCTCACCTTCACCCCGTGGCGGCGGCTGCGCGGCACGCGCTGACCCGTCCGTACGCGAGGAAGGCCCGTAAGGCCCGCACGAAAGGCCGAGGGCCGCCGCACCGGAGAGGTGCGGCGGCCCTTGGCGATGAGGCGGTGGTGCGGCGGCTCAGTGCACGCCGCCCATGAGCTCCTGGACCTTCCTGCGGTACATGTAGATCGCGAGGCCCGCGACGGCGGCCATCGAGGCCTCCATCGCGATGATCCCGAGCCCGTCGAGGCTCACACCGGCCAGCGAGAGCAGACCCGTGAAGCAGTCGCCCGCGGTGACCGCGAGGAACCAGACGCCCATCATCTGGGAGGCGTACTTCTGCGGGGCCATCTTCGTGGTGACCGAGAGGCCGACCGGGGAGAGGCAGAGCTCGCCGATGGTCTGGATCATGTAGATCGAGACCAGCCACAACGGGGAGACCTTGCCGCTGTCACCCGCCATGTTCATCGGGACGATGAAGACGAAGAACGAGGCACCGATGATGACCAGGCCCATCGCGAACTTCACGATGGTGTTCGGCTCCTGGTTCTTACGGGCCAGCCACAGCCACAGCCAGGCGAAGATCGGGGCCAGCGCCATCACGAAGAGCGGGTTCAGCGACTGGTACCAGGTGGCCGAGAAGTGCAGGCCCGCCACGTTGTCGACGGTCTTGTCGTCGGCGAAGAGCGACAGGGTCGAGCCGCCCTGGTCGTAGATCATCCAGAAGACGGCGGCGGCGACGAAGAGCCAGATGTAGCCGTTCATCTTCGACTGCTCGGCCGTCGACAGGTCCTTGTCGCGCTTGATGCGGACCAGGACGGCGATCGGGATGATCAGACCGGCCAGGGTGAGCGGGACCAGCGCCCAGTTCAGCGTGTAGGCACCCACGGCCACCACGACGCCGTAGAAGACGGCGAGGGCGACGACGGCCGCGGCGGCCTTGACGAGGACGCCCTTGCGCTCGGCGGCCGACAGCGGGTTCGGGACCAGGCTGCTCCGGGGGTCCAGGTGCTTGGTGCCGAGGAGGAACTGAGCCAGGCCCAGGGCCATGCCGAGCGCGGCGAGGGCGAAGCCCAGGTGCCAGTTGTGCTCCTTGCCGACCGTGCCGATCACCAGCGGAGCCGCGAAGGCGCCGAGGTTGATGCCCATGTAGAAGACGGTGAAGCCACCGTCGCGGCGCGGGTCGTCGGCGCCGTTGTACAGGTGGCCGACCATCGTCGAGATGTTGGCCTTGAGCAGGCCGGAGCCGACGGCGACCAGGATCAGGCCGAGGAAGAACGGGGGCTGGCCGGGCAGGGCCAGGGCAAGGTGACCGCACATGATCACGGAACCGGCGATGGTGACCGTCTTGCGGGCACCCCAGACGCGGTCGCCGAACCAGCCGCCCGGCATCGCCATGAGGTAGACCATGGAGACGTAGACGGAGTAGATGGCCGTGGCCGTGGTGGCCCGCATGGCGAGGCCGCCGCCCTGGGCGCCGGTCGCCGCGTCGGCACCGCCGGAGACCAGGTAGTACACGAGAAGGGCGCGCATGCCGTAGTAGGAGAAGCGCTCCCACATCTCGGTCATGAAGAGAGTGGCCAGGCCGCGGGGGTGGCCGAAGAAGGTCTTCTCGGAACCGGTGGTGCTGGCCGAGTCCTTCGTCAGGCTGGACGCCATGGTCGATCCTTGCTTGCTCGGGACGCGCGCTTCGTGAGCGGTGATCGCGCCCGGTGGGGGGTGGCCGGCACCGGCAGGAGACCGCCCGCCCCTACGCCCGAGGGGTTCGCATCCGTGGTGACGGAGTCGAGAGGACGGACCCACCGGGATCCACGCCCGGGGCGCATCTTCGCGCCCGGGGCCCGGCCCATAGGTCATTCACTGTATTCGGAACCAGTAATTCCGGTTCCTTCGCAGAAAAGAGACCTTTGGCGCGCCAAGCAGGCCAAAGGTCCCCGAGTTAGTGCTAAAGGCGTTGAGACACCATACGACACCACACAGCCGCATATGGAAGGACTTGAGACATGGATCACAGGCGTCGCTGGAACCATCAGCACACTTTCGAAGGTGCATACCAGGATCTCATCCCAGAGCCGCAGGGGCGGACGGCCTGGAGACGATCAAGGAACGGCCAACGGACGATCAAGGAGCGATCGGGCGGCGATCAGGAACGGGCGCGCCCCCGAACCCCGTGCAACCCCTCACGGGTTCCACGGACAGCCCCTGCCGGTCGCGGACTACCATCACCCCCATGACCCGTGTACTGCTCGCCGAGGACGACGCGTCCATCTCGGAGCCGCTGGCCCGCGCACTGCGTCGGGAGGGTTACGAGGTCGAGGTCCGCGAGGACGGCCCGACCGCCCTCGACGCCGGACTCCAGGGAGGCGCCGACCTGGTCGTGCTCGACCTCGGCCTGCCCGGCATGGACGGGCTGGAGGTGGCCCGCAGGCTCCGCTCCGAGGGCCACACCGTCCCGATCCTGGTGCTGACCGCCCGCGCCGACGAGGTGGACACCGTGGTCGGCCTCGACGCCGGCGCCGACGACTACGTCACCAAGCCGTTCCGGCTGGCCGAGCTGCTGGCCCGGGTCCGGGCCCTGCTGCGGCGCGGCGCCACCGAGCCCGCCCCCCAGCCCGCCACCCACGGTGTGCGGATCGACGTCGAGTCGCACCGCGCCTGGATGGGCGACGAGGAGCTCCAGCTCACCGCCAAGGAGTTCGACCTGCTGCGGGTCCTGGTGCGCGACGCGGGCCGGGTCGTCACCCGCGACCAGCTGATGCGCGAGGTCTGGGACACCACCTGGTGGTCCTCGACCAAGACGCTCGACATGCACATCTCCTGGCTGCGCAAGAAGCTCGGCGACGACGCCGCCAACCCGCGCTACATCGCCACCGTCCGGGGCGTCGGCTTCCGCTTCGAGAAGAGCTGACGGCCGGGTACGCCGACCCCCTCCGTCACCTCCTGGGACACTGAGGCATGCGCCGCCGACTGATCAACTCCACGCTCGCCGTGGTGCTCGTGGTGATCGCCGTCTTCGGCGTCTCCCTCGTCATCGTCGAGACCAGGACGATCAGCAGCAGCGCCCAGGAGAGCGTGGACTCCGAGGCGCTGCGGCTGGTCAGCGTCATCGACAGCCGGATGCTCGCCAACGAGACGGTCAGCCCGCAGTCGCTGGCGGGCGTCGGCCCCGACCGCTACGCCCGGATCGAGATCCCCGGCCGCGCCCCCATCGAGCTCGGCACCCGGCCCGGCGGCTCGCTCATCCGCGGCAGCGCCACCGGCGCGCGCGGCGAGAACGTCCTGGTCGAGGAGTCCCGCTCCACGGTCACCCGCGAGGTCGGACGCACCCTGCTGATCATCGGCGCGGTGGCGCTGCTCGCCATCGTCTCGGCGGTGCTCCTGGCCGTACGCCAGGCCAACAAGCTGGCCTCCCCGCTCACCGACCTCGCCGAGACCGCCGAGCGGCTCGGCTCCGGCGACCCGCGCCCGCGCCACAAGCGGTACGGGGTGCACGAGCTGGACCGGGTCGCCGACGTCCTGGACTCCTCCGCCGACCGCATCGGGCGCATGCTCACCGCCGAGCGCCGGCTCGCCGCCGACGCCTCCCACCAGCTGCGCACCCCGCTCACCGCGCTCTCGATGCGGCTGGAGGAGATCGCGCTCACCGACGACCTGGACACGGTCAAGGAGGAGGCGACGATCGCGCTCACCCAGGTCGAGCGGCTCACCGACGTGGTGGAGCGGCTGCTCACCAACTCCCGCGACCCCCGCACCGGCTCGGCCGTCGTCTTCGACCTCGACGAGGTGGTCAAGCAGCAGCTGGAGGAGTGGCGCCCGGCCTACCGCAGCGCGGGCCGGGCCATCGTCCGCTCCGGCAAGCAGGGGCTGCGGGCGGTGGGCACCCCGGGGGCGGTCGCCCAGGTGCTCGCGGCGCTGATCGAGAACTCGCTGATGCACGGCGGCGGCACCGTCGCGGTGCGCACCCGGGTCACCGGCAACCAGACCGTGGTGGAGGTCACCGACCAGGGGCCCGGGGTGCCGCCCGATCTCGGGGCGCGGATCTTCGAGCGGACCATCAGCGGCCGCAACTCCACCGGCATCGGCCTCGCCGTCGCCCGTGACCTCGCCGAGGCGGACGGCGGGCGCCTGGAGATGCTCCAGCAGCAGCCCGCGGTGTTCGCCCTGTTCCTGAGCCGGGTGGCGCGCGGCCCGCGCGAGCCGGAGGCGGAGCAGACGGTCAGATGAGCGGTCTACGACCCCGAGTGGTGCCGGGCGTACGGCTGGGGGGCGTCGCCGAGAAAGGACTCGGCGGTCTCCACCGCCTCCCGGGCGGGCAGCGCCCGGAACACCCAGGTGCGGTACGACCAGAACCGGAAGACCGTGCCCAGGCCCAGGCCCACCACGTTCTTGGCGATGTTGTCGGCGACCGTCGAGGTGTAGCCGAAGCCGTAGTGCGAGAGCGCCAGGACACCGTTCTCGATCACCAGGCCGATGCCGCTGAACAGCAGGAACAGCATCAGCTCCCGGCTGCGCCGGCCGCCCTCGGTGTGCCGGTAGGTCCAGTAGCGGTTGCCCACGTAGTTGGTGCCGATGGCGACGGCGGTGGCGATCACTCCGGAGCGCACCACCGCGAGGTGGGCCACGTGCATGCACAGGTTGAAGACGATCGCGTTGACGACGAACCCGATGGCGCCCACCGCGCCGAACTTCGCGATCTCCCGGGCGAGCAGCTGCAGCCGCGTACGCAATGCGCCCCGTTCACTCATGGTGATCGCTCAGCCCCGTTCGGATCGGTTGTGGTTCTCGAAATCGGTGTCATGCCTCGCACACCGACCCGGCCATGCTAACCAGCGGCTCCGGCCCCTGCTCGTGGACGCCCGCGAATCCCGGCCACACCGGGCCCGCGGCGAACGCTCCCCGTCCCCCGGACCGGCTCCTTCCGGGGCGCCCGGGGACGGCGGATACCCTGGGGGTGTGACGTTCCCGGTAGTCGGCATGGTCGGTGGCGGTCAGCTCGCCCGTATGACCCACGAGGCGGGCATCCCCCTCGGCATCAGATTCAAGTTGCTCAGTGACACCCCCCAGGACTCGGCGGCCCAGGTGGTGAGCGAGGTCGTCGTCGGCGACTATCGCGACCTGGACACGCTGCGTGCCTTCGCGCGCGGCTGCGACGTGATCACCTTCGATCACGAGCACGTACCCACCGAGCACCTGCGGGCCCTGGAGGCGGACGGCATCCCCGTCCGGCCGGGGCCCGACGCGTTGGTGCACGCCCAGGACAAGGGGGTGATGCGCGCCAGGCTCGACGCGATGGGCGCGCCCTGCCCCCGCCACCGGCTGGTGGCGGACCCGGCCGATGTGTCGCGGTTCGCGGCGGAGGGCGACGGCTACCCCGTCATCCTCAAGACCGTGCGCGGCGGCTACGACGGCAAGGGCGTGTGGTTCGTCCGCGCCGAGGAGGACGCGGCCGACGCCTTCAAGGCGGGCGTGGACGTGCTCGCCGAGGAGAAGGTCGACTTCACCCGCGAGCTCGCCGCCAACGTGGTCCGCTCCCCGCACGGCCAGGCCG
This sequence comes from Streptomyces sp. NPDC031670, assembly GCF_055580545.1. Taxonomy (NCBI): domain Bacteria; kingdom Bacillati; phylum Actinomycetota; class Actinomycetes; order Kitasatosporales; family Streptomycetaceae; genus Streptomyces; species Streptomyces sp. NPDC031670. The sequence goes on along the minus strand of NZ_JBVILC010000011.1, from coordinate 46,607 downwards.
TCGCCTACCCGGTGGTGGAGTCGGTGCAGGTCGACGGCGTCTGCGACACCGTGATCGCGCCCGCCCCGGACCTCGGCGAGGAGCTGGCGGGCGAGGCCCAGCAGCTGGCCCTGCGCATCGCGGACGAGCTGGGCGTGGTCGGCCACCTCGCGGTGGAGCTCTTCGAGACCCGCGACGGGCGCATCCTCGTCAACGAGCTGGCGATGCGCCCGCACAACTCCGGCCACTGGACCCAGGACGGGGCGATCACCTCGCAGTTCGCCAACCACGTCCGGGCCGTCCTCGACCTTCCGCTGGGCGACCCGCGCCCGAGGTCGACGTGGACGGTCATGTGCAATGTGCTCGGCGGCGACTACCCGGACATGTACCACGCGTATCTGCACTGCATGGCCCGCGACCCCCAGCTCAAGATCCATATGTACGGCAAGGACGTGAAGCCCGGCCGTAAGGTCGGCCACGTCAACACCTACGGCGACGACCTCGCGGACGTGCGCGAGCGCGCCCGTCACGCGGCGGACTACCTCAGAGGAACGATCACCGAATGAGCCCCACCTCTCCCGTCATCGGCATCGTCATGGGTTCCGACTCCGACTGGCCGGTCATGGAGGCCGCCGCCCAGGCGCTGCACGAGTTCGAGATCCCGTACGAGGTCGACGTGGTCTCCGCGCACCGGATGCCGCACGAGATGATCGCGTACGGCGAGCAGGCGGCCGGCCGCGGTCTGAAGGCGGTCATCGCGGGCGCGGGCGGCGCCGCCCATCTGCCCGGCATGCTCGCCTCGGTCACCCCGCTCCCGGTGATCGGTGTCCCGGTGCCGCTGAAGTACCTGGACGGCATGGACTCGCTGCTGTCCATCGTGCAGATGCCGGCCGGGGTGCCGGTGGCCACGGTGTCGGTCGGCGGGGCCCGCAACGCGGGTCTGCTGGCCGCCCGTATGCTGGCCGCCCACGACCCCGAACTCCTCGCCCGGATGCGGGAGTTCCAGCAGGAGCTGAACGACCAGGCGACCGAGAAGGGCAGGCGCCTGCGCGCGAAGGTGGAGACCTCGGCGTCCTTCGGTTTCGGAAAGTGAGCACGGTGGACCACCTCGCCCGGGCCCGTACGCTGCTGGCCCAGCACCCCGTCGTCGACGGCCACAACGACCTGCCCTGGGCGCTGCGCAACCAGGTCCGCTACGACCTCGACCGCCGTGACGTGGGCCGGGACCAGAGCGAGCATCTGCACACCGACATCCCCCGGCTGCGGGCGGGCGGTGTCGGGGCGCAGTTCTGGTCGGTCTACGTCCGCACCGACATGGCGGGCGACGAGGCGGTCAGCGCGACCCTGGAGCAGATCGACTGCGTGGACCGGCTCATCGCGCGCTACCCCGGGGAGCTGGCGGGGGCGCTGACGGCGGACGACATGGAGAAGGCGCGGGCGGCGGGCCGTATCGCCTCGCTCAAGGGCGCGGAGGGCGGCCACTCCATCAACAACTCCCTCGCCACGCTACGGGCGTTGTACGCGCTGGGCGTCCGCTACATGACGCTCACGCACAACGACAACACCGCCTGGGCGGACTCGGCGACGGACACGCCGGGGGTCGGGGGGCTGTCCCCCTTCGGCCACGAGGTGGTCCGCGAGATGAACCGGCTCGGCATGCTGGTCGACCTCTCGCACGTGGCGGCGACGACGATGCGGGACGCGCTGTCCACGTCGACGGCGCCGGTGATCTTCTCGCACTCCTCGGCGCGGGCGGTCTGCGACCATCCGCGCAACGTGCCCGACGACGTGCTCGGGATGCTCCCCGGCAACGGCGGGGTGGCGATGGTGACCTTCGTACCGAAGTTCATCCTGCCGGCGGCGGTGGAGTGGACGGCGGCGGCCGACGAGAACCTGCGGGCGCACGGGCTGCACGCGCTGGACACCTCACCGGAGGCGATGGCGCTGCACGCCGCCTTCGAGGCGGCGCACCCGCGCCCGGTCGCGACCGTCGTGACGGTGGCGGACCACCTCGACCACATGCGGGCGGTGGCCGGGATCGACCACGTCGGGATCGGCGGGGACTTCGACGGTACGGCGTTCACCCCGTCCGGCCTGGACGACGTCGCCGGCTACCCCAACCTCATCGCCGAGCTGCTCGGCCGCGGCTGGTCGGAGGCGGATGTGGCGAAGCTGACGTGGGGGAACGCGGTGCGGGTGCTGCGGGACGCGGAGGCGGTGTCCCGCGACGAACGCACCCGCAGAGGCCCGTCCCTGGCGACCCGGGAGTCCCTGGACGGGTAGGCCCCCTTCGGGGGGTGTTCCTGGGCCGGGGGTTCGTCTGCGGCGGGCTTCTTGGGCCGGGGGTTCGTCTGCGGCCCGGTGGGGGCTGGTCGCGCAGTTCCCCGCGCCCCTCAGGTACTGCGCCGCAGCCGGGGAACCCAGCTCAGCCACGGGCATCTAGGGGCGCGGGGAACTGCGCGACCGGCCCACGACGGCCCGCAGACGACCGCCGGTTTTTGGGGGCGCGGGGAACGGCGCGAGCAACCCACCAGGACCCGCAGACGACCGCCGGTTTCTAGGGGCGCGGGGAACGGCGCGAGCAACCCACCAGGACCCGCAGACGACCGCCGGCTTCTAGGGGCGCGGGGAACGGCGCGACCGGCCCACGACGGCCCGCAGACGACCGCTGGTTTTTTTGGGGGCGCGGGGAACTGCGCGAGCAACTGACCACCGGCCCGCAGACGAACCCCCGGCCAAAAGGGGGCGCGGGGAACTGCGCGACCAGCCACACCTCACCCGCAGACGAACCCCCGGCCACCCCCCCCGCGTCCCCCGAACGCCACAGTCGTCGCGACCCCAAGCCCCACCCATGTGAGGGTGGCCGTACCGCCGCCGTCGTCGAGGTCGAACCGGGAGGCCGTCATGGCAGATCTGCAGGACGAGACCGACGCCGCCACCCCCACCGCCGGGATAGGCGCACCCGACCAACCCGTCCCGCCCCCGCCCCCGCCCCCGGGACACGACCCGGAGGCCGAGACCCCCGGCGACACCCTCGACCCGGACGTACGCGCCCGCATCCACGCCCTGCTGCGCGCCCACCCCGTGGCCGACGGGTACAACACCCTCGCCCAGGTGCTCGTGCACACCCCCTGGCACGACGTGGAGCTCGGAGAGAGTTCGCTCGACACCGACATCCCCCGGCTGCGGCACGGCGGCGTAGGGGCGCAGCTGTGGTCGCTGATGGTCCCGGCCGACTGCCCGGACCCGGTCAGCGCCACCCTGGAGCGCGTCGACCGCATCCGTACGCTCGTCGACGCCTGCCCGGAGGGGCTGCGGACGGCGCAGGCCGTCGGCGACCTGGCCGACGCCCGCAACCACGGCCGTATCGCCTCGGTCTTCGGGCCGGTGGCCGCCCACGCGCTGGGGGACTCGCTGGGCACGGTCCGGGCGTACCACGCGCTCGGCGTCCGCGCGGTCACCCTCACCGCCACGGCCGCCTGGGCCCGCGCGGGCCTGACCCGCTTCGGGCAGGAGGTCGTACGGGAGCTCAACCGGCTCGGTATGGTCATCGACCTGTCCGGCGCCGCCCCCGACACCGTCCACCACACCTTCAGCGCGGCGAAGGCCCCGGTGATCTTCACCCGTTCGGCCGCCCGCGCCCTCACCGACCACCCGCTCAACGTCACCGACGAGCTCGTGGCGGAGCTGCCCGAGAACGGCGGGGTGTGTCTGGTGAGCTTCGCCCCGGCGCAGGTCGCCCGCGCCGGACGGCCCGCGTCCGTCCAGGACGTCGCCGACCACATCGAGCATCTGCGCGGGGTCCTGGGGCAGGAGCACATCGGTCTCTCGGGCGGGTACGGCCTGCCGGAGGACGCCCCGCGCACGGTCGGCCTGGAGGACGCCTCCTGCTACCCCGTACTACTCGGCGAGCTGATCGACCGCGGCTGGGACGACACCGAACTCGCCGCGCTGACCTGGGGAAACTTCGCACGGGTCATCCGCGACGTGGACTTCGCGGCCCGCGCCGCCCAGCCCCGCCGCGGGCCCTCCACCGCGACGATCGAGGAGCTCGACCCCCCGCGCCAGGGCTAGCGGCAGGGCCGAAGCGGGGCAGGACCGATACCGGCCGGACCGATACCGGCAGGACCGGCGCCGGCGGGCCCAGAGGCCCGCACGCCCCAAAGCCCCGCACGCCCCCAAGCCTCGCACCCCTACGCCCGCGGGCGCCCCATCGCCCGGAACGTCCAGCCCGCCTCGCGCCACTTCACCGCGTCCAGCGCGTTCCGCCCGTCCAGCACGATCCGGGCGTCGGCCACCTCGCCCAGTGCCGCGGGGTCCAGCTCGCGGAACTCGCGCCACTCGGTGAGGTGGAGCACCACGTCCGCGCCCCGGACGGCATCCAGCGCCGTGTCCGCGTACCCGAGCGTGGGGAAGAGGCGGCGGGCGTTGTCCATGCCCTTGGGGTCGTAGACGGTGACCTGGCCGCCCTGGAGGTGGATCTGCCCGGCCACGTTCAGGGCCGGCGAGTCGCGTACGTCGTCGGAGTCCGGCTTGAAGGTCGCGCCCAGCACGGCGACCCGCTTGCCCAGGAAGGACCCGCCGCCGAGCGCCTCGCGCGCCATCTCGACCATCTGGCCGCGCCGGCGCATGTTGATGGAGTCGATCTCGCGCAGGAAGGTGAGCGCCTGGTCGGCGCCGAGCTCACCGGCCCGGGCCATGAACGCGCGGATGTCCTTGGGCAGGCAGCCGCCGCCGAAGCCGATCCCGGCCCGCAGGAACTTCGAGCCGATGCGCTCGTCGTGTCCGATGGCCTCGGCCAGCTTCACCACGTCGCCGTCGGCGGCCTCGCACACCTCTGCCATGGCGTTGATGAAGGAGATCTTGGTGGCGAGGAAGGAGTTCGCGGAGGTCTTCACCAGTTCGGCCGTGGGGAAGTCGGTCACCACGAAGGGGGAGCCCTCGGCGACCGGCGTCCCGTACACCTCGCGCAGCAGCTTCTCCGCGCGCTCGCTCTCCACCCCGACCACGATCCGGTCGGGGTGCAGGGTGTCGTTCACGGCGAAGCCCTCGCGCAGGAACTCGGGGTTCCAGGCCAGCTCCACGCCCTCGGGCAGCGCGGCGGCGAGCCGGGCGGCGGACCCGACCGGCACGGTCGACTTGCCCACCACCAGCGCGCCCGCGCGCAGATGCGGGGCGAGGGAGGCGAAGGCGGAGTCGACGTAGGACATGTCGCACGCGTACTCGCCGTGCTTCTGCGGGGTGTTCACGCAGACGAAGTGCACATCGCCGAAGGCGCCGACCTCCTCCCAGGAGGTGGTGAAGCGCAGCCGGCCGCTGGAGCCCTCGATCCCGGCGACGTGCCGGGCGAGCAGCTCCTCCAGGCCCGGCTCGTACATCGGCACGCGCCCCTGCGCCAGCAGCTCGATCTTCTCGGGGACCACATCGAGGCCCAGCACCTCGAACCCCAGCTCCGCCATGGCCGCGGCGTGGGTGGCCCCGAGGTATCCGGTGCCGATCACAGTGATCTTGAGGGCCATGCGGTACTCCTGGAAGGTACGGGCTTGAGGGCGCTGCCCGAGCATAGTCGGGCCCCTGCGCGGCCTGCGATCCCCCTTGATCACGGACTTCGTCCGCCTGTCGTCAAACTCACGTATGCCGTGGGCCGTACACCCCACTAAAATTGAGGTTACTTAACGGTAGTTAGCGCCCTTGGGGAGTGAGTCACCTTGGCCGGAACGGCTGATTTCGACCTGTACCGCCCGTCCGAAGAACACGACATGCTCCGTGACGCGATCCGCTCGCTCTCCGAGGCGAAGATCGCGCCGTTCGCGGCCGAGGTCGACGAGGAGGCCCGCTTCCCGCAGGAGGCGCTGGACGCCCTGGTCGCCAACGACCTGCACGCCGTGCACGTCCCCGAGGAGTACGGCGGCGCCGGCGCCGACGCGCTCGCCACCGTCATCGTGATCGAGGAGGTGGCCCGTGTCTGCGCCTCCTCCTCCCTCATCCCGGCCGTGAACAAGCTCGGCTCGCTCCCGGTGATCCTCTCCGGCTCCGAGGAGCTGAAGAAGAAGTACCTGGGCCCGCTGGCCAAGGGCGACGCGATGTTCTCGTACTGCCTCTCGGAGCCGGACGCGGGCTCGGACGCGGCGGGCATGAAGACCCGCGCGGTCCGTGACGGCGACTTCTGGGTGCTCAACGGCGTCAAGCGCTGGATCACCAACGCAGGCGTCTCGGACTACTACACGGTGATGGCCGTCACCGACCCGGAGAAGCGCTCGAAGGGCATCTCCGCGTTCGTGGTCGAGAAGTCCGACCCGGGTGTCTCCTTCGGCGCCCCGGAGAAGAAGCTCGGCATCAAGGGCTCCCCGACGCGCGAGGTCTACCTCGACAACGTCCGTATCCCCGCCGACCGCATAATCGGGGCGGAGGGCACCGGCTTCGCCACCGCCATGAAGACCCTGGACCACACCCGCATCACCATCGCGGCCCAGGCCCTCGGCATCGCGCAGGGCGCCCTCGACTACGCCAAGGGTTACGTCCAGGAGCGCAAGCAGTTCGGCAAGCCGATCGCGGAGTTCCAGGGCATCCAGTTCATGCTCGCCGACATGGCGATGAAGATCTCGGCCGCCCGCGCCCTGACCTACCAGGCCGCCGCGGCGTCCGAGCGCGGCGACGCGGATCTGACGTACCTGGGCGCGGCGGCGAAGTGCTTCGCCTCCGACGTCGCCATGGAGGCCACCACGGACGCCGTCCAGCTCCTCGGCGGCTACGGCTACACCCGCGACTACCCGGTGGAGCGCATGATGCGCGACGCCAAGATCACGCAGATTTATGAGGGCACGAACCAGGTTCAGCGGATCGTGATGGCGCGGAACCTGCCGTAGTCCGGCGCTCGCGGATCAGTGGCCGACGGCCATGGACCGCGGGCTGTGGCCGAGAACGCGAACGGCCCCCGGCCATTGCCGGGGGCCGTTCGCGTGGGCCCGGCCGGGGCAGGCGAGGTCCGGGGCGGCGCGGTTGGGACTGCACGTCACCAGGGCCAGGGAGAGGAACGAGGGGCGTTCGAGGTAGCAGCCGTGCGCTACGTCCCCGCCCCAACCGAGCCGTTCGGCGGCGGAGTTGACCCTCATCTGCGGCGGGACGATTCGCCACCGTAGGACGGGCTCCGTGATGATGAACCGCAGCAGCTTCGCGTTGTCGTAGAGGACCGTCTGGCGTTCGAGTCTCCCGCTGATCGTCCGCGTGACAGCGTCCTCACGCAGGTTGTGCCGCCGCAGAACGGCGCGGATGTACTCCGGAGTCTGCAGCAGACCGGCGCAGCGCCCGCAGCGCGGCCCCGAGCTGTGCTCTGTTCATGCCCAGTGCTCGGCCCACCATTCACTGAAAGGTTGAGCGTGCGCGAGCGCCGCGTCACGGTACCGGACGAATTCCGTCGATCGCGTTGCCGGAAGCACTTCCGACCCCAGGTACCGACCCGTTCCGTCGTAGTTCATGACAGCCACGGACTCGGAGTCGAATAGCCAGAAGTCAGGAACATCCTCCAGGGGATCGGGCTCTTGGGTGATGTCCAGGATGAAGAACTCCTCACCTCCGGCCATGTTCTTCCGGTACCCCCACCCGAGTTCGAACCTGAGATAGTCCGTGAGCGGGCGGCGCAGAATGTGCACGCGGTAGATCCGCTTCCCCTCCCTGGTGTGGGAGCGGAGCTCTTGGACCCAGTCCTCGTTGTAGTCGTCCGGCTGCGGTTCCCCGGCGAGAAACGCGCCATAGGCGTCGACATTGCCGGACTTGCTGTAGTCGTCCAGGGTCTCCAGCCGGAACGCCTCGCGCTCGAACGCTTCGAAGAGGTCGCCGAGGGTCCTAGAGGAGGTTGTCACGGACAGCCTTCCGCATCAGTTCCACCGGGATCTCGACCACGTTCTCGTGAGCCGGAATCCGCAGGCCGTGATCGGTCGGCGTCTCGCCCTGCACCAGGAAGGTTCCGCGATCCGTCGCGTAGATCGTCGGGCAGTCCTTGATGTCGCACGTGCTGACCAGCTTGGTTACCTTCATGGCCCTGGTGCCCCTCTCGCGTGCCGCTGCCGGTACCCCCGCGTGTGGCTCGATGCTCCCGAGGGCGAAGTGCGCGGGTCAAGCGATCACGGTTGCCGGAACAGGAAACCGCCTGACTCGTCCCGTGCCCGCCACTCCCGTCACCGTCAGTGCCGGAGCCTCCCGTTCGGCCCTGCTGCTGCCGCAAGCACCTCGGGCCCGTACCCATGAACCACGGATACGGGCCCGAAGCGTGCCGCAGGAGCGTGCTCAGCCCTCGGTGCGGCGGCGGCGCGTGGCCATGACCGCGCCCGCCCCGGCCAGCACCGCCGCCCCGCCCGCGAGCGCGAGCTTCGGGGTGGCGGAGGAGGAGCCGGTGGCGGCGAGCTGGCCGGTGGTGGCCGTGTTCAGCGGGGTGGTGGAGGTGCCGCCCAGCGGCTTGGTGTCCGAGGTGCTCTTGGCCGTGCCGGGCTTGGCGCCGGCCGCGAGGATCTCGAACGGGTACTTCTCCATCGGCGGCTGGGAGCCGTCGCAGGACGCGTCCCCGACGATGGCCGCGGCGAAGGCGTAGCCCTGGCCCGCCGGCGTCCTGGCGTCGAGCGTGAGGCGGAGCCTGAGGTCGGCGTGCGCGCCGGCCGCCAGGTTCTCGACCGTGCCCGCGCGGTGCAGGCTGTCCACGTCCTTCCAGCCGCCGGACGTGGCCGTGGACCACTTCAGACGCAGCAGGTCGCCCGAGACCTTGTGGTGGTCCTTGTCGGCCGCCCAGACGTAGGTGAACGGCCGCAGCCTGGCCAGGCTCTTCTGCGTACCGTTGGTGATCCGCAGCGAGAAGTCGGTGGTGGTTCCGGCGGTGAGCCGCTCCGGCAGGCCGGTGAGGACCGAGGTGAGCCGGGCGTCGGGCACGCAGACCGGGTTCTCGGCCTCCTTCTTCGCGTCCGCCAGCGCCTTGTCCGCCGCCTCCTTCGCCGCGAGCGCGGCCTTGACGGCCTCGGTGGCCCGGTGGAGCTCCCGGAACGCGGCGACCTCGGCGTCCTGCGCCTCCTTGAGCGCCGCCCGGGCCTTCTCCACCGCGGTCGCCTCGACGCCGGCCGCCTTCTCGGCGTCCTTCTTGGCGTCCGCCAGCGCCTTCTCGGCGGCGGCCCGGTCCCCGGCGGTCGCGTCGGCGGGGAGCTTGTCCAGGACGAACTGGGCGTCCGAGACGGCCTTGTCGGCGACGGCCTTGGCGGCGGTCGCGGCGCCCGCCTCCTTCTCGGCCGCCCTGGCCTTCACATGGAGGGGCGCGGTGTCGGAGGTCGCCGCGGCCACGGCCTTGCGCGCGACCTCCTCGGCGGCGACCGCGTCCTCGTACACCTTCTTCGCCGCCGCGGCGGCCTTCTCCAGCTCCGCGAGCGTCGGCTTCTTCTGCGGCTGCGGCTGCGGCTGGGTCTGCGCGGCCGGCTCGGCGTCGGCGAGCGCGGGGCCCGCCGACAGGATCACCACGGGCGCGGTCACAGCGGCGGCGACGGCCGTCGCCAGAGCACGGCGAATGTTCACTACAGCCCTTCGGAGTACGGGAGAACGCGCGAAAGCGCGAACGCCGGTGATCGTATGACCGGAACAAGCGCCGCAGTAGAGGTTTCTTCACGCCAAAAGCCCTGCCCGGCCCGCCAGTTGGGCGGGCAAAGCGGGGCAAGGGCGGGCAGTTGTGCAGTGCCCTGTGATTTCTCTGTGAGTCTTGTCGCGCCGTCGGCTCCCGAGGGACCTGATGGGACGTCAGCGCGACGCGGTCACCGTGACCTTCTGGTCGTTGTTCAGCTCGTTCACCAGCTGCTTGACCTTCCCGCTGTCCCACACCAGGGACGTCTGCGGGCCGTTGCCGGATATCGGCATGTTCATCGACGTGCCCCCGCCGCCGGTGACGCCCTTCATCGCCCAGAACATGTCGGCCAGGTCGAACAGGCTCATGTCCTTGTCGACCACCAGGGTGTCCAGGCCCGCGCCCATCACCGGGTACAGCTTGAAGGGGTTGAGCACGGTCGAGGGGGTCGCCGTCTGGCTGGCCAGGGCCGACAGGAAGCGCTGCTGGTTCTTGGTGCGCTCCAGGTCGCCCGCCGCGTAGCCGTGGCGGTTGCGGACGAACGCCAGGGCCTGCTGGCCGTCGAGGGTCTGCTTGCCCTTCTTGAAGTCGGCGCCCGAGTCCCTGTCCTTGATGTCCTGCGGGATGTCGATCTCCACGCCGCCGACCGCGTCCACGATGTCCGCGAAGCCCGCGAAGCCGATCTCGGCGTAGTGGTCGATGTGCAGTCCGGTGTTGGCCTCGATGGTGCGCACCAGCAGCTCGGGGCCGTCCATCGCGTACGCAGCGTTCAGCTTGTTGTGGCCCTTGGCCGGGAAGAGCTTGCCGGACTGGGAGCCCTTGAAGCTGGGGATCTGCACCCAGGAGTCGCGGGGCAGCGAGATCATGGTGTTCCCGTTGTCACCGGTGTGCAGGATCATCATCGAGTCGGTCCGCTTGCCCTCGGCGGAGCCGGTGTGCAGCTTCTTCTTCTCGTCCTTGGACAGTCCGTCGCGGGAGTCCGAACCGACGATGAGGTAGTTGGTGCCCTTGCCGTCACCCGGGCGCTCGATGACCTTGGAGAGGTCCACCTCACGGCGCACCTTGCCGTCGGCCCAGAAGTACGTGCCGACGCCGACGCCGACCACGGTCACCACCAGGACCAGCGAGCCGATCATGATGCGCCGCCGCCAGTTCGGCCGGGGGCGCGCGGGGGAGCTCGCGGCGCCCGGCCCGCCGCCCGGGCCGCCGGGACCCCGGCCGACGGGCCCGCCCGGGCCGCGTCCGGAGGGGGCGCCGTAGACCTGGCCGTCGCTGTAGCCGCTGTCGTACGAGGCGGGTGCGGGCACACCGTCGCCGTACCGCTGCTGTCCGTAGCCCTGGCCGTCGTCGTACGAGGGCTGCTGCGGCGGGACCGGGCGCTGCGGGCGCGCGGGCGCGGAACCCGCGGGGCGCTGCACATGGCGCATCACGCGCGGGCCCTCCGGCTGCGCGGCGGAGCTGCCGCGGCCGTAGCGCTCGCCGCGGTCGTCGTCGGACCATCCGTCGTTCATGCCGTCAAGCATGCACGGGTCCCCCGCGTGTCTGACAGGGCGGGTGGGGATCTGGGCCCGGGCTGTTGCACAGCTGATGCAATGTCCGCGCGATGAGCGCACACCTGAGCGCGCATAAGCTGGGCGGTATGACTGATCTTCCGGGCAAGCCGACCTCGGCGTCCCGTACCACCCTGAGCCACATCATGACCGCCCATGACACCAATCTCCTGGGCACGGTCCACGGCGGTGTGATCATGAAACTGGTGGACGACGCGGCGGGCGCGGTGGCCGGTCGCCACTCCGGGGGTCCGGCGGTCACGGCGTCCATGGACGAGATGGCGTTCCTGCTGCCGGTGCGGGTCGGGGACCTGGTCCATGTGAAGGCCCAGGTCAACTGGACCGGCCGGTCCTCCATGGAGGTCGGGGTACGGGTGCTGGCCGAGCGGTGGAACGAGTCCACCCCGGCGCAGCAGGTCGGCTCGGCCTATCTGGTGTTCGCCGCGGTCGACTCGGACGGGAAGCCGCGGACGGTACCGCCGGTCCTGCCGGAGACGGAGCGGGACGAGCGCCGCTACCAGGAGGCGCAGATCCGCCGTACGCACCGGCTGGCGCGGCGCCGCGCGATCCTGGAGCTCCGGGAGAAGCGGGCCGCGGAGGGCCTGGACGACTGAGTGCCGGCTGCGGTGGCCCCCGCCCCGCGGGCGTGCCCCGTCACGGGCAGACCGCCTGGTCGCCCGTCACCGTGTCGAACTCTCCCGCGCCCCTCGCCTCCGCCCGTACCGGCCGGACCGCCGTGAAGTCCGTGCCCGCCGTCACCTTCATGACGGGGCCCAGGCCCTTGACCGGGCGCAGTTCGCTGCCGGGCAGGGCCGCCGCCAGGGACCGGGCCGAGCGGTCCCAGCGCGGGTCGTACTCGACGAGCGTGCGGTGGAGGTCGCCCGGACCGCCCGCGAGCGGCTTCCCGGTCGTACGGAAGCCCGTCGCGCGCAGGGCGTCGTCCACCCGGCGGCCGAGGCCGTCCGTGCGGGTGCCGTTGTAGACCTGGACCCGGATCCGGTCCGGCGCCACCTCGACCGTCGCCCCGGGCGGCCGGCCCTTGGCGTCCTGGCCGCGTACGGCGGGCCGCGCCAGCGGCCGGTCCTCGCGCAGCTCCATGAAGAGCTTGCGGGACTTCACCGGGTCCCACTTCACCGTCGAGCCGATCCCCTTCACGGGAAAGCTCATCTGCCCGATGGGCACGGTCGCGAACTCCGACGACGCCGGGGAGAAGCCCCGCATCGTCCGCCCCAGCGACAGGATCTCCTCCGCGCCGAAGCCCTGGTCCGCCCGGACCGAGGACAGCAGCGTGGAGGCGACCTCCCGGAAGCGCACCGGGTTCATCAGCACGCCCGACCCCGTCGCCTCGTGGATCAGCGCCGCCATGAACTTCTGCTGGCGCTGCATCCGGCCCAGGTCGGCCGACCCGTCGGTGTGCCGGGAGCGTACGTACTGGAGCGCCTGGCCGCCGTCGAGGTGGTGCGTGCCCGCGGGCAGGTCGAGACCGGAGTAGGAGTCCTTCATCGGCCGGGCCGTGCAGATCCGCACCCCGCCGAGTACGTCCACCGTCTTCATGAAGCTGGTGAAGTCGACCTCCAGATAGTGGTCCATCTTCAGACCGGTCATGTGCTCCACCGTGCGCACCGTCAGCGCGGGCCCGCCCTCCGCGTACGCCGCGTTGATCTTCACGGGGTGCTGGCCGTGGTGCTCGCCGGTGTTCTGGTCGGTGTGCTCGGGGGCCTCCGCGTAGCTGTCGCGCGGGATGCTCACCACGCTCGCCCGGCTCCGGTCCGACGAGACGTGCACGATCATCATGGTGTCGGTGCAGTGGCAGGGCGCCCCGCCGAGGCGGTACTTCTCCTTCTCCTCCGGCGTGACCTTGTCCCGGCCGTCCGTGCCCACCAGCAGGATGTTGGTGCCGTGCCCCGCCTGCGGCCGGTTCTTCATGTCCTTGAACGGGTCGACCCGTCCGATCCCGCCGTCGAGCCCGGTCACCACGGCATGGCCCACCCCGCCCGCGCCCAGCACGAGGACCGAGAGGGTCGTCGCCATCCGCATGCCCCAGCGGGGCCGCTCGTCCTGCTGTCTGGCGCGGGGCGGGTCGGTACGGGGGGAGCGGGAGCGGGGCGGCGTGGGCACGGGGACCTCCGCGGGCGAAAGGGGGACAGGTGGCACGGTAGGCCCATACGATCTGCGACAACCCGCGCCGCCCCGGCCGCGCGCAACGCTGTCCCCCGTTCGCGGTAACGTGAACCACGATGAACGCCACGCACCCCGCTGTCTCCGTGATCATGCCGGTCCTCAACGAGGAGCGGCATCTGCGCAACTCGGTCCGCCACATCCTGGAACAGGAATACGACGGCGAGATGGAGGTGGTGATCGCGCTCGGCCCGTCCACGGACCGTACGGACGAGATCGCCGCCGAGCTGGTACGGGAGGACCCCCGCGTCCACACCGTCCCCAACCCCACCGGGCGTACCCCGGCGGCGCTGAACGCCGCCATCAAGGCCTCCCGCCACCCCATCGTGGTGCGCGTCGACGGCCACGGCATGCTCTCGCCGAACTACATCGCCACCGCCGTCCGCCTCCTGGAGGAGACCGGCGCGCAGAACGTCGGCGGCATCATGCACGCCGAGGGCGAGAACGCCTGGGAGGACGCGGTCGCCGCCGCCATGACCTCGAAGATCGGTGTCGGCAACGCGGCCTTCCACACCGGTGGCGCCGCGGGCCCGGCCGAGACGGTCTACCTGGGCGTCTTCCGGCGTGAGGCCCTTGAGCAGCAGGGCGGCTACAACGAGGAGTTCATCCGCGCCCAGGACTGGGAGCTGAACTTCCGCATCCGCGAGGCGGGCGGCCTCATCTGGTTCTCGCCCGAGCTGAAGGTGCAGTACCGTCCGCGCCCGAGCGTGCGCGCCCTGGCCAAGCAGTACAAGGACTACGGCCGCTGGCGCCATGTCGTCGCCCGCTACCACGAGGGCTCCATCAACCTGCGCTACCTGGCCCCGCCGGCCGCCGTCTGCGCGATCGCGGCCGGTGTCGTGGTGGGCGCGGTGCTCACCCCGGTCGGCTTCGTGATCCCGGCCGGCTACCTCCTGGCGATAGCGGCGGGCTCCCTCCCGGCGGGCAGGGGGCTGTCCCCCAAGGCCCGGCTGCAGATCCCCGTCGCGCTCGCCACCATGCACATGTCCTGGGGCTACGGCTTCCTGACCAGCCCGAAGGCGCTCGCCCGCAAGGTCATCGCGAGCCGCCGCCCGGCGGTCCGGGTCTGACGACGGGCCGTACGGAAAAGACGGGTCGTACGAAAAAAGGGGGCGCCCGGTGCCGTGAAGCACCGGGCGCCCCCTTTCGCGTACGCGGCGGCTACCAGCGGTAGGGCCAGTAGATGTCCATGCAGTCCGACTTGTCGGCGCCGTTGACGTTCTCGGTGCCCTTCAGCGGGTCGCTGTCCCCGGCGGCCTTCTTCGGGTACGTGGCGCCGGTGCGCCAGTCGGCGCCGACCGTGAGGGTCAGCGTGGAGACGTCGGTGGCCACCTTCACCGCGCTGGACGGCAGCTCCATCGCGGTCGCCACCGACAGCGCGTCGGCCTTGCCCTGGGCGCCCGCGCTCTTGGGGTAGGTCAGCGTGGTGGTCGCGGCCGATCCGCGGACGTCGGAGGCCTTCGCCTTGTAAAAGCCCTTGTTCTTCAGGGTGTCGGCGACGGTGGACGCCCGCTTCTGGGTGGGCGGGGCGCCGTTGACACCGGTGCCGTTGACGACCGAGACCGCGAGCGAGCCGGCCGGGGTGGCCGCCGGGCCCTTGGTCTCCGGCTTGGCCGGGCCGTCGTCCTTCTTGTCGAGCGGCTTGTCCTCGCGGAGCATCGACCACAGCGTCTCGGCCGCGCCGGGCGCCGGCAGCACGTGCTCCTTGTTCTTGGGATCCTGGATGCGGGGCATGGTCAGCATGTTCATCCGCTCCATCGGCACGCTCTTGAGCTCCATGCCGAGGTCGTAGAGCTTCTTGACCGTGCCGAGCTCACGCGAGACCTGGAGCGACTTGGTGGCCGTCTCCGCCAGGTTCATGATCCGCCCGGTGTCGGTGAACGCGTTCTGCTTCTTCAGCTCGCGCATCACCGAGTTCAGGTACATGTGCTGGGCCTTGGAGCGGCCCAGGTCGCTCTCGAAGGCGTGCCGGGTGCGCAGCCACTGGAGAGCCTGCTCGCCCTTGACCTTGTGGGTGCCCGCGGTGAGCCGCAGGTGCGAGCCGCCGGGCACCTTGGGCTTGGGCCCGTCGTACACGTTCTGCTTGACGCACACGTCGGCGCCGCCGACCGCGTCGGCCATCGCCACCACGCCGGCGAAGTCGACCATCATCCAGTGGTCGATGTAGACACCGGTGAGCTTCTCCCAGGTGTCCAGGACACAGCCCGCGCCGCCCCGGGCCAGCGCCTCGTTGATGAGGGTGTTGGTGGCCGCCATCGTCTTCTTGGTCTCCGGGTTCACACACGACGGGATGTCGACCCGGGTGTCACGCGGAATGGAGACCACCGAGGCGCTCTTGCGGTCCGCGGAGACGTGCATCAGCATCTGCACATCGGCCAGCGGCGGGTTGTCGGCGGTGTCCTTGGCGCCGCCGAGCTTGACGTTCTCGGCGCCCTTGCGGCTGTCGGAACCGATCAGCAGGACGTTCAGCGGGGTCTGGCCGTCCGCGTTGGCCTCGGTCTTCTTGGCGTTGGAGCCGCCCGCGCTGCGGTCGCCCTTGCGGATGTTGCCGTTGAGGTGCTCGTAGTACAGGTAACCGGCGCCGGCCGTGCCGAGTATGAGCAGGGCGAGCGTGGAGGCCACCCAGCGGAGTATGCGCCTCTTGCCCTTCTTCTTCACCCGTTTGCGCGGGCCGCCGCGCCGGTGGCCGGAGCCGTCGGCGGCCGTCCCCTTCGCGGGTGCGCCCGTGCCGTCGCCCTCGCCGTCGCCCGTGCCGTCGCCGGACGAGCGCGGGGCAGGAGGCCGGTCGCCGCCCTCCTCCGCGCCGTACAGCGACTCGTCCCAGCCGAGCTGATCGGCGTTCCGCACACGACGCGGTCGCGTTCCCTCCCCGCGCACGCTGTTCTGCCCCACCCCAATACCCCCTGTCTCAGGTGGTCTCCGCACCCGATCGGGGCCGAAAACCTCTCATTACTTGACACACGTCAATCGCGTACGCATCAGTTGCGTACGCACGTGTCACTTCGCGCACACTGACTTGTCCGCTTCGACCTTCTGGATGCCCTCGGGCGCCTTGGCCGGAGCGGCGATCGGAACGCCGGCGCCCTTGAAGTCCGCGCCGAGGGTGAGCACCATCGGCGTCTTCCCCACCGCGTCCTGGGTCCCGGGCTTGAGCGCGGTCGCGGGCAGACCCATCAGATCAGCGAGCTTACGTGCCTGGTCGGCCTGGTTGGGCGCGTAGGTCAGCGTGGTGGTCGCCAGCTTCGCCGGGGCGTTGCCGCCGTTGTCCGACTTCAGCACGCCCTTGCTGTTCTGGAGCCACACCAGCGTCTGGGAGGCGGAGCCCGCCACCGCGCCGCCGTTGAGCACCCGCACACGGACCGCGGACGGCTGGGCGCGGGCGCCCTTGAGCAGCGCCGCCTGGGCGTCCTTGGCCTCGCTCTCCTTCTTCTTCACCTCGGTGAAGGACACGTCCGAGCGCATCATGCTGAACACCTGCGGCGCCTTGACGGGGTCGATGACCACCGTCTTGTGCACCTTGCCGTCAGCCGGATTGTCGATGACTGGAACGGTCGTGAAGGTGACGTTCTTCAGATCGACCTTGCTGAGGTCCTGCGCAAGGCTGGTCAGCTTCTTGATCGAGCCTATTCCGGAGTCGACCGTGAGCGCCTTGGTCGCCGCGTTCGCCAGCCCGTACATCTTGGTCGGGCTGCTCAGCGTGGAGTCGGACTTCATCTGCCGCATCATCGAACCGAGGAACTGCTGCTGCTGCTTGATCCGGTCGAGGTCGCTCTCGTTGCCGAAGCTGTGCCGCGTCCGGACGAACGCCAGGGCCTGCTCGCCCTTGATCTTGGAGACACCGGCCGGCAGCTTCAGATGCGACTTGGGGTCGTTCACCGGCTTCGTCAGGCACACCTTCACCCCGCCCACCGCCGTCGACAGCTCCTTGACCGCGTTGAAGTCGGCCATCATGAAGTGGTCGACGCTCAGCCCCGTGAGCTCCTTGACCGTCCGCATGGTGCAGCCCGGGTCGCGGCCCTCCTGGCCGAGGCTGGTGTTGAAACGCACCATCGACTCGGCCCGGACCGTCTTGGTGGAGCCGTCCTTCTGCTTGGTCGGGCACTGGGGGATGTTGGTGACCAGGTCGCGCGGGATGGACAGCGCGGTCGCGTTCGTCCGGTCCTTGGAGACGTGGAAGAGGATGTTGGTGTCGGCGTGGCCCTCGCTGCCCTTGTCGCCGTACCCCTCGTTGCCCTTGCCGGTGCGCTTGTCCGTACCGATGATCAGGATGTTCACCGGGCCGTCGGAGGTGGCGTGCTTGCTGCCCGCGTCACCGACGTCCACGGTGTTCAGGTTGTTGTTGAAGTGCTGGTAGAGCAGGTACGCGCCGGTCGAGCCTGCGACGAGGACGAACCCCAGCACACCGCCCGTCCACATCAGCACCTTCTTCTTGCGGGAGGCCCTGGGCTTGCGCTTGCGCCGGCCGGCCGCGGCCGAGGACCCGTCCTGGGCGCCCGAGGGGCGGCGGTTGTCGCGCTGGCCGGGGACCTCGCGGCGGCGGGGGCCTCCTCTGCCGGGGGCGGTGGCTCTGCGCGGAGGAGTGCCTGCCGAGGGGGACGACTGCGGACCGGAGGGAGTCAGTCGCAATTCGTAATTGCCCGTCTCCGGGTTGAGCACCCACTGGTCTGCCGGGTCGACTTCCTCTGCCCGCCCACGGCTCTGCGCATCCACGGTTGCCTTAGTCCTCCGTCGGTGCCACTCGAGTCACTTCCCCCAAAGCGCTCAGTCATTCGATCCTGCGGTGTCCGGCCCCGGGGGCCACAAGCACCGGGTCGCGTCACACTATCTGTCCAGTTGAGCCAAGAGCGACGGCCGTGACAAACTCCACGCCCCTTACAACCGGGCAATCCACCCAATCCGCATCGCGCCTTCTTATCCGTTGGCACACGCTTTACTCGCACATGCCCACCGCCGCATTCGAACCCGAGTAGGTCGGGGTCGGAGTGGGGGAAGCCGGATCGTCGGGCTTGTCGTCCGAGGCCGGGCCGTCCGCCCGCTCGGGCGATCCCGTCCGCCCGTCCCCGTCCCCCTTCTCCTTCTGCGCGGAGCCCGCGGGCGTCACATGGAGCGGCTGGTCGTCCCTGAGCTGCTGGAACAGCAACCGTGCGGCCGGCTGGACCAGCTCGTCACGGTTGCTGTCGTTCACGTACGGCCGGCGCGGCACGGTGAGGAACTGCACCTTGTCGGTCGGGATTCCGCGCATCCCGCGCACCAGGTCGTACAGGTCCCTCAGCGAATTCAGCCCCGGGTCGGTGGTCAGCGACTTCGTCATCGCGTCCAGGACCGGATAGAGCCGGGTCGGATTGAGCAGCACGCCATTGCTCTGCGCCTTGCGCACCAGCGAGCCGAGGAACTGCTGCTGGCGGTCCATGCGCTCGGTGTCGCTGCCGTCCCCGAAGCCGTGCCGGGCGCGGACGAAGCCCAGCGCCTGCTCACCGTGGAGCGTCTGGCGGCCCGCAGGCAGCCGCAGATGTGCCTGCCGGTCGTCCACCGGCTCCTTGAGGCAGACCTCGACGCCGTCGACCGCGTCCACCATGTCCTTGAAGCCGCTGAAGTCGACGATCATGTGGTGGTCGATACGGATCCCGGTGAGCTTCTCCACCGTACGGATGGTGCAGGCGGCGCCGCCGAACTCGAACGCCCAGTTGAACTGGGCCAGTTGGGCCTTGGAGCGGGTGCCGTCCTGCTTGAGGCAGTCGGGCACGTCCGCCATCAGGTCGCGCGGCAGCGAGACGGCCGTCGCGGACTTCCGGTCCGCCGCCAGGTGCAGCAGGATCGTGGTGTCCGAACGCTGGCTCCCGCCGTCGTCACGGCCGTACGCGCTGTTGTTGCCCGCGCGCGAGTCCGAGCCGATGAGCAGCAGGTTCTGCGCGTTGCCGGTGCCCGCCGGGGGGCGCTCCTTCTCGTAGCGCTCCAGCTCGGCGGCGGCCGTGGTGTCCGTGCGGATGTTGCCGTCGAGCTTCTTGTAGATCCACCAGCCGGTGCCGGCGGCGGCCAGGACGAGGAAGGAGACACCGAGAGCGGTCCAACGCAGCCAGTGGTGGCGGGCGTTGGGGGCTGTGGGTGCTTCGGATGCTTCCGGTCCTTCGGGTGCTCCCGGTCCTTCGGGTGCTCCCGGTCCTTCGGGTGCTCCCGGTCCTTCGGGTGCTTCAGCGGCCCCGGGCGCTGCGGGCGCTTCGGCCGTGCCGGGCGCGTCGGCGGCCACGGGGGCGTCGTCGGGCGGGCCCGGGGTGCCGGTTTCACCGGGCCCGGTGGGTGCGGTGGGCCCGGCCGCGTCCGGCTCCCGCGGCCCGGCCGGGGCGTCCGGGGACACGGTGGGTCCCGCCGGCTCCGGGTGCGTCGGCGTGTCCGGTCGTGGCTCGTCCCCGGCCCGGTGGTCGGGCTCGGGGGGCGGGCTGTCGGTCACGTCGGCGTCCATCCTTCACGGGTCGGCGGCGTACGGAAAAACCGCCGGGGCACCCCGGTAGACGGTCGTCGCGCGCGCTTGGTTGTGTGGCGTACCGCCGATCATCCACCGGAGTCGAGTCCGGGACCCCGGGGACTCGGCCCGCTGTGGGCCACAAGGGTGGCACCGGGGCGATGGTCGTACCGGGTGCGCGCGACGAAGGTGCGACAGATGTCCGAGTACCGTTCCGGCGCTCGACACGGGCCGCCGGCGGTCGTACCGGCGGCCCGCGCGCCCGTCACACCGCCCAGTGCGTGACCCGCTCGCTCTCGATCCGCTTCTCCAGCACGCCGTCGGCCAGTTGGGCCACATTGCGGCAGAGGACCACCGAGGCGCCCGAGACCAACGGCGCGTACAGTCCGCGCGCCAGCCCCTCCCAGCCGTCGTACGGGAGCGTCGACAGCAGCCGCGAACCGGGCGCCAGGCCCAGGGCCGCCGCCTCCGCGCGGGCACGCTCCACCAGCTCGGCCGCGCTCATGTCGGCGCCGTCCACGGTGAGTGCGGGCCCCGCCGGGTCGACCGGCGCGTACGGCGCGAACCGGTCGCCCTGGCTCGGCACCTCGACCGCGTAGTCCTGGAACCCGGCGGGCACCTGCGGGAAACGGCCGCCGAGCGGGCGCAGCGCGAGCGCCACCCGCTCACCGGAGCAGGCGCGGGCCTCCTCCAGCGCGTCCGGCCCCGCCACCACGAGGTCCGCGCCCGCCGGGTCGCCACCGACCTCGGCGACCACGCCGACCGAGTGACAGGCGAGCAGCCAGACGGCGCTCTGCCAGTGCGCGGGCAGCAGCAGCGCGAGCCGGTCGCCGGGCGCGGCGGCCAGGTCGCCCTGGAGCAGATTGGCGGTCTTCGCCACCCAATTGGCGAAGGTGGCCACCGAAAGTTCCACGCGTTCGCCGGTGGCGTCGTCGTAGAAGGTGACCAGAGGGCGGGCCGGGTCCGCGGCGAGCGCGGATCGCAGCAGGTCGGCGGGGGTGCGGTCGCTGGCGTTCACGCGGCAAGCGTACGGGTGGGAGCGGCGCGCGCGCCTCGCAGAGCGCCGTCCGCGTACACCGGTTCGGCCGATGGTCCGTCAGTTCCGGCCCGATTCTGGGTTGGACAGATTTGTACACTTATGTTCACGATCGTCAGCATGCGTGCACTCCTTGCATCCTCGATTTCGGTCGCGTGCGCCACCGCGCTCGCCCTGCCGCTCGCCGCATCCGCCGACGCGGCACCCCGACCGATGTCCGCCGCCGTGTCCTCGCCCGCCGCTTCCTCACCGTCGTCCCCGCTCACGTCCTCCTCGTCCTCCGCCGCCGAACCGGCAGGCTCCACCCAGTCGCTGCCGCTCGGCCCGCTGGGCGCGACCGACCGGACGCTGGGCGCCGCCCGCGCCCAGGGGCTGCCCGAGCGCGGCACCGAACCCTTCTCGCTGCTCGGCGTGGTGTGGGACGACGCCCGGGACGAACTCCACGGCACCGTCCAGGTACGCACCCGGGCCGTGGGCTCCCGTACCTGGTCGGGCTGGCAGGACGTCGACACCCACAACCAGGAGCACGCCCCCGACCCCGGCAGCCCCGAGGACGACGCCGCACGCGTCCACGGCTCCACCGCCCCGCTGTGGGTGGGCCATTCGGACGGTGTCCAGGTGCGCGTACGCCCGGAGCCGGGCGGGCCGGGCCGCACCACCCCGGGCACGCTGCCCCGCGGCCTCCACGTCGACCTGGTCGACCCGGGCGCGGACCCGGACGGGGTGGGCACGGCCGAGGAGGGGGAGCGGGAGGACGGGCCGGGACGCGAGCGGGCGACGGCCCCGCGGGCGGGAGCGCCAGGCGCGGCGGCCCGCCCGTACATCGGACCGCGTCCGCGCATCATCACGCGCCGGGGCTGGGGCGCCGACGAGAGCCTGCGCGAACGCGGCTACGTCTACACCGACAAGGTCAAGGCCGCCTTCGTGCACCACACGGCCTCCGGGAACAACTACCGCTGCTCGCAGGCGCCGTCCGTACTGCGCAGCATCTACCGCTACCACGTGCTCAGCAGCGGCTGGCGCGACATCGGCTACAACTTCGCCGTCGACAAGTGCGGGAACATCTACGAAGGCCGTGCCGGGGGCGTGGCCAAGCCGGTCCTCGGGGCGCACACGCTCGGCTTCAACACCAACTCCATGGGCGTCGCGGTCATCGGGACGTACACCTCCACCAACCCCACCGCCGAGGCCGTGGACGCGATCGCCCGTCTGACGGCCTGGAAGCTCGGTCTGTACGGGATGAACCCGACCGGCACCACGCATCTCACCTCGGGCGGCGGGAACCTCTACCGCAAGGGGCGGAGCGTCAGACTCAACGCCATCTCCGGGCACCGGGACGGCTTCGCCACCGAGTGCCCGGGGGCGCGTCTGTACAAGAAGCTCGGCAAGGCCCGTTCGTCGTCGGCCCGGCTCCAGGGCCGGCGCTGACCACGGCGCGGCCGGGCGGGGGCGTACCGCCCGGCCGCGATCCGTCTGCATAAACTGGCCGGCCGTAGTTCGAACGCACGATTCCGCCCGGCCCCAGCAGGAAGCAGAGACGACAGGTGACTGAAGCGATCCTCCTGGTCGGCGGCAAGGGCACCAGACTGCGCCCGCTCACGGTGCACACGCCCAAGCCGATGATCCCGGCGGCGGGCGTCCCGTTCCTCACCCACCAGCTCGCCCGGGCGCGGGCGGCGGGCGTGGAGCACATCGTGCTGGCGACGTCGTATCTCGCCGAGGTCTTCGAACCGTACTTCGGCGACGGCTCCGCGCTGGGGCTGCACCTGGAGTACGTGACGGAGGTGGAGCCACTGGGCACCGGCGGCGCCATCAGGAACGTGGCGTCGCGGCTGCGCTCGGGCCCGGACGAGCCGGTGCTGATCTTCAACGGCGACATCCTCACCGGGCTGGACATCGGGGCGCTGGTCGAGACGCACTCCTCGTCCGGGGCGGACGTCTCCCTCCATCTGACGCGGGTGGCCGACCCGCGGGCGTTCGGTCTCGTCCCCACGGACGCGGACGGGCGGGTCCAGGCGTTCCTGGAGAAGCCGCAGACGCCGGAGGAGATCGTCACCGACCAGATCAACGCGGGGGCGTACGTGTTCCGCCGCTCGGTGATCGACTCGATCCCGGCGGACCGGCCGGTCTCGGTGGAGCGCGAGACGTTCCCCGGGCTGCTGGCGGCGGGGGCGCACCTCCAGGGCATGGTCGACTCCACCTACTGGCTGGACCTGGGCACCCCGCAGGCCTTCGTCCGGGGCTCGGCCGACCTGGTCCTGGGCCGGGCCCCGTCCCCCGCGGTACCGGGCCGCCGCGGCGACCGCCTGGTCCTGCCCGGCGCCTCGGTCGCCCCGGACGCGAAGCTCACCGGCGGGACGGTGGTCGGTGAGCGCGCGGTGATCGGCGCGGGCGCCCGGATCACCGGAAGCACGATCCTGGCGGACGCGGTGGTCGAGCCCGGCGCGGTGCTCACGGACTCCCTGGTCGGGGCGGGAGCGGTGGTGGGGGAGCGCTGCGTGCTGTCGGGCGCGGTGATCGGCGACGGCGCGCAGGTGGGCCCGGACAACGAACTCCGGGACGGGGTACGGGTGTGGTGCGGCGCAAAGATCCCCGGGGCGGCACTGCGGTTCTCGTCGGACGAGTAGCGGGGGACGGCGGGGGCGCGATCCAGTTTTCCTGCGGCCCGGTGGGGGCTGGTCGCGCAGTTCCCCGCGCCCCTAAGGGGGCCTGCCCCGAGCAACGAAAAACGCGGCGCCCGGAGCTGCCTGAAAGGGGCGCGGGGAACGGCGCGAGCAACCGACCCCGACCGGCAGTCGAAGTCCGGCCCTGAAGGGGCGCGGGGAACTGCGCGAGCAGCCGACCCCGACCGGTAGTCGAAGTCCGCCCTGAAGGGGCGCGGGGAACTGCGCGAGCAACCGACCTCCGGCCCGCAGACGAGATCCGGGCCTGACAGGGGCGCGGGGAACTGCGCGACCAGCCACCCGGCAGCCGCAGACGAACGGGGCCCAGGGGCGGAGCCCCGAAGGAGGGCGGGGGCCTCGCCGTGGGGCACCCCCACCCGGCCGCCCGCCCAGGGCTTACGGGAAGGGGCGGGGCGGGGAAAGGAACCCAGTATTCTCAGAAGCGTGGCAGGCCGCTTCACCCCCCGCACCCCCGTCCCCACCCGCACCACCGTGCGAGGCGGCCACATCCCCCTGCCCACCCGCACCAGCCCCACCCCGCCGCCCCCCACAACCCCCCGCCACCACAACCGCCACTACACCCCACCCGCCCCCCTCGACCTGGCCCTGGTCCTGGGCCCCCTGCGAAGGGGCCCCGCGGACCCCACGTTCCGCACCACCCCCGACGGCTCCGTCTGGCGCACCTCCCGCACCCCGGACGGCCCCGGCACCCTCCGTGTGGCCCTCCGCGCCGGCCGCGCCGAGGCCGAGGCATGGGGCCCCGGCGCCGAGTGGCTGCTCGAACACCTCCCGGCGCTCCTCGGGGACGCCGACGACCCCACCGGTTTCGCCCCCCGCCACCGCCTCCTCGCCGAGTCCGCCCGCCGCCGCCCGGGCCTGCGCCTGACCCGGACCGGTCTGGTCCTGGAGTCGCTGATCCCGTCGATCCTGGAGCAGAAGGTCACCACGGACGAGGCCTACCGCGCCTGGCGGCTGCTGGTGTGCAAGTTCGGCGAGCCCGCCCCGGGCCCGGCCCCCGGCCGGATGTACGTGATGCCCGACGCCAGGACCTGGGCCCTGATCCCCTCCTGGGAGTGGCACCGCGCGGGCGTGGACGCCAAACGCTCGTCGACGGTCCTGCGCGCGGTACGCGTGGCCCGCCGGCTGGAGGAGGCCGTCGCCCTGGACCAGGAGGCCGCCGCGGCGAGGCTCCACCTGGTCCCCGGCATCGGCCCCTGGACCAGCGCCGAGACCCTGCAGCGCGCGATGGGCGCCACCGACCTGGTCAGCGTCGGGGACTACCACCTGCCGAGCATCGTCGGCTACGCCCTGGCGGGTGACCGCGACGCCGACGACGCCGCGATGCTGGAGCTCCTCGCCCCGTACGCCGGCCAGCGCCACCGCGCCACCCGCCTGATCCTCCTCAGCGGCCGGACCCCGCCCCGCCGCGCGCCTCGGATGACACCCGGGAACATCGGCGCACTGTAAGCAGGACCGTACGACCGGGCACAACCAAACCCGACCTTGCACGACGCCCCGAAGTCCGCGCCGTCGGCCTCGTACAACGTCGGCCTCGTACAACGTCGGCCTCGGTACAACGACGGCCCCGGTACAACGACGGCCCCGGTACAACGACGGCCCCGTCACACAAA
The DNA here is from genome assembly GCF_055580545.1 of Streptomyces sp. NPDC031670. Lineage (NCBI taxonomy): Bacteria > Bacillati > Actinomycetota > Actinomycetes > Kitasatosporales > Streptomycetaceae > Streptomyces > Streptomyces sp. NPDC031670. The sequence continues at coordinate 21,524 of NZ_JBVILC010000011.1, read as the reverse complement.
GGCCCCCGTCAGCCGAAGGCCCCCGCCACACGAAGGCCCCCGCCACACGAAGCCGCTCCAAGCGGCCCCTCACCGCACCACGACAAATTCCTCCGCCCCCCGCTCCCCCCGCTCCCTCGGTGCCTCCGCGGCCCGTCCGACCGCCACCGCGCCCATCGGGTCCCAGTGCGCGGGCAGCTCCAGGACCTCCCGTACGACCTCGCGGCAGAACATCGTGGACGACACCCACGCCGAGCCGAGCTGCTCGGCCGCCAGCGCCACCAGGAAGTTCTGTACGCCCGCGCCCGTGGCGACCACGAACATCTCGCGCTCGGCCGCGTCCCGGCGCGCGTCGCCGTAGGTGTGCGAGCCGTCCATCACCAGGCACGGCACCACCAGGTACGGCGCGTCGCGCAGGACCTGGCCGCGGCGCACCCGCTTGGCGATGAACTCCTCCGACTTGCCGTCGCGCCGCAGATCGGCGATCCACGCGTCCCGCATCGCGTCCAGCAGCCGGGTGCGCGACCGCTCGGACTCCAGCAGCACGAACCGCCAGGGCGTGGTGTGGTGCGGCGCGGGCGCCGTGACGGCCGCGGCCACCGCGCGGCGCACCGCGCCGGGGTCCACGGGCTCGTCGGTGAACGTCCGGACCGTACGCCGCTGGGTCACCGCCGTCCGGATCGCCTCCGAGGTGCCGAGGCGGAACATGTCGTCGGCCGCGTCCCGCACCAGCGCCCGGGCACCGCCCGCCCCGGCCGCCCCGTCCGCCGCGACCAGGTGCGCGAGGCCGCTGACCACCGCGACCGGGAAGCCGGCCGCCTTGCCCTTGACCAGGTCGCCCGCGCCGGCCAGCTCGTCGGCGCTGGCCACCACGGTCGCGCTCAGCTGGTTGCCGTACGTGTCCGTGCCCCCGCGCAGGTCGTCGAGGACGCGCACGCCCGCGGCGCCGATCGCCACATCGGTGAGCCCCGCGCGCCACGGCCGTCCGAACGTGTCCGTCACCAGGACGCCCACCTCGACCCCCAGCGCGGCCCGTATCCCGGCCCGGATCGCCTCGGCCGAGGCGTCGGGGTCCTCGGGGAGCAGCAGCACGGTCCCGGCGGGGGTGTTGGAGGCGTCCACGCCGGCCGCGGCCATGACGAGGCCCTGCCGGTTCTCCACGATGCGCAGGGCGCCGCGCCGGGCCACCACCCGTACCGTCTCGGCGTCGATCGCGGCCTCGCGGTCCGCCGCCTCGACGATCCGGCCCTCCGCCTTGGAGACGATCTTCGAGGTGACCAGCAGGACGTCCCCGTCCGCGAGGTCGGGCGCGGCGGTCGCGATGAGCTTGGCGAGATCGTCCCCGGGCCGCACTTCCGGTATCCCGGGCACGGCCCGGACCCGGTACGACGGCGGGGCGCCCGGGCCCGCGGTGGCGTCGGCCGTCATGCGCGCACCTCCTCCGCCAGCGTCAGCGCCTCGCGCGCCATCGCGGTCGTCGCGTCCAGGTCCGTCATCATCAGCGGCACCGCGCGGCAGCGGATGCCCGCGGCCTCGACCCGCTCCACCGCGGCCCGGTCGGCGGTGTCGACCAGCCACCCGTCGAGCAGCCCCGAACCGTAGTGCTCGGCGACCGCCGCGGCCGTCGACTCCACGCCGACGGCGGCCAGCACCTTGTCCGCCATGCCCCGCACCGGCGCGCCCCCGACGATCGGGGAGAGCCCGACCACCGGAACGCCCGCCTCCGCGACGGCCTCGCGGATGCCGGGCACCGCCAGGATGGTGCCGACGCTGACGACCGGGTTGGACGGCGGGAAGAGGATCACGTCGGCGGCGGCGATGGCCTCCAGGACGCCCGGCGCGGGCTTGGCCTGCTCCGCGCCGACCGGCACCACCGCGGTGGCGTCGAGCGACGCCCGCAGCTTCACCCAGTACTCCTGGAAGTGGATGACCTTCCGCTCCCCGTCGGCCTCGACGGCCACATGTGTCTCGACACGGTCGTCGGACATCGGGATCAGCCGGACGCCCGGCTGCCAGCGGGCGCAGAGCGCCTCAGTCACCGCGCTCAGCGGATAACCCGCGCCGAGCATCTGCGTACGGACGATGTGGGTCGCGAAGTCGCGGTCGCCCAGGCCGAACCACTCGGGTCCCACCCCGTACGCCGCGAGCTCCTCCTTGACGTGGAAGGACTCGTCGGTCCGGCCCCAGCCCTGCTCCTCGTTGATGCCACCGCCCAGGGTGTACATCACCGTGTCGAGGTCGGGGCAGACCTTCAGCCCGAACAGATGGATGTCGTCACCGGTGTTGCCGACCACCGTGATGTCCGCGTCCGGCGCGGCCTGCTTGAGGCCGCGCAGGAAACGGGCACCGCCGATGCCGCCGGCCAGAACCACAATGCGCATGGACAGCAGTCTGTCAGGCGGTTACGACATCGTGGGCGGCGGCTGTGGACAGAGCGGACTGGCTCTCGTGCATCGGCATGTCGGTCAGGCCCGGGTAGTACACGTGCAGGCTGACGGCCGGCTCCAGCGAGTCGTTGACGACCTCGTGGACATAGCCGGGGGCGAAGACGCGCTGGGCGCCGGCGGCCAGCGCGCGGGTGCCGCGTTCGGTGCGCTCGCTCAACTCGCCCTCCAGCACGGTCAGTACCCCCGAGGAGGCGCCGTGGTCGTGCAGTCCGCTGCGCTGCCCGGGCACCCAGGACAGCAGCCACACCTCGTAGCCGGGCCCGGTGCGCAGTCGGCGGTACCAGCGGCTGGTGGCGTCGTACTGGACGAGCGGGGCCCACTGCGCGCGGTCGGCCGCGATGGAGCGGGCCAGACCGACGAAGTCGGCGACGGTCGCGGGGTGCTCACGGGCGGGCTGGAGGAGGTGCAGGACCTCGAAGAGGTCGCCGGCGATCTGCAGGTCGCTGTCGCTGTTCATGGGTGCGGTGGTTCCTCGGCAGGGACTCGGTGACGAGTGCGGGGTGTCGCGAAGGCGTGTGCGCGCGGATGCGCGAGGGCCCGGAGGGCCGGACAGAACACGGGGAGAGCCGGAGCGCTACGGCATCAACAGCTGGAACAGCAACAGCGCGCCTGGACAGCGCTGCGGAACCCACGGACGTGGGTCGCGAAGAGCGCTGCGGTGGCGGACATGGACTCAAAGGTGACCAAGAAGAGCTGAGCTGTCAACTCAATACCCGATTTGGGTGCAATGTTTCACCTCATCCGGTTACGGGGCCCGGAGAAAGGTTTGTGCACGGCCGGTGCCGGAGATGTGGCGCTGCAACCGCATCGGCAAACACCGCGGCACCGTCGTGATCGGACTGTGATCCCAATCGCTTCCGCCGTCGGAACGCAACAAGATCGATTTTGGATTCGTCTTCTCTGGGCAGGTGAGGGAGGTGCGATTGGGCCATTGGCATGTGTCATGGTTTTTGCCGATTTGAACACTTTCCGTATAGGCTTGGTTCCGCAGAGTGAATACGGGGCCCAATAGCAGATCTCAGCTTGACTGGCCCGGATCCACACACTTGTAATTTCACTCGTGTCGTTCGGCCGAAATCGGTAACGGCAGCATCACGGGGCAGCAAAGACAGACGAGGGGTGCACATGACCGAGGTGTTCCAGGAGCTGCTGGTCGACGATGTGGACGAAGAACTCGGCTGGCAGGAGCGCGCGCTGTGCGCCCAGACCGACCCCGAGTCCTTTTTTCCGGAGAAGGGCGGCTCCACCAGAGAGGCCAAGAAGGTCTGCCTCGCCTGCGAAGTCCGCTCCGAGTGCCTTGAATACGCCCTCGCGAACGACGAACGTTTCGGCATCTGGGGCGGACTGTCCGAACGGGAGCGCCGCCGCCTGAAGAAGGCGGCGGTCTAGTTTTTTCGGGGCCTTTGCCCCCTGAGGTCCCCGTCCGGGACCCCTCCGGCTCCACCCGGCCTCCGCAGGCGGCGGACCGCCGTGTTCCTCAGCCATTAGTGTGGGGCGCTGCCAGTCAGCACAGCAGCCTCCGGGGCCCCCAACCCCCGGACCCCGGCCGGAGGGGCCCGTACCTCGATGTCCGTGCACAGCCAGTCGACGGCCCCGTACTCCGAGGCCGCGGCATCACCGCTCGTTTCCGCCCACGCACCCGAGTTCCCGCGACACGTCGTCACCGCCGTGCTCGTCTCGCACGACGGCGCGCGCTGGCTCCCCGACGCCCTCGCCGGTCTGCTCGGCCAGGAACGCCCCGTACAGAGCGCCTACGCGGCCGACACCGGCAGCGCCGACGACTCCGCCCGCCTGGTCACCGAGGCCCTCGGCGACGAGCGCGTCCTGCACCTCGCGCGCCGCACCGGCTTCGGCGCCGCCGTCGACGAGGCCGTCCGCACCGCGCCGGTGCTCGGCCCCGAGGAACTCCCGTACCTGAAGCGGCCCAGCGGCTGGGACCCCGTCTCGCGCAGCTGGCGCGACGACAGCTACGACCTGCCCGAACTGCCGCACGGCGAGCCCGTGCAGTGGCTCTGGCTGCTGCACGACGACTGCGCCCCCGCGCCCGACGCCCTCGCCGAACTGCTGCGCGTCGCCGACTCCGACGCCCACGCCGCGATCGTCGGCCCCAAGCTCCGCGGCTGGTACGACCGCAAGCAACTGCTCGAAGTGGGCGTCTCCATCGCCCGCAGCGGTCGCCGCTGGACCGGCCTGGACCGGCGCGAACAGGACCAGGGGCAGCACGACCAGGTCCGCCCCGTGCTGTCCGTCTCCTCCGCCGGCATGCTGATCCGCCGCGACGTGTGGGAGGAGCTCGGCGGCTTCGACCGCCGGCTGCCGCTGATGCGCGACGACGTCGACCTGTGCTGGCGCGCCCACGCCGCCGGCCACTCCGTCCTCGTCGCCCCCGAAGCCGTCGTCCGGCACGCCGAGGCCGCCGCCCGCGAGCGCCGCACCGTCGACTGCGCGGGCCGCTCCGCCGTCGACCCGCACCGCGTCGACAAGGCGGGCGCCGTCTACACGATGCTCGTCAACTCCCGCCCCGCCGCGCTGCCCTACGTCTTCCTGCGCATCCTCGTCGGCACTGTCCTGCGCACCCTCGCCTATCTGCTGGGCAAGGCACCGGGCCAGGCCGTCGACGAGATCATGGGCCTGTCCGCGACCCTGCTGCGGCCCGGCCGGATCCTCGCCGGACGCAAGAGACGCGGCAAGGCGGCGGTGGAGGCGAGCGAACTGCGCCCGCTCTTCCCGCCCCCCGGCGCCACCGTCCGCGCCACCGTCGAACAGGTCGCCTCCAGCTTCGGCGCGGACACCGACGACACCGGCGGCTCCCGGCACGGCGCCGTGGAGTCCGGCCCCGGCGGCGACGACGCCGACTTCCTGGAGATCGAGCAGTTCGCGCGGCTGAAGAAGATCGCCCGCAAACCCGCGCCCGTCCTGTTCGCCCTGCTCCTGCTGATCTCCCTGGCCGCCTGCCGCGAACTCCTCGGGGGCGGCGCCCTCTCCGGCGGCGCCCTGCTGCCCTCGCCCCCGGGCGTCGGCGACCTGTGGGGCCGCTACGCGGACGCCTGGCACCCCGTCGGCACCGGCGGCACCCAGACCGCCCCGCCCTACCTCGCGGCCATCGCCGCGCTGGCCGCCCTCTGCTTCGGCTCCACCGGCTTCGCCCTGACCCTGCTGCTGGTCTGCTCGGTCCCGCTGGCCGGTCTCACCGCCTACTTCGCCTCCCGCCCGCTCGTCGAGTCGCGCCTGCTGCGCGCCTGGGCGGCCGTCGCCTACGCCTTCCTGCCCGCCGCCACCGGCGCCCTCGCCACCGGCCGTCTGGGCACCGCCGTCCTCGCCGTCCTCCTGCCGCCCATCGCCCGCGCGGGCGTCACCGCCGCGGGCCTGCGCGGCGACGGCCGCGGCTCCTGGCGCGCCACCTGGACCTACGCGCTGCTGCTCACCGCCGCCATGGCGTTCACCCCCGTCGTCTGGCCGCTCGCCGTGCTGCTCGGCCTCGCCGTCCTGGCGCTGCGCCGCGACGACCTCACCGCCTACGGCCCGCGCTTCCTCGCCGCCGTCGGCACCCCCCTGCTGATCCTCGCCCCCTGGTCGCTGACCCTGCTCACCGGCCCGTCCGGCTTCCTCCACGAGGCCGGTCTGGAGTACGGCAAGGGCGCGGCCTCCGCACTCGACCTGCTCGGCGCGAGCCCCGGCGGCCCCAAGACGGTCGGCGGACTGCTCCTCGTCGGCTTCGTGCTGGCCGCGCTCGCCGCGCTGCTGCGCGGGGAGCGGGAGTTCGCGGTCCGCACCGCCTGGGCCGTCGCCCTCACCGGCTTCCTCTTCGCCGTCCTCTCCAACAACGACGGCTGGGCGGGCCCCGCCACCCTCGTCTACGGTCTCGCCCTGATCGCCGCCACCGTGCTCGGCGCCGAGGGCGCCAAGGAGCGCGTCGCCGCCCACGGCTTCGGCTGGCGTCAGCCGGTCGCCGCGCTGATCGCCCTGGCCGCCGCGGTCGCCCCGCTGATCGCGGCCGGCGGCTGGATGCTGCGCGGCGCCGACGGCCCGCTGGAGCGCCGCGACCCGGTGCAGGTGCCCGCCTTCGTCGCCGAGGAGAGCGGCACCCGCGACCAGGCCCGCACCCTCGTCCTGGGCGGCACCTCGCCCGCCAAGGTCTCCTACACCCTGGTCCGCGGCTCCGGAGGCCGCCTCGGCGACGCCGAACTCGCCGCCTCCGGCGGCAGCGACCCGCGCCTGGACAAGGTCGTCGCCAACCTGGTCGCCGGCTCCGGCGCCGACCAGTCCTCCCAGCTCAGCGGCTTCGCCGTGCGCTATGTGCTGGTACGCGACGGAGCCCCCCGCGCCTTCGGGCGCGTCCTGGACACCACCCCCGGCCTGAGCCGGCTGAGCCAGCTCGACGGCAGCGCCCTGTGGCGGGTCGACCGGCAGGTGGCCCGCGCGGTCATCATGCCGCCCGCCGCCGCCTCCGCCGCGGGCACGGGCTCGGCCCAGCCGGGCGCCGCCGAGCCGGTGGCCGTCGCCGCCGACCCGGTCGACGTCCACACCAAAATCCCGGCCGGAGCGGACGGCCGCGTCCTGCGCATCGCCGACCGGGCCGCACCCGGCTGGACCGCGACCCTCGACGGCAAGCCGCTGAAGAAGACCACCGTCGACGGCTGGGCCCAGGGCTTCCAACTGCCCGCGGCCGGTGGCCGCCTGGACATCACCTACGACGCCCCCTTCACCCACACCGCGTGGATCTGGGCCCAGTCCCTCCTCGCCCTGGTGCTCGTCGTACTGGCCCTGCCGGGCCGGCGCCGCCGGATCGACGACGACCTGCCCGAGGAGGATCAGCCGGTGCTGCCCCCCGCCCGCGACGGGGAGGGCCGCCGCGCCCGCCGACTGCGCGCCCAGGCGGAGGCCGAGGCGGCCGGCGGCGACCCGTCCGCCGACCCGGCCGCGGAGTCCGACGGGCCGGCCGGTCAGGACTTCCCGCCGCCGCCCACCTCCGCGCCCCCGGCCCCGGAGACCGACCCTTACGCCGGCACCCCGTACGCCGAGGTGCCGCAGCAGCAGTCCTACGGGCAGTGGGACGAGCCGGCGTACACCAACGCCGAGTACCCGCAGCAGCAGTACGACCCGTACCAGCAGCAGTACCAGCAGTACGACCCGTACCAACAGCAGCAGCAGTACCCGCCGCAGGAGCCCGTGTACGACCCCTACGGCTATGGCTACGGCGGGGAGCAGGCCCCGGGCCAGGAGCAGGGCGACGGCGGCCACACCGCCGGCCGGGGCCCTGACGGCCGGGGCCACGACACCGAGCAGCCGCACCGCCCCGACGGGAGCCACCAGTGAACCGCAGCACCCTCTCCCTGATCGCGGCGGCCGTCGCCCTCGCCGCCGTCACGGGCTTCGCGGCCGTCACCGCCCCGGGCGGCGACTCGGCGGCGGCGGACGCGAAGGGCCCGGCACGGCTGCCCGTCGAGCGCTCCAGCCTGCTCTGCCCGGCGCCCAGCCTCTCCGACCTGGCGGAGACCACGTACACCACGTACACCCCCAAGGGCGGCGACGCGGGCGCCAGGGCGGGCACGGCCGGTGGCGCCGTGCTGAAGCCCGCCGTCACCCCGCTCACCGACGGCACGCCCGCCAAGCCCCCCGCCAAGGCGGACAAGGACAAGAAGGGCAAGAAGGGGAAGACCCCCGAGAAGCCCGACCCCGACAAGGCGGTCGTCACCCTCAAGGAGCCCGGCAGGCCCGCGTCGGCCACGGCGGACGGCTCCGACGTCCCCGCGCTCGCCGGGTCCGCCGACGGCCCGCTCGCGCCGGGGTGGGCGGCGCAGCAGACCACGGTGGTCTCGGCGGGCGACACGCGCGCGGTGCTCGGCACCCGCTGCACCGAGCCCGACACCGACTTCTGGTTCCCCGGCGCCTCCACCGCCAAGACCCGTCAGGACTACGTCCATCTGACCAACCCGGACGACGGCGCGGCGGTCGTCGACATCGAGCTGTTCGGCAAGGAGGGACCCATCAAGTCGGAGGTGGGGGAGGGGATCACGGTCCCCGCGAAATCCAGCGTCCCTGTTCTGTTGTCAACATTGACCTCGGCGGCGGCCGATGACCTGACCGTGCATGTGACGACCCGGTCCGGGCGGGTCGGCGCGGTCGTGCAGGCATCGGACGCGAAGGCGGGCGCGGACTGGCTGCCCGCGTCGGCCGACCCGGCGGCGAGCCAGGTCCTCCCGGGCATCCCGGGCGACGCCACCGACGTACGCCTGGTGGTGTACGCCAAGGGCGCCGACGACGCCGATCTCAAGGTGCGGCTGGCCGGTGCGAGCGGCAGCTTCTCCCCTGCTGGTCTGGACACCGTCCACGTGAAGTCGGGGATGACGGCGTCCTTCGATTTGAAGAACGTGACGAGGGGCGAGGTGGGTTCCCTGTTCCTCAACCCGTCTTCGGATGGCGCGAAAACGCCCATCGCGGCGGCGCTGCGGGTCGTGCGCGGCACGGGTGACAAGCAGGAGACCGCATACATTCCGGCCACCGCGCCGGTCGGCGACCGGTCCACGGTCACCGACAACCGGGGCAAGGGCTCCACGCTCTCCCTCACCGCGCCGACCGCCGCGGCCACGGTCAAGGTCACCGCGTCCCCCGGCACCGAGGGCGGCGAGCCGCAGACCAAGACGTACACCGTGAAGCCCGGCACCACGCTGGCGGTGGAGCCGCCCGTCCCGTCCGGGCTCAAGGGCTCGTACGCGCTCACGGTGGAGACCCAGCCGGGCAGCGGCCCCGTCTACGCCTCCCGCACCCTGGCGCTGCCGCAGGACGGCATCCCGATGTTCACCGTCCAGACGCTCCCCGACGACAAGGGAACGGTGGCCGTCCCGGCGGCGCAGCAGGATCTGGCGGTCCTGGACGACTGAACCGGGCCGGTCCCGCGCGCGGGCAGACCGATGCGGTCCGGTCCGGTCCGATCCGGTTCGGTTCGGTCTGGTTCAGTCCGGTTCAGTCCTGTCCGTAGCGCGGATCGACCGACTCCGGTGCGAGGCCGAGGAGTTCGGCGACCTGCTCGACCACGACCTCGTGGACGAGCAGGGCCCGCTCGTCGCGGCTCTTGGTGCGGATCTCGACGGGCCGCCGGTAGACGACGATCCGCGCGGGCGATCCCTTGGAGGCGGGCAGCGCGCGCCCCAGCGGCACGGCCTCGTCGCTCCACCCGTCCTCCTCGGACTCGGGCAGCGGCACATCGGAGACCAGGAAGTCGACGTCGGCCAGCTGCGGCCAGCGCCGCTCCAGCCGCTCCACCGAGTCCCGCACCAGATCGCGGAAGCTCTCCGCGCGGCTCGCCGAGAGCGGCACCTGCGGCGGGGCCACCGGGCCGCGCATGCCCCTGCCGTGCCGGTCACGGCGGCGGGGCCGCGGGCCGGGCGGTACGGAGTCGGGTCCGGTGCCGGTGCCGGAACGGGAAGTGTCCATCACTGACGCAGCGTAGCCCTCCGGGGCGCCGCGCGATCGCGGCGGCGGTGCCTTCCACGGCATGTCGCGGGTTGACCGTTTGCCTCTCGCTTGAGAGCGATTACCGGCCCATACGGGACAGTGGATTTCACATCGTTTGACCGGAAGATTCCCAAGTACGGAACGTAAATGGCCCTGTCACGCACCGTGCGGCCCTCTTCCCGCGCAGGTCAGCGCAGTTGCTCGGCAGGCCGCTGTGCCCGAGCTCACACCGCGACACGGTGGAGTGACCCGGTGGAGAGTCGTCGCGGCCCGCTCAAGAGTGCGGTACCGTCCAACGTCGTGAGCCCTGTACGTCGCTGTTCGCGCACCGCGTGCGGTCGCCCTGCCGTCGCGACACTGACGTACGTCTACGCGGACTCGACCGCAGTCCTCGGACCGCTCGCCACCTACGCCGAGCCCCACTGCTACGACCTGTGCGCCGAGCACAGCGAGCGCCTCACCGCGCCCCGCGGCTGGGAGGTCGTCCGCCTCACCGACGCCTCCTCCCCGGCCCGCCCCAGCGGCGACGACCTGGAAGCGCTTGCCAACGCGGTACGGGAAGCGGCCCGCCCCCACGAGCGTGCCGCCGAGGCCGGCGGCGCCCGCGCGGCCGACCCCATGGAGGTCGCCCGCCGCGGCCACCTCCGCGTACTGCGCTCACCGGAAAACTGAGGCGCTGCGCTCGCCCGAACGCTGAGGCGCGGGCACGCTCGACGGACCGCGGCGCGCGAATGTCGCCCCGCGCGCGTTGCACCGGCCCCACCCGTGGGCATCCGCCTTGCAGAACGACCGCTGCGGAGTTCTCCACAGGCACCGCAGCCGCGACACCCCCAGCCGGTAGCCTCGGTCCAGGGGGCCGCATGTCTCCGCAGGTGATTTTCAGAAGGGTTGGGCCGTGGCTGTTGATCTGTCGCAGATCGTGAAGGCGTACGACGTCCGCGGGGTGGTGCCGGATCAGTGGGACGAGTCCCTGGCCGAGCTGTTCGGGGCGGCCTTCGTCCGGGTGGTGGGCGCCGACGCGATCGTGGTCGGACATGACATGCGCCCCTCGTCGCCGGGGCTGTCGGCGGCGTTCGCGCGCGGCGCGGCCGGCCAGGGCGCGGACGTCACCCTGATCGGCCTGTGCTCCACGGACCAGCTGTACTACGCGTCGGGCCGGCTGAACCTGCCGGGCGCCATGTTCACCGCGTCCCACAACCCGGCCCAGTACAACGGCATCAAGCTCTGCCGCGCGGGCGCCGCCCCGGTCGGCCAGGACACGGGGCTCGCCGACATCCGCGCCCTCGTCGAGAGCTGGTCGGAGTCGGGCGCTCCGGAACCGGCCGCGACCACCGGCACGGTCGACGAGCGCGACACCCTCGCCGACTACGCCGCGCACCTGAAGTCCCTCGTCGACGTCTCCGGCATCCGCCCGCTCAAGGTCGTCGTGGACGCGGGCAACGGCATGGGCGGCCACACCGTCCCCACCGTCTTCGCCGGTCTGCCGCTGACGCTGGTGCCGATGTACTTCGAGCTCGACGGCACCTTCCCCAACCACGAGGCCAACCCCCTCGACCCCGCCAACATCGTCGACCTCCAGGAGCGCGTCCGCGCCGAGGGCGCCGATCTCGGCATCGCCTTCGACGGGGACGCCGACCGCTGCTTCGTGGTGGACGAGCGCGGCGAGGGCGTCTCGCCGTCCGCGGTGACCGCGCTGGTGGCGGCCCGCGAACTGGCCAAGCACCCCGGCGGAACGGTCATCCACAACCTGATCACCTCCTGGTCCGTCCCGGAGGTCGTCCGGGAGAACGGCGGCACCCCGGTCCGCACCCGCGTCGGCCACTCGTTCATCAAGCAGGAGATGGCGCGTACGGGCGCGATCTTCGGCGGCGAGCACTCCGCGCACTACTACTTCAAGGACTTCTGGAACGCCGACACCGGCATGCTGGCGGCCCTGCACGTGCTGGCCGCCCTCGGCACCCAGGAGGCCCCGCTCTCGCGGCTGCTGGCGGAGTACGACCGCTACAGGGGCTCGGGCGAGATCAACTCCACGGTGACCGACCAGACGGCCCGCACGGAAGCCGTCCGCGAGGCCTTCGCGGGCCGTCAGGGCGTCACCACGGACGAGCTCGACGGCCTGACGGTCTCCACCGCCGACTGGTGGTTCAACCTGCGCCCCTCCAACACCGAGCCCCTCCTGCGGCTGAACGTGGAGGCGCGCGACGAACCGACGATGGCGAAGGTGCGGGACGAGGTCCTGGCGCTGGTGCGGGCGTAACCCCGCCCCGGACCGCCGGACCACCCGGTTCCGGCGGTCCGTTGCCGGCCGCACGCCACCACCGGGCGGACCGGCCACCCGGGGCGCTTGCACCCCACCCCGGCGGTAGGGTGACAAGGCCCGGTCCAGGCAACTGAATCCGGGCACCCGATCCCCGTACACGAGACGACGAAGACGTTCCGGAAGGACCCCCATGCCGCTCGAAGCCGGCCTCCTCGACATCCTCGCCTGCCCCGCGTGCCACGCCCCGCTCAAGGACGCCACGGCCGAGGAGACGCCCGAGCTGGTCTGCACCGGCGCGGACTGCGGCCTCGCGTACCCGGTCCGTGACGGCATCCCCGTACTTCTCGTGGACGAGGCCCGCCGCCCGGCGTGACCCCGCCCCGCGTGGACCCCGTCCCGCGGACCCCGACCGGCGCCCCCGCCGGACCGAGTGACCCGGAACCCCGATCGCCCCGGAGGCCGCCGCACATGCTCGATGAGTCGCTGCTCGACGCGCCGGAAGCCCTGGCCCGCGCGGACCGCCGCGGTCTGCTGCGCGGAGCGGCCGACGCCGGCGCCCGCGTCCGCACCGCCGCCCGGTACGCCGCGGAGGCGGGCATCGCGCAGCTGCGGCCCGAGGGCCGCCCCCGCTCCGTGCTCGTCGCGGGCCCCGGCACCGCCGCCGCGGGCGTGGGCGACCTGGTCGCGGCGCTGGCCGGCGCCTCCGCACCGGTCGCCCGGCTCGTCCCGTCCGGGGTGGCCGCCGCGGCGGGCGCGCTGCGCTGGAACCTCCCGGGCTGGGCGGGCTCGGTCGACCTCCTGCTCATCACCACCACGGACGGCAGCGAGCCCGGCCTCGCGCTCCTCGCCGAGCAGGCCTACCGCCGGGGCTGCACGGTCGTGGCCGTGGCCCCCGAGGGCTCCCCGCTCTCCGAGGCCGTCGACGGGGTGCACGGCCTGGTGGTGCCGCTGGCGACGGCCCCGCACGAGCTGTACGAGGACGGGAGCACCCCGGCCGCCTCGCCGAGCGCCCTGTGGGCCCTGCTCACCCCCATCCTGGCCCTGCTCGACCGGCTGGGACTGGTCTCCGCGCCCCCGGAGACGCTGGAGAAGGTCGCCGACCGGCTCGACCGCGCCGCGGAACGCTGCGGTCCGGCCATCGCCACCTACAGCAATCCGGCGAAGACCCTCGCGGCGGAGCTCGCCGACTCCCTCCCCTTGGTCTGGACGGAGGGCGAGGGCGCCGCCCCGGTGGGCCGCCGCTTCGCGACCGTACTGGCCGAGCTCGCGGGCCGCCCCGCGCTCGCCGGTGAACTGCCGGAGGCACTGGCTTCGCACTCCATCCTGCTCGCGGGCTCGCTGGGCGAGGGCGCCGACCCGGACGACTTCTTCCGCGACCGTGTGGAGGAGCCCGCGACGCTGCACGCCCGCGTCGTCCTGCTGCGCGACCGCCCGGCCGGCGGCCTCTCCGCCGCCCCGGCGGCACGCGAACTCGCCCTGGGCCACGAGGCGCAGATCAGCGAACTGGAGCCGGAGGAGGGCACGGAGCTGGAGTGCCTCGCGGAACTCCTCGCCCTCGCGGACTTCACGACCGCCTACCTGGCTCTCGCCTCGACACCGCCCCCGGCGTAGGGCAGTGCCGTGCGGTACGACGCCGAGATGACCGGTGCTGGACGGCTGCCGGGACACGCGGACGGCACGCGGCGACCGATTCCGTACACGACCACGCGAAAGTGACCACGCGAACCATGGACCGTCTCGCCAACACCGTGCGCCCCTACGCCTGGGGGTCCACGACGCTGCTCCCGGAGCTGCTCGGCACCGACCCCACCGGCGAACCGCAGGCGGAGATGTGGATGGGCGCGCATCCGGGTGCCCCGTCCCGAGTCGACCGGGGTACGGGCGAGGCTCCGCTCTCCGACGTCATCGCGGCGGACCCGACGGCGGAGCTCGGTGACGCGGCCGTCGCCAAGTTCGGTCCCCGTCTGCCCTTCCTTCTCAAAGTGCTGGCGGCAGGCGCCCCCCTTTCGCTTCAGGTGCATCCCGATCTCGCCCAGGCGCAGCGGGGTTACGCGGACGAGGAGAGCTCGGGCGTTCCGCTCGGCGCCCCGCACCGCAACTACAAGGACGCCAACCACAAGCCCGAACTGATCTGTGCCTTGACAACGTTCGAAGGCCTGTGCGGGTTCCGGGCTCCGGAGGAATCCGCGGACCTTCTCGCCGCGCTCGACGTGGATTCCCTCAAGCCGTACGTAGATCTCCTGCGCGCCCACCCCGAGGAGGCGGCGCTGCGCGAGGTCCTCACGGCCGTACTGACCGCCGATCCGCAGGAGATGGCGGAGACGGTGGCCGAGGCCGCGGCGGCCTGCGAGCGCCTCGACGACGACGTCCACCGGGTCTGGGGCACGCTTGCCCACCACTTCCCGGGCGACCCCGGCGTCATCGCGGCCATGCTCCTCAACCACGTCCGGCTCCAGCCCGGCGAGGCCCTGTTCCTCGGCGCCGGCGTCCCGCACGCGTATGTGAGCGGCATGGGCGTGGAGATCATGGCCAACTCGGACAACGTGCTGCGCTGCGGTCTGACCCCCAAGCACGTGGACGTCCCCGAACTCCTCCGGGTCGTCCGCTTCGAGGCCGGCGACCCCGGCGTGCTGCGGCCCGAGGCGTCGGAGACCGGCGAGGAGGTGTACGAGACCCCGATCGACGAGTTCCGGCTGTCCCGTTTCGTACGACCGGAAGGCGCGGTTCCGACGGACCTGACGGCCACGAGCGCGCAGATCGTCCTGTGCACCGCCGGTGCCGTGGACCTGGGTGACCTGCGCCTCACCCCCGGTCAGGCCGCCTTCGTGCGGGCAGGTGAAAAGGCCGGACTGTCCGGAGCGGGCACCGCTTTTCGCGCCACTGTCGTGGCCTGATGCAACAATGTGCGGCCGTATGGCGGCACCCGGGCAGCCGCGTCAACGACGAAGGGAACACGTGCACGTATGAGTGCGTCAGGCGGAACCAAGGCGATCGTGGCGGCGCTCGGCGCCAACCTCGCGATCGCGGCAGCCAAGTTCGTGGCGTTCCTCTTCAGCGGCTCGTCGTCGATGCTCGCGGAGAGCGTCCACTCGCTGGCCGACTCCGGCAACCAGGGCCTGCTGCTGCTCGGCGGCAAGAAGGCCCAGCGTGAGGCGACACCGCAGCACCCCTTCGGCTACGGCCGCGAGCGCTACATCTACGCCTTCCTCGTCTCCATCGTCCTGTTCTCGGTGGGTGGCATGTTCGCCGTCTACGAGGGCTACGAGAAGGTCAAGCACCCGCACGACATCGAAGCCTGGTACTGGCCCGTAGGCGTCCTCCTCTTCGCGATCATCGCCGAGGGCTACTCCTTCCGTACGGCCATCAAGGAGTCGAACGAGACGCGCGGCTCGCTCTCCTGGTCGCAGTTCGTGCGCCGGGCGAAGGCCCCCGAGCTCCCGGTGGTCCTTCTGGAGGACTTCGGCGCGCTCATCGGACTCGTCCTCGCACTCGGCGGTGTCGGTCTCGCGCTGGCCACCGGAGACGGCGTCTGGGACGGCATCGGCACCCTCTGCATCGGCGTACTGCTGATCCTGATCGCCCTGATCCTGGCCGTGGAGACGAAGTCCCTGCTGCTCGGTGAGGCGGCCGGCATCGAGGAGGTGCAGAAGATCCGTACCGCGATCGTCGACGGCGACACCGTCACCTCCGTCATCCACATGCGGACCCTGCACCTGGGCCCGGAGGAGCTGCTGATCGCCGCCAAGATCGCGGTCCGGCACGACGACACGGCGGCCGAGGTCGCGCGCGCCATCAACGAGGCCGAGGTCCGCATCCGTGCGGCGGTGCCGATCGCCCGTGTCATCTACCTGGAACCGGACATCTACAGCGCGGCGGAAGCCGCGGCCGGCCCGGACCCGGCGGCCACGCCCGGAGGCACCGGGCACTGAGCCGAGGGGGCGGCACCGCGCCGCACACGGCGCGGACCGGCCGAGACCCAAGGGGCGAGCTCGATCGGGGGCGGCGGGGAGGGAAGCGGTTTCCCGGCCCGACGCCCCTTTCCCGAAGCCAGCAGGCATGCCCCCGGGGGGCTCCCACCCCTGAATTTCGCCACCTCGCCATCCGGGACGGGCTGGGGGTGGCTGGGCCGATCGGTGTAGATTCGTGACCAGAGCCAGACGTCGCTGCTGATGGCGGTCGGTCGGTACGCCACGCGCACCGGCCGAGGGAGAGAGGGCCTCCGACGGACTGCGCTGTGAGCGCGACGGGCACCGCTGGGTGCCCATGGACACTTCCGTGTCCACCCGGACATCGCGATGTCCGCCGGGCACCCGCCGGTGCGCGCGGCCGTCGCTCTGCCCAGGTGCGCCCGCAGACCTTCCGTACCCACCCTCGACCCACTCATGAGGAGCAGCTCGTATGACGACTGTCGACGCCGGCCAGGACTTCAAGGTCGCCGACCTCTCCCTCGCCGCCTTCGGGCGCAAGGAGATCACCCTCGCCGAGCACGAGATGCCCGGCCTGATGTCGATCCGCAAGGAGTACGCCGCCAGCCAGCCGCTCGCGGGCGCCCGGGTCACCGGCTCCCTGCACATGACGGTGCAGACCGCCGTCCTGATCGAGACCCTCGTCGCCCTCGGCGCCGAGGTCCGCTGGGCCTCCTGCAACATCTTCTCCACCCAGGACCACGCCGCCGCCGCCATCGCGGTCGGCCCCGAGGGCACCCCCGAGAACCCCCAGGGCGTCCCGGTCTTCGCCTGGAAGGGCGAGACGCTGGAGGAGTACTGGTGGTGCACGGAGCAGGCCCTCACCTGGCCGAACTCCCCGACCGGCGGCCCGAACATGATCCTGGACGACGGCGGTGACGCCACGCTCCTGGTCCACAAGGGTGTCGAGTTCGAGAAGGCCGGCGCGGCCCCGGACCCGTCCACCGCGGACAGCGAGGAGTACGCCCACATCCTCACCCTGCTGAACCGCACCCTCACCGAGAACCCGCAGAAGTGGACCCAGCTGGCGTCCGAGATCCGCGGTGTCACCGAGGAGACCACGACCGGTGTCCACCGTCTCTACGAGATGCACCGCGACGGCACCCTCCTCTTCCCGGCGATCAACGTCAACGACGCGGTCACCAAGTCCAAGTTCGACAACAAGTACGGCTGCCGCCACTCCCTGATCGACGGCATCAACCGCGCCACCGACGTCCTCATCGGCGGCAAGACCGCCGTCGTCTGCGGCTACGGCGACGTGGGCAAGGGCTGCGCGGAGTCCCTGCGCGGCCAGGGCGCCCGAGTGATCATCACCGAGATCGACCCGATCTGCGCCCTGCAGGCGGCGATGGACGGCTACCAGGTCACCACGCTCGACGAGGTCGTCGACAAGGCCGACATCTTCGTCACCACGACGGGCAACAAGGACATCATCATGGCCTCCGACATGGCCAAGATGAAGCACCAGGCCATCGTCGGGAACATCGGCCACTTCGACAACGAGATCGACATGGCCGGCCTCGCGAAGATCCCCGGCATCGTCAAGGACGAGGTCAAGCCGCAGGTCCACACCTGGACGTTCCCCGACGGCAAGGTCCTCATCGTCCTCTCCGAGGGCCGCCTGCTGAACCTGGGCAACGCGACCGGCCACCCGTCGTTCGTGATGTCCAACTCGTTCGCGGACCAGACCCTGGCCCAGATCGAGCTGTTCACCAAGCCCGAGGAGTACCCGACCGACGTCTACGTGCTGCCCAAGCATCTCGACGAGAAGGTCGCCCGCCTCCACCTCGACGCGCTCGGCGTGAAGCTCACGACGCTCCGCCCCGAGCAGGCCGCGTACATCGGTGTCGAGGTCGACGGCCCGTACAAGTCGGACCACTACCGCTACTGATCCCGCCGCCGGGTCCGTGACCCACGGACCCGGCCGCGCGGTACCGGCGAACCTGAAGCGGTACCGACGACGCGGTACGTAGTACGCAGCACGCAGCACCGAGAGCAGCGGTATCAGGCAGGCCCCCGGACCCCCGTGCCGGGGGCCTGCCCCGTACCCCGCTCCGTACAACGGTCCACCCCTACGCCCCCGAGGACCACAGGACCCCATGCCCCGCGGCCGGTATTCGCTTCACGATCCGCACGATCACACCCCCCTCGGCGATGAACACTTCCACTGCGCGCCCGGCCCCTCCGGCTGGCGTTACGTCTCGCAGATCACCACCCCCTCCGGCGACCCCGCCGGCTCCGTCGACCTCGCCCTCGACGACCTCGGCCGCCCCATCCGCCTCGAACTCCACGCCGGCGCCTGGCAGGTGCGCGGCGCCGCCCTCGACGGCGTCACCTGGGTCCGCACCGACCCCACCGGCACTCACGCCACCGAAGGCAATGTCCCCGCCCACGCCTTCACCGGCACGTCCCCGGCATTCCTCATCGCCACATCACGCCTGCTCCGCCTCACCCCCGGTTCCCCCGCGACCCGCGTACGCCTCGTCGCCTTCACCGACCCCGTCCTGGCGCCCCGCACCCTCGACCAGTCCTGGGCCTTGGTGAACAGTGAAGCGCACGCCACTGACAACGGCCCCCTGACCGTGGACGAGTACCAGGTCAGCGCCCTGGACACGGGGGAACAGCACACCGTCCACATCGCCGGTGACGTGGTCCTCGCGGCGCCCGGAATCGAGCTCGAATCCCTCGAAAGCCCGCCGTCGGCCTGGGGCCCGTAGGGCCGGTCTCGGGTTCTCGCGTGTCCTCGCGGGCGGATCGCCACACGGGAGCCCCCGGGACCCGCGAGACGGGCAGGTCGATCAGGCGGGCGGTACGAAGCCGGTGCCCGAACGGCCACCCGACTCGGCCCCGGGCCGCTGCACAGGCGCCGAGGGGGCGGAGTCTGGCGCCGTGGGGACTGGCGGCGTGGTCGCGGGTGGCGTGCTCGCGAGCGGCGTGGTCGCGAGCGGCGAGGTAGCGGGCGACACGAAGGGGGGCGACGCGGTCGTGGACGGCGTGCGCGGGGGCGCGGGCATCCCGCCCGGCGCCGCAGGGAGGGTGGCCATGGTGTGTGGCGCCACAGGGAGGCCGGTCATGGTGTGCGGCGGGAAACGCGTCGCGCCGTGAGGCGCACCGAATGCCCGCCTCGCGTCCCGCGCCTGCCGCTCGGCCATGGCCGCCGCCAGATAGGCGGCCGGAGGCACCCCTTCCGGTGCCGGCGCCCCTGTCCGCGCCACCAGGTCATCGGCCAGCCGGACCGCCATCCCCCAGCTCACCTGGGCGTCCAGCTGCCCCATCCGCGTCAGGTACTGCCGCACCGCCAGCCACAGAGCATCCGGCACCCCCGACAGATCGAGCCCGGAGAAACGTCCCCTCAACCACGGCGGAGGCGGCGGTACGGCGGCGGCCCGCCCGGCGGGCACCCTCTCGCGTACGACCAGGGTCCCCGCGAACACATCCCCGATCCGCCGTCCCCGAGCCGAGACCAGGGACGCGATGCAGGCGACGACCCCCAAGGTCAGCAGAATTTCCACGACACCCATGGCCCCGCGCACGAGCGCGTGCCGGAAGCGGATGGGCCCGCCGTCGTCGCGCACCACGCGCAGACCGCAGGCGAGCTTCCCCAGTGAGCGCCCGTGCGACAGCGTCTCGACGGCTATCGGCGCTCCTACAAGGACGAGGACGAACAGAGCGACGGCTATCGCCGCCTGTGCCGCGTCGTCGAGGGAAGCGGTGGCCAGCAGCAGCGAGAACGAGACGATCAAGTACCCGGTCCAGGCCACGGCCATGTCGATGAGAAGCGCGAGCGCGCGACTGGGCAGCCGCGCGGGCCGCAGCCCCAGCACAACCGCGTCCCCCGTGACCAGCGCACTCACCGGTACCCACCCTTCATCGTCGTCGTTTCGGGACGACGACCTGCGCCCAGGCCGCCGAAGCGGCGACCTTCCCCGACCCTCGGAAACCCCAGTCTGCCAAGCTGGCCCGCAGCGCGCCGCAGTAGGACGGACCGTACGCACCCAGTGCCTGGAGCAGCAGCCGACCATGGACCTCGACGTCTTCGTCACCGCCCACCGTCATGAGTGGGACCGACTCGAACGCCTGCTGCGCCGTGGCCGCCGCCTGACCGGTGCGGAGGCCGATGAACTCGTCGCCCTCTACCAGCGCACCTCGACGCACCTGTCGCAGATACAGTCCTCGACGCCCGACCCGCAGCTCACGGCCCGTCTCACCCAGCTGGTCGCCCGAGCCCGCGCCACGGTGACCGGCACCCGTCGCGCGTCCTGGCGGGACGCCGCACGCTTCCTGACGGCTGGGTTCCCGGCAGCCGTCTATCGCGCGCGTAGATGGTGGATTCCGGCGGCGCTGATCTCGACGGCACTGGCCGCGGTCATCGGCTGGTGGATCGGCACCCACCCCGAGGTCCAGTCGTCGATCGCCGCTCCGGAGACGCTCAAGGACATGACGCGACCGGGCGGCGAGTACGAGACGTACTACTCAAGCCACCCCGCAGCCTCCTTCGCGGCGCAGGTCTGGACGAACAACGCGCAGGCAGCCGCGATGTGCCTGGTCCTGGGCGCCTTCCTGGGCCTGCCGGTCCTGTGGGTCCTCTTCTCCAACATGCTGAACCTGGGCGTGGGCATCGGCCTCATGTCCTCGGCCGGCCGCCTGGACACCTTCCTCGGCCTGATCCTCCCGCACGGCCTCCTCGAACTGACCGCCGTCTTCGTAGCCGCGGGCACAGGGCTGCGCCTGGGATGGACCGTCATCGACCCCGGGCCGCGCACCCGCCGCGACGCGCTCGCCGAAGAAGGCCGCGCGGCCCTCGGCATGGCCATGGGCCTGGCCCTGGTCCTGTTCGTCTCCGGCCTGCTCGAAGCCTTCGTCACGCCGTCCGGCCTCCCCACCTGGGCCCGCATCGCCATCGGCGTCGCCGCCGAGCTGACCTTCCTCCTATACGTGTTCGTCCTGGGCGGCCGAGCCGTACGTGCGGGCGAGACGGGCGACGTCGAGGAACCGGACCGCAGCGCGGGCGTACCGACCGCCGCCTGATGTGCGTACGGCCCCTCTGACCTGGTACTGTCCTCTTCGCCCACAAAAACCGTTGACACGGTCGGCGTGGGGAGGTAGATTCAAACGGTTGCGACGGACTGGACAAGTTCGGGCGCACTCGATAACATCTCTCTCGCTCTCACCGGAAATGCGATTTCCGAAGAGCCATTCCGATTGATTCGAATCACGAAGTCGATTAGTTCGGCTGGAATGCTTCTGATAGAGTCGGAACCGCCGGAAAGGGAAACGCGAAAGCGAAAACCTGGAAAGCACCGAGGAAATCGAGCCGGAAACGGTCTGATAGAGTCGGAAACGAAGGAAGCGCCCGGAGGGCCCGGAAACGGGAACGAAGGAAGCGTCCGTACCTTGAGAACTCAACAGCGTGCCAAA